>MNEF01000091.1 GCA_001917535.1 Candidatus Rokubacteria bacterium 13_1_40CM_69_27
CCTCTATCGCGCCGACCGTGGCCAGATCCTGATCGAAGGAGCGCCGACCGCGATCAGATCCTGATCGAAGGAGCGCCGACCGCGATCCGGTCGCCGGAGGACGCGCTCCGGTACCGGATCGGGATGGTCCACCAGCACGTCGAGCTGATCGACAGCTTCACCGCGCTCGAGAACGTCCTCCTCGGGCGCGAAGGCTCGCGGCTCTGGCTCCGGACCGAGCGCCACCGCGCGGCCGTGGAGGACGTCGGGCGCCGCTTCGGCCTCGCCGTCGATCTCGACAGGGAGGTCAAGCGCCTCGCGGTCGGCGTGCAGCAGAAGGTGGAGATCCTCAAAGCCCTCTACCGCGGCGTGGACGTCCTGATCCTCGACGAGCCCACCACGATGCTCACGCCCCAGGAGGTCGACGTCCTCTTCGCGACGATCCGGACGCTCGCCGAGCGGGGCGTCACCGTCGTCTTCATCACGCACAAGATCCGCGAGATCCTGGCCAACTGCGATCGGATCACGGTGATGCGCGGCGGCGCCGTGGTCGGCACGCTGGACCGCACCGCCGCCGACGAGTCCCGACTCGTCGAGCTCATGATCGGCCAGCGGCTGGCGGGTGTCGGCGCGGAAGATCGCCCCCCGACCCGGGGCGGCCCGGTCGCCCTCGACGTCCGTGGGCTCTGCGTGGCCGCCGACCGTCGCCCGCGCGTCGTGGAAGCGTGCAGCTTCACGCTCGCCTCCGGCGAAGTGGTAGGGCTGGCCGGCGTGGCCGGCAATGGCCAGCGCGAGCTGGCGGAGGCCCTGCTCGGGCTCCGCCGCCATGCTCAGGGCACGATCGCCGTCGCCGGCCGGGACGTGACCCGCGCCTCCGTGCGCGACCGGCTGGGGGCGGGGCTCGCCTACATCCCCGAGGACCGCATCGAGGACGGGCTGCTCCCGGGCCTCTCGATTGCCGAGAATTTCGTGCTCGGGCTCCACCACTGGGCCTTCGCCCGACGAACGATCTTCGACCGGCGGATCGCGCGCGAGCTCGCGCGGCAGGCCATCGACGAGTACGCGGTCCTGGCCCGGAGCGAGGACGCCCGGGCCGCCACGCTCTCCGGCGGCAACATCCAGAAGGTCCTGGTGGCCCGGGCCATGGCCCTGGCCCGGCTCACGCGCGGCGTGGTCCTCGTCGCCATGAATCCCACCCGCGGCCTCGACGTGCGGGCCACCGACTTCGTCCGCCGGAGGCTCCTGGCGTTCGCCCAGAAGGGCGGGGCCGTCCTCCTGATCTCGGAGGACCTCGACGAGCTGCTCCAGATCTGCGACCGGATGCTCGTCATGTCCCGGGGATGCCTGGTCGGGGATTTCGGACGCAAGGACTTCGATCCGTACGGGATCGGGGCTCTCATGGCCGGAACGGGAGTGGAGCGAGGCGCCTGATGCCGGGCCCGCCCGCGGTTCCGGCGCCGATCGCGCGGCGCATCCTCGCCGAGGCGCTGATCTATCTCGGAGCGGTCGGCCTCGCCGCGATGGTGAGCGCGCTGTTCATCGTGGCCATGCGCGGCGACGTCCTGGTGGCCTTCCGGACGATCCTGTCCAGCTCGCTGGGGAGCGTGGGCGGGATCGCCCAGACGCTCAACAAGATCTCGCCGCTCCTGCTCGGCAGCATCGCCGTCATGCTCGGCCTGCGCGGCGGCTTCGTCAACATCGGCGTCGACGGCCAGATCTACGCCGGCGCCATCCTCACCACCGCGGTCGCGTTCGCCCTGGCCGCCCTGAACCTCTCGGCCCCCGTCCTGGTGCCGACGGTGCTGGCGGCGGGTGTCCTCGGCGGCGCGATCTTCGGCGCCGTTCCCGGCGTCCTCCGCGCCCGCTGGGGCGTCAACGAGATCTTCGTGACCGTGATGCTGAACTTCGTCGCCTACTACCTCACGGAGTACCTGAGCACGGGCCCCTGGAACGACGCTACCAGCGGCGAGGCCATCACGCTGCCGATCCCGGCGGCGGCGAACCTGCCGATGCTGCTGCCGCAGGCGGGCGCGCACACCGGCATCCTGATCGCGCTCGGCGTCAGCGTCCTCATCGCGCGCCTGCTGACGCGGACCGTCCTGGGCTACGAGATCCGCGCCGTCGGCGCCAATCCCCGGGCGGCCCGCACCGGCGGGATCAGCATTCCGCGGATCACGCTCATGACGCTGACGCTGAGCGGCGCCCTCGGCGGCCTGGCGGGGGCGATCGAGGTCTCCGGCTACCACAACCGCCTCATCCTGGGCCTCACCCCGGGCTACGGGGCCATGGCCATCCTGATCTCGGTTCTCGGCAAGAACCGCCCGCTCGGCGTCGGGATCGCCTCGGCCGCGGTCGCCGTCCTGATGGTCGGCGCCGACTCGCTCCAGCGGAGCGTGAAGCTCCCGGCCAGCGCCGGGTTCGTCTTCCAGGCCATCGTGGTCCTCTGCGTCCTGCTCGTCGAGGCGCGCGCCGCCCGGCGGACGCTCTGATGACCACCCGCCTGATCGGTGCCCGGGTCCCTCGCAACGAAGACGAGCGCCTGCTCCGGGGCCTCGGCTGCTTCGTGGACGACGTCAATCCGCGGGGCGTCCTCCACGCGGCCGCGCTCAGAAGCGCGCACGCGAGCGCTCGCATCGTCAGCATCGACGTCACCCGGGCCCGGGCAGTGCCCGGCGTGCAGCTCGTGCTGACTGCAGCCGACCTCGGTGAGCTGAACGAGCCCGGGCCGCTCCTGATCCCGCACCCGGTGCTCACGCATCCACGCACCCAGCGGCCCCTGGCCATCGATCGCGTCCGCTACGTCGGTGAGCTGGTCGCCTTCGTGGTCGCCGAGGACCGCTACGTCGCCGAGGACGCCGTCGAGCTGATCGACGCCGTGTACGAGCCGTCGCCGGCCGTCACCGACCTCGAGCGCGCGCTGGATCCCGCGGCTCCACGCGTCCACGAGGATGTTCCCGCCAACCGGGCGGCCCGGGTGGTCCAGAGCGTGGGCGACCCCGAGAGCGCGTTCCGCGACGCGGCGCGGGTGCTGCGAGAGCGCCTGTGGATCGAGCGGAGCTGCGGGAGCCCCATCGAGACGCGGGGCGTCGTCGCCGAGTACGACCCGCGCGGGCGGTCGCTCCGGGTGTGGAGCTCGACCCAGGCCCCCTTGCCGATCAAGAACGGGCTGGCGCGCATCTTCGGACTCCCGGAGTTCAACGTCGACGTGATCGCGCCCGACGTCGGCGGCGGCTTTGGGACCAAGGTCATGCTCTTCTACGCGGAGGAGATCCTGGTCCCACTCGCCGCCATCCGCCTGGGCCGCCCGGTGAAGTGGACGGAGGACCGCCGCGAACATTTGCTCGCCGCGAACCAGGAGCGCGGCCAACTCCACCAGGTCGAGGTGGCGATCGACCGCGAGGGCCGGATCCTCGGGCTGCGCGACCGGTTCCTGCACGACACCGGCGCCTACACGCCCTACGGCATCGTCGTCCCGCTCATCACCTCGACCCAGCTCCCCGGCCCCTACCGCCTGCGGAACTACCATGTCGAGTTCGAGGTCGCCTACACGAACCGGGTCCCGGTGAGCCCGTACCGGGGTGCCGGGCGGCCGCACGGGGCCTTCGTGATGGAGCGCGTCATCGGCCTCATCGCGCGCGAGCTCGACCTCGAGCCGGTCGAGGTGCGACGCCGCAACTTCATCCAGCCGGACGAGTTTCCGTGGGACGTCGGCCTCACGTTCCAGGACGGCGGCCCCACGCGCTACGACAGCGGCAACTACCCGGCCGGGCTCGACATGGCCCTCGACATGATCGGCTTCCTGGACTTTCGGGCGCACCAGGCCACGGCCCGCGCCCGGGGACGCTGGCTCGGGCTCGGCGTCGGCTGCTACGTCGAGGGGACGGGCATCGGCCCTTACGAGGGCGCGCACGTGCGGGTCGAGCCGAGCGGCAAGGTCTTCGTCGCCACCGGCCTCGCGACCCAGGGGCAGGGGCACGCGACCACATTCGCCCAGATCGCCGCCGACGCCCTCGGCTGCGATCCCGCCGACGTGACGGTGGTGACGGGCGACACGCGACGCTTCAACTGGGGCGCCGGGACGTACGCCAGCCGCGGTCTCGTCGTGAGCGGCACCGCGATCCACGCGGCCGCCCTCAAGGTGCGCGACAAGGCGCTCCGCATCGCGGCCGAGCTGCTCGAGGTCTCGGCCCACGATCTGGAGCTGGTGGCCGGTGTGGCGCGGGTGAAGGGCGTGCCCGGTCGCGAGCTGACGCTCGGCGCGCTGGCCACCGTGGCCAACCCCATCCGCTACGCATCCGGCAAGGACGCGGCGGAAGCCGCGCTCCGGCTCGTCAAGCCGCGAGCCGGCGCGGTCCTGGCCGCGGGCGAGGAGCCCGGGCTCGAGGCCTTCGGCTACTACGCGCCGCCGCAGTCCACGTTCGCCAGCGGCTGCCACGCCGTCATCGTCGAGGTGGACGTCGCCACCGGCAGCCTCACGATCCTGCGTTACGTGGTCCAGCACGACTGCGGCACGATCGTGAACCCTACTATCGTGGAGGGACAGATCCGGGGCGGCGTGGCGCAGGGAATCGGCGGCGCCTTCTACGAGAGGATCGTCTGCGACGAGCGTGGCCAGCCGCTGACCACGAGCTTTATGGATTTCCTGATCCCGACGGCGACAGAGGTGCCGGAGATCGAGATCTGCCACACCGAGACGCCGTCGCCACTGAACCCGCTCGGCGTCAAGGGCGCGGGCGAGGCCGGCGCGATCCCGGTCCCCGCGGTGATCGCCGAGGCCATCGATGACGCGCTGGCGCCGCTCGGCGTCCGCGTCCGCGAGATGCCCCTCGACCCGGGCCGGCTGCTGGCGCTGATCGACGCCGCGCGCTCGTCTCGAGGACTCACCACTTCCTGACAGGAGGACGGACCGATGCACGCTCAGGCTTTCAAGGTCGGAATGCGCTCCCCGGACGATGTCAGCGAGGCCGCCAAGCTCCTGGACAAGGGCGTCTTCCGCGCCGAGCACGTGGTGGCGATCCTCGGCAAGACCGAGGGCAACGGCGGCGTCAACGACTTCACGCGCGCCCTGGCCACGCTCTCCTTCCAGATGCTCCTGGCCGAGCGCGCGGGCCGCGCGCTCTCCGACATCGCCAAGCGCGTCCCCATCATCTGGTCGGGCGGCACCGAGGGCCTCATGAGCCCCCACGCGACCATCTTCACCCGCGAGCCGGATCGCGGCCGGCCCAGCGGGCAGAAGCGGTTCACCGTCGGCACCGCCTACACCCGCGACCTCCGGCCCGAGGAGTTCGGCACCGCGGTCCACGCGCGCGTCGCCGCCGAGGGCGTGAAGGCGGCGCTGGCCGACGCCGGGATCGAGTCGCCCCCGGACGCCCACTTCGTGCAGATCAAGACCGGGGCCCTCACCACCGAGCGGATCCACGACGCCCGTGGCCGCGGGAAGCCCGTGGTGACCGGGGACACCTACAAGTCGATGGCCTACGGCCGGGCCGCCGCCGCGCTGGGCATCGGCATCGCCACCGGCGAGGTGGAGGCGGCCAAGCTCACCGACACGCTGATCGGCTCGGACTTCTCGGTGTTCTCCAACGTCGCCTCCACGTCCTCGGGCGTCGAGCTGATGAACTGCGAGATCATCGTCCTCGGCAACTCCACGCGCTCGACCAGCGAGCTGGCGATCGCCCATGCGGTCATGAAGGACGCCCTCGACGCCGCCGCCGTCCGCGAGGCGCTCCGGCGCGCAGGCCTGGCCGTCGAGTGCGAGCTGGCAGACGCCGACCGCGGCCGGCTCGTCAACGTCTTCGCCAAGTGCGAGCCCGATCTCACCGGCCAGACCCGCGGGCGCCGGCACGTCATGTTCGACGACTCGGACATCAACTATACGCGCCACATCCGGGCCGTGGTGAACGCGGTGATCGCCGCCGTCACCGGCGATACGATGTGCTACGTCTCGGCGGGGGCCGAGCACCAGGGGCCGGCCGGTGGCGGCGTGGTGGCGGTGCTGGCGGTGACCCGCTGAGGGGACAAAGGAGAACAACATGACGTGCCGATCCAGATTTGCTCGACGCCCGCTGGCGCTGGTCACGCTGACCCTGGTGGTGGTGGCGGGGCTGGCCACCGGCCCCACTCTCCATGCCGCCAGCGGGAAGAAGATGGCCATGATCTTCCCCGGCTCGATCCAGGACGCCGACTTCAATACCGTCGGCTATATCGCGCTCCAGGACGTGGCCAAGACCTACGACCTGCAGGTCGCCTCCTCCGAGTCGGTGGCCGTGGCTGACGCCGAGCGCGTCTCGCGTGAGTACATCAGCGCCGGGTACGACATCGTCGCCTACCACGGCGGCCAGTTCCCGACCATCGCGCGGAAGCTGGCCGCGCAGTTCCCGAACGTGATCTTCATCCAGCAGACCTCGGGCGCGGTGGCGGACGCGCCCGCCAACGTCTGGACCCTCGGGCGGAAGTGGTATCAAGGCTACTACGCGCTGGGAGCCCTCGGCGCGCTCTCCACCAGGACGAACAAGATCGGGTTCGTGGGCGGCGTGCGGATCCCCGACGTCGTCTCCTCGATCAACGCGGTCCACCAGGCCCTCCGGGACCACAACCCGAAGGCCCAGCTCATCTGGAACAACACCGGCGACTTCAACGACGGGGTGAAGGCCCGGCAGACAGCCGAAGCCCAGATCGCCGCCGGAGTGGACTTCATCATCACGTTCGTCAACCTCGGCGTCTACGGCGTCGCCGAGGCGGCCAAGGCGTCGCCCAAGCCCGTGCTCCTGACGACCTTCATGACCGACAAGTGGGACGTGGCGCCGAAGCACTTCGCCGGCTCGCTCCTCGCCACCTTCAGCACGCCCTACCAGGAGATCGTCGGGCGGATCTTGAAGGGCGAGAAGAGCGGGTACTACGAGATGCGGCCGGGGAGCGGCATGGAGCTCTCCGAGCTCCGAAACGTCCCGCCGGAGGCGGCGGCCCGGGCCCGGGCCATCTTCAAGGAGGTCGCGGCCGGCAAGCCGGTGCCCGAGATCACCGACAAGGTGCCCACGCCGTGAAGGTGAAGCTCGCCGTCGTGCAGCCGAGGACGCGGCTCGGCCCGGAGGAGGAGACGAACGTCAAGGAGGCCGTGCGCTACATCGATGCGGCGGCGCGGCGGGGCGCCCAGCTCGTGCTCTTCCCGGAAACATACCCGGGGCCCTGGACCGATCGGATCCGTTACGACCCCCTCGGGCGGCTGGCCGCTCAGGCGAAGGCCTCCGGCGTGTGGGTGGTGGCCGGCACCTCCGAGCCCGTGCCGGGGAGTGCCGACGGTTACCACAACGTGTGTCTCTTGATCGGTCCTGACGGCGGCCTGGTCGGCAAATATCGGAGAACCAGTCCGCCGGGCCCGTACATCTACAAGGGCGGCCCCTTCTGGGACTTCAACTACACGCCGGCCGACGATCTGCCCGTGTTCGAGACCCCGTTCGGCACCATCGGCATCCTCATCTGCAGCGAGGTGTTCGTCCCCGAGCTCTCTCGGATCCTCGCGCTGAAGGGCGCGGAGATCATCCTGCTTCCCACGGGCCGGGTCGTCGATTTCAACGAGAACTGGCTGACGCTCGTCCGGGCGCGGGCGGTCGAGAACCTCGCCTTCACCGCCACCGGCCAGAACCTGATCGGCAACGAGGGGATGGCGATGGTGGCCTCGCCCGAGCGCGTGCTCGCCGAATCGAAGGAGGAGGGCATTCTCCTCGCGGAGCTGGACCTGGGGCGCGTGCGCGAGCTGCGGAGGCTGGCGCCGAAGATCAGCGGCTCGGGCGCGTTCAAGACGATCCCGGGGATCGCGAGCTTCCGGCGCCCGGAGGTATTTCGGAAAAACCTTCCCGCCTGAGGCCTGGTATCCTCGGGGCCCAGGACCGGAGACCAGGGGAGGAGACGACCATGGCCAGCCCGTCGGGACTCTCGCACGTCTATGTCGGCGCCGCACGGTTGACGGGGGGAACGCTGGGAGGGATCTTCCGCCGGGCCGTGGGTGGCGACGGCTGGGAGCGCCTCACCAAGGGGTTGCCCGAGGTGACGCACGTCCACGCGATCACCGTGCATCCGGCCAATCCGGACGTGATCTATCTGGGCACCCACGACGGCCCGTACCGGAGCACGGACCGCGGCGAGCGCTGGGACCGGCTCGCCTTTCCCGATGGCGACCGCGAGGTCTGGTCGATCCTCGTGCATCCCCGGAACCCGCGCACCCTCTACGCCGGGACCTCGCCGGCCTGCGTCTACCGGAGCGACGATGGCGGCGAGACGTGGCTCCGGCTCCCCAAGGCCATCCAGCCCGAGCGCGTGAAAATGGCCTTCGCCAGCCGCGTGACCCGGCTGGCGGCAGATCCCGACCGTCCCGACGAGCTCTACGCGGCGCTGGAGGTCGGCGGCGTCATGCGCAGCCTGGACGCCGGCCAGCGGTGGGAGGACTGCAGCGCCGATCTGCTCAAGCTCGCCGAGCGCCCGCACCTCAAGAGCCGGATCCAGAGCGACACCGACACCGAGGGCATGATGGATGGCCACGCCCTCTGTGTGAGCGCGGCCCGGCCGGGCACCGTGTTCCTGGCCGTCCGCATGGGCCTGTTCCGGAGCGCGGACCGCGGTACCAGCTGGGAGGACATGGAGGTCGGCCGCTTTTCGCCCCTCACCTACGCCCGCGACGTGCGGGTGTCCCCGCATGACCCGCGTGCGCTCTACGCCTGCCTCAGCCCCGCCGCGCGCAGCCAGGACGGATCGCTCTACCGCAGCCTGGACCTGGGCGAGACCTGGACGCGTTTCGACCGCGGCGTCAAGGCCGACACCACGATGATGGCCGTGGCCCTGCATCCATCTGATGCCGACCAGGTGTACTGCACCAGCCGCACGGGTCAGGTCTTCGGCACCCAGGACGGCGGCCGGACGTGGCACGAGCACCGGCTGCCCGACGGGGTGCAGGACGTCTACGCGATCGCTTGCGGCTGACGATCGCGCCGCATTTCGTGGGGCGCACGCTCGGCTCATACAAGGGAGGGGTCCATGGGGAAGCTGCAGATCTCGGTGGAGGAAATGGAAAGGACCCGGGTCGCGCGTTTCAAGAACCTCAAGCCGAGCACGCGCGCGTTCATCGATACCGCCATCCCCGGCTACGAGCGGCTGGTCTACAACATCATCGGCCGGGGGGTGACCGAGGACGCTTCGCTGGCGCCGGCGATCACCGACGCCCGCGATTTCAACCTGACGCTCGTCAAGAAGGCGCCCGGGAACCGCGTCGGTCTGCACGACCACCCCACGGTGGAGGTGTTCATGCCCCTCACGGGACGCTGGGGCGTCTACTGGGGCGACGAGGCCGAGAGCGAGGTGACCCTCGAGCCGTGGGACGTGATCTCGGTCCCCCCCGGCGTCATGCGTGGCTTTCGTAACGTCGGTGCGGAGGACGCGTACCTTCTCGCGATCCTGGGCGGGTCAGACTCCGGCCACGTGGAGTGGTCGCCGAAGGTCCTGGACGCCGCGAAGCAGTACGGGCTCCAGCTCGACGAACAGGGCAACGTTATCTCAGCCAGCCCCCGGTAGGCGTCGATGATGGAGGCGACGGGCGCTCTGGCGCAGCTCTGGAGCCAGGTCGGTGGCGATCCCGCCGCGCTCGATCGCGCGAGGCTGACCGGCGCCGATCCGATGCTCCCCACCAACTTCAAGATCGGGACCGCCGCCTCGGCCGTCATCGGGGCGACGGCGCTGGCGGCCGCCGAGCTGTGGCGGCTCAGGACCGGGCGCGCTCAATCGGTGGCGGTGGACATGCGGGCCGCGATCGCCGCCTTCCGCAGCGAGCGCTACCTCCGCGTGGACGGGCAGCCGCCGCCGGAACACAGAGGCGCGATCTTCGGGTTCTACCGGGCCGGCGACGGGCGCTTCATCGCAGCTCTGGAGCCAGGTCGGTGGCGATCCCGCCGCGCTCGATCGCGCGAGGCTGACCGGCGCCGATCCGATGCTCCCCACCAACTTCAAGATCGGGACCGCCGCCTCGGCCGTCATCGGGGCGACGGCGCTGGCGGCCGCCGAGCTGTGGCGGCTCAGGACCGGGCGCGCTCAATCGGTGGCGGTGGACATGCGGGCCGCGATCGCCGCCTTCCGCAGCGAGCGCTACCTCCGCGTGGACGGGCAGCCGCCGCCGGAACACAGAGGCGCGATCTTCGGGTTCTACCGGGCCGGCGACGGGCGCTTCATCCAGCTCCACGGCGCGATGCCGCACCATCGCGAAGGCATCGTGAAGTTGCTCGGCTGCGAAGGCACGCGCGAGGCTGCGGCCGCCGCCGTGGCCAAGTGGAACGCCGAAGAACTCGAGGACGCGCTGGCCGCGCAGGTTCTGCCGGCGGGGATGGTTCGCTCGCGCGCCGACTGGCAGGCCCACGCCCACGGGCGCGCGGTGTCAGCGCTCCCGCTGCTCGAGATCATCCGGATCGGCGACGCGCGGCCGGAGCCGAGCGGAGAGGGCGTCCGGCCGCTGTCCGGCGTTCGCGTGCTCGATTTGACGCGCGTGATCGCGGGGCCGGTGTGCGGTCGCACCCTCGCCTCCTACGGGGCGGATGTCATGCTCGTCACCGGCCCGCATCTGGCCAACGCACCGGCGCTGGTCATGGACACGGGCCTCGGGAAGCTTTCGGCGTCGCTCGATCTCCGGCGAGCGGACGATGCCGAGCGGCTCCGGCGGCTCATCGGCGAGGGTGACGTGTTCTGCCAGTCCTATCGCCCCGGGGCCCTGGCCCGGCATGGCTTCGCTCCTGAAGACGTCGCGCGCCTCCGCCCCGGCATCGTCTACGTCACGCTCTCGGCCTACGGGCACGCCGGGCCCTGGCAGGCGCGGCGAGGCTTCGAGACGCTGATCCAGTCGGTGACCGGAATGGCGCACGAACAGGGCTTCGGGGCCGGCCTCGACCGCCCGCAGCATCTGCCGGCTCAGGTCGTCGACCACGGGACCGGGTATCTCGCCGCCTTCGGCGCCCTCATCGCCCTGGCCCGCCGCGCGCGCGAAGGGGGGAGCTATCTCGTGCGCGTGTCCCTCGCGCAAACGGGACGCTGGGTCGATGCTCTCGGCCGGGTGGACGGCCTCCGGACTCCGGAGCTCACCGTGGAGGACATGGACGATCTGCTGACGGATTCGGAGACACCGTTCGGTCGACTTCGCCACGTCGTTCCCGCCCCGCGGTTGTCCGAGACTCCGGCCTTCTGGTCCCGTCCCGCGGTGCCGCTGGGGACGCACGAGGCGGCGTGGCCGCCCTGACTCGCCGGCCCGTCGACCGGGATCAGAGCAGGGCGGCGACGGCCTCCCCGGCCTCGCGCGTCGTGGCCTTGCCGCCGAGGTCGCGCGTCACCCCGCGGCCTTCCTCGACCACCTTCTCGATCGCGGCCACGATGGCGGCGGCAGCCTCGGCATGGCCCAGGTGCTCGATCAGCATGGCGCCGGTCCAGATCTGGGCCACGGGGTTGGCAATGCCCTTGCCCGCGATGTCGGGGGCGGAGCCGTGCACCGGCTCGAACATCGACGGGTACTCCTTCTCGGGGTTGATGTTGCCGCCGGGCGCGATTCCGATAGAGCCGGCGATGGCAGGGCCGAGGTCGGACAAGATGTCGCCGAAGAGATTGGAGGCCACGACCACGTCGAACCAGTCGGGGTGCTGGACGAAGTGGGCGGTGAGGATGTCGATGTGGTACTGGGCGGTCTTCACGTCGGAATACTGCTTGGCCATGGCCGCGAAGCGCTCGTCCCAGTACGGCATGGAGTGGATGATGCCGTTCGACTTGGTCGCCGAGGTGACGTGCCGGCGGCGCTGGCGGGCGCGCTCGAAGGCGTAGCGCATGATGCGGTCGCAGCCGCGTCGGGTGAAGACGGCCTGCTGCACCGCCAGCTCCTCCGGCGTGTCCTTGTAGAGACGGCCGCCGATCTCCGAGTACTCGCCCTCGTTGTTCTCGCGGATGATGAGCATGTCGATGTCGGCGGGCCCGCGGTCGCGGAGCGGCGAGCGAACGCCGCGGAGCAGGCGGACGGGGCGGAGGTTTACGTACTGGCGAAAGCCCCGGCGGATGGGGATGAGCAGACCCCACAGCGAGACGTGGTCGGGCACGCCGGGGAAGCCCACCGCGCCGAGGTAGATGGCCTCGAAGGCTCGGAGCTGGTCGAGCCCGTCCTCGGGCATCATGCGTCCAGTTTTGGCAAAGCGCTCGCAGCTCCAGTCGAAGACTGTCCAGTCGCACTCGAAGCCGAAGCGCCGGCCCGCCGCCTCGAGGACGCGCATGCCCTCGGGCAGGACTTCCTTGCCGATGCCGTCGCCGGGGATGACTGCGATGCGGTGCTTCATGACGACCTCCCTCGCGAAGTCGACGCCGATGTTGCCGGTGGAAGCGCACCAGTGCATCGAGACCACTCGGCTCCCCGCCATGATGCCACCGGCCGGCCGCCTGCGACAGGCCGGGCGGGAGCCCGGCGGGCAATCACCGGCGGCGAGCCGGGGCAGCAGCAGATGCCGGACGTGATACGGCACGGAACGATCCTCGGGTGCCGTGTGGCGAGGACCGAACGATCTCGGGGGGCTACCAGGCCGGTCCGGCAAGCGCGAGACGCCAGCAACCGAGGACGACCAACGCGGCCAGGGCGACGAGCAACGATTGGATGACCGTGCCGGGCGGCCGCCGCAGGACAGCGCCGGCGACAAGGCCGAGCGCCCCGCCGGCCAGCAACCCGAACGCGTGGCCCAGGATGTCCGCGCCAGGGGACGTCCCCAGCATCGAGAGGAGCACCAGGCTCGCGGCGAGCACCATCCATCGCTTCCACCTGGGCTTCGCCTGACTCCGCGCGGGGAGGAGTCGCAGCGCCGCGAGGATCCCGACCGCGCCGAACGTAGCCGTCGAGGCTCCGACGGCGACGTGGCGCGGGTCGTGGGCGATGGCGGTGAGGAGGTTGGCGGCCGCCCCCGAGAGGAGCACGAGCCACAGGCCGCACCCGACCCCGAGCCGCTGCACGACCGCTGGCAGGAGCACCGCGGTGGCGACGGCGTTGCCCGCCACGTGGACCGCGTCGGCATGGAGCGTCAGCGCGGTCACCGCCCTCCACAGCTCGCCGCGCACGATGTGCCTGGCCGAGGCGGCGCCCTGCTCGAACCAGCGGGAGCCGGCGGCAGGCGGGCCGGTCACAGCGAAGAACGCGAGCAGGAGCGCGCCGGCGGCGATACCGGCCGCCCATGCGAGTCTGGGCGAGGCGGCGTCGGGGACCGCGGCGTGCGGCGCTCGCCGGGCCTCCTCGTCGTAAGCGTCGAGTGCCGCCTGCGCCCGGGCCGCCTCGGCGGCGGGGACGAGCAGCGTCCAGCCCGCGCCGTCGGGCTCCAGGCGGTGCGGGATTCCCGCGGCGGCGAGCACGAGGGCCCACTCGTCCGCCTGGGTCGCCCTCCGGGTCGCGCGGATCACCCTGTCCATCGGCGGCCCGGCGTCTTCGGGCATGCCTCGGCGAAGCGCTCAGCCCACCTGGTAGCGCTTGATCGCCGCCTGATCGAACGTCAGCCCCAGCCCCGGCTTCTTGGGCACCACGAGCCGGCCGCCCTCGACGGCCGGCGTCTCCTCGAAGAGCCGCAGCGTCCACGGCATGTACTCGACGGTGAGGCCGTGGGGGATGGCGGCCACCAGGTGGACGTGGATCTCCGGGACGAGGTGGCTGACCACGGGCAGGTTGAACGCTTCGGCCATGCCGGCGACCTTCATCCACTGGGTGATGCCGCCCACGCGGAGGAGGTCGATCATGACGATGTCGATGGCCCGCGCCTCCAGCAAGTGGCGGAAGGGCACGATGCCGTAGTGGTACTCGCCGGCGGCGATGGGAGTGGTCAGGGCGTCGGCCACGCGGGCCAGGCCGGCGTAGTCGTCGTGGGCGACGGGGTCCTCCAGCCAATAGAGATGGTAGGGCTCGATGCGACGTCCGACCTCGATGGCGTGGTTCACGCTCCAGAGCTGGTTGATGTCGCACATGAGGTCGATCTCAGGTCCGACGGCCTCGCGCACGACGCGCACGCGCTCGACCGACGCCGCCACCGTGGGCTCGCTCCCGCACTGCATCTTCATCTGGCTGAAGCCCATCTTCACCAGCCGGGGTCCCGCCTCGGCGAGATACTTCACCGGATGCGGACGCATGAGGGCGCCGCTCGCGTAGGTCGGCACGCGCTCGCGCAGGCCGCCGAGGAGCGCGCACACGGACTGGCCAACGGCCTTGCCCCGGAGGTCCCAGCACGCGATGTCGATGGTCGAGAGCGCCAGCGTGAAGATCCCACCGGGGCCCGAGCTGCCGGCGGCGCGGCGGAGCTTGGCGGCGATGGCCTCCACCTGCGTGGGGTCGTCACCGACGACGAGCCCGGCGAGCGTGTCCACCGCGGCCTTGAGTGCCGGCGTCAGTGCGCCGCCGAAGAACGTCAGGCCCAGGCCCACGAGACCCTGGTCGGTCCCCAGCTCGAGGGTGATGAACTCGCGGGGGTCGGTGGGCGCGGGCAGGCCGACGATGAGCGGGTTGTCGGCCGGTGTTCTCAGCACGCGCGTGGTCACGTGGGTGATCTTCATCCGTCAGTCTCCTTCGGGCACCGCGCCGCATCGTAGCACGGGGACGATCGAGCGGCGCGCCGGCTCGGCCGGATCGACATCGTGGCGAATGGCGACGAGGTGGCGCGGGTCGGCCAGTCGCGGACACGCGGCGACCAGAAACTGAGCGTACACTGCGGCGGAGGCGAGCGCGCGGCGGACTGGGCGGGCGGATGATCGGCATGCGCGCATACAGTGGCCGTGAACCGCAGCACTCGAGGAGCGAGGAATGAAGATCGCGATCATTGGCGCAGGCAACGTCGGCGGTACGCTCGGGAAGGCATGGGCGGCGCGAGGGCATGACGTCGTCTTCGGCGTTCGGGACCCCCACGATCGGAAGCTCGACGAGCTGCTGAAGGACTCCGGGGGGAGAGCACAGGCCGCCAGCGTGCGGAACGCGGTGGCAGCGGCCGATATCGTCGTCCTCGCCGTACCCTGGGGGTCCGCCCAGGACGCGATCAGGGGGGCTGGTGACCTCAGAGGGAAGGTTGTCGTCGACGCCACCAATCCTCTGAAGCCGGATCTCTCCGGACTCGCGCTGGGGCATACCACGTCGGCAGGGGAGGAGATTGCCCGGTGGGCGGCCGGCGCCAAGGTCGTGAAGGCGTTCAACACGATTGGGGCCCAGCACATGGCGAATCCGCGATTCGACGGCCAGAGCGCGAGCATGTTCATCTGTGGCGACGACGCGGCGGCCAAGAAGACCGTCGCTTCGCTTGCTGCGGCCCTGGGGTTCGAGCCGGTCGACGCCGGCCCGCTCACCCAGGCCCGGCTCCTCGAGCCTCTCGCGCTGCTCTGGATCTCGATGGCCTACGCCTACGGCCAGGGGACCGACATCGCCTTCAGACTCCTGCGGCGCTGAGGCGGATGGAGCGGCGCCGGCTCGGCCGGACCGACATCGTGGCGAGCGTCCTCGGCTTCGGCGGCGCCGAGATCGGCTACCAGCGGGTGAGCGGCCCCACGGTCGCCCGACTCCTCGGCGGCGCACTGGACGCCGGTCTCAACGTGATCGACACGGCCGAGTGCTATGAGGACAGCGAGGTGCTCATCGGGCGGGCGATCGGCGCCCGGCGGCGCGAGCTCTACCTGTTCACCAAGTGCGGCCATGCCCGCGGCTGGGGACGCCCGGACTGGCGGCCGGCCTCGCTCCTCAGCAGCATCGAGCGGAGCCTGCAGCGCCTCCAGACCGACTACCTCGACCTGATCCAGCTCCACAGCTGCTCGCTCGCCGAGCTTCGACAGGGCGACGCCATCGCCGCCCTCGAGCGGGCGCGCGAGCGGGGCTGGGCGCGGTACATCGGCTACAGCGGCGACGGCGAGGCGGCCCGCTACGCGATCGAGTGCGGGCGCTTCGACACGCTCCAGACCTCGGTCAGCATCGCGGACCAGGAGGCGCTCGAGCTCACACTTCCGCGCGCCCGCGCCGGCCAGATGGGCGTGATCGCCAAGCGGCCGCTGGCGAACGTCGCCTGGCGCTACGCGCGGAAGCCGGCCGAGCCCTATTACGAGACGTACTGGTCCCGGCTGCGGACGCTGGACTACGAATTTTTGAAGTCCGGGCCCGACACCGCGGTGGGAACCGCGTTGAGCTTCACGCTGAGCGTGCCGGGCGTCCACACCGCGATCGTGGGGACCACGAAGCCGGAGCGATGGCAGCAGAACGCGGCGTTGCTCCGGGCCGGGGCGTTGCCCCCCGACGAGTTCGAGCGCACCCGCGCGCGCTGGCGCGAGATCGCCGATGCGTCGTGGGTGGGGCAGGTCTGAACGGCGCTCAGGTCGCCAGGCCGAACAGCGAGCTCAGCCGCTTCGCATCGAGCATCGCCGCCATCTCGGCGTCCGAGGGGCGGCGTTCGAAGCGGCTCGCCGATTCTAGAACTTTCGGAAGCAGCGCGACGTCTCCCACCGTGTTGAGGAAGACGCCGGGCAGCCCGAGCGCCCAGTGCACCGCCCGGTCGATGTCCGCCTGCTCCTCGAGCGGCTGGTACCACGTGGTGCGAGTCCGTTCCGTGGTCGCCCATGGCCCCCGGGCGATGGACTTGATGACCTGGACGGCGACGTTGCGCTCCCGGCAGATGCCCAGGACGTCCTCGAAGTTCCTCCGGTAGCGCTCGTCCCGGGCCATGAGGAAGTTGTACGGCAGCAGCACCGCGTCGAAGTCGAAGCGGGCCAGGCTGCGCTTGTGCATGGCCGCGATGGCCCAGCCGTGACCGGTCACGCCGATGAAGCGCGCCAGTCCCTGCTGGCGGGCCTCGACGGCCGCCTCCAGAGCGCCTCCGGGACCCAGGGCCTGGTCCCAGTCGTCGGGGTGGCCGAGGGAGTGCAGCTGGATCAGGTCCACGTGGTCGGCGCGCAGCCGGTCGAGCGAGCGGCGGATCTCCTCGCGGGCCTCGCGAGCGGTTCGCGTCGCCGCCTTCGTCGCCAGGAAGAAGTCCTTCCGATGACGCGGCATCCAGGCGCCGATGCGTAGCTCGGAGTCCCCGTATCGCGAGGCGGTGTCGAGATGGTTGACCCCGTAGCGGAGGAGCAGGTCCAGCACGCGGTCGGCGTCCGCCTGGCTGACCTGCGCCAGCGCGGCGCCACCGAAGAGGGTCACCGTGCTCTGGTGACCCGTGCGTCCGAAGGGGCGTCGCTCGATCATCGAAGGTGTTTGTCGAACCAGGCGAAGACCTTCTTCCATCCGTCGACGGCGGCCTGCTGGCGATACTGCGGGCGGTCGACGGCGAAGAACGCGTGTCCCGCGTTCTCGTACGTGTGGAGCTCGTACGTCTTCCCGCACTCCTTGAGGGCTTGCTCGGTCTTGGCCACGTCGTCCGGAGAGGGGCGTGCATCCTCGATGCCGAACAATCCCAGAAGCGGGCACTGGAGGTTCTTGGTGAACTCGATGGGGGCGACCGGCTGGCGTGGGGTCAGCTCCTCGGGCTTGGCCACGACCCCACCCCCGTAGCAATCGATGGCGGCGTCGATGCCACGGAGCGTGCAGGCGGCCAGGTAGGCCTGGCGGCCGCCGGAGCAGTAGCCGATGATCCCGACCTTGCCGCCGAGATACGGCAAGGCGCGGAGGTAATCGATCGCCCCCTGGACGTCGCCCATGGTGCGATCGTCGGGCATGCCGCCCGCCGCGCGCACGCTCGCGCTGTTCTCCTCCGGCGTGGCCTTCCCTTCCCGGAAGTGCAGGTTGGGCAAGATCGCCACGTACCCCTGGTGGGCGAACCGCCGCGCGATCTCCTTGGTCGCCCCATCCCAGCCGGGCATGTGGTGGATGACGACCACGCCCGGGTAGGGGCCGGCTCCGAACGGGCGCGCCAGGTACGCGTCGATCTGGTCGCCCCGGTGTCCGCGCATGTGAACCGTCTCCGCGAACAGCGCTTCGTAGGCCATGGCGTTCGTCCTCCCGGGAGGTGATACTGCTCCGGCGCCGGCACCGCCGTCAAGGCGCCGGCCAGACGGGAGGAGCCATGTACGCACTGATAGTCACGATCCGGGTCAAGCCCGAGGGGCGCGTGCGCTTCCTGGCCGCCATCGAGGACGACGCCATCTGTTCCGAGCGGGACGAGCCGGGCTGCTTCCGCTTCAACGTGCTCCAGGACGAATCGGACCTGAACCGCATCTACCTGTTCGAGGTCTACCGCGATTCGGCCGCCCTGGAGGCGCACCGAAAGACCCCGCACTACGCGCGGTTTGCCGGTGTCGCCGCCGAGACGGTCGAGGGCAAGAACGAGGTCCGCTTCGCCAACACGCTCTTTCCCCGGGAGGCCGCCTACTGGGAGCGGCGCTGAGACCGGCTGCCGGCCCGAGCTAGCGCGGCGCGGGCGTGTGCTTCCCCGTGAGCTGCGGCGTCGTCCCTTCCAGTCCTTTCTGCTCCCGATCGAGCCGGGTCTCCCGGGCCCAGGTGCGCTTCAGGTCGTCTCGCACGTTCAGGCGTAAGCGGCCGAGCCCGTCCGTCTCCAGCTCGATCACGTCGCCGTTCTGGAAGGCGCTGAGACCGCGGTGGTTGGTTCCCGTGGCGATCACGTCGCCCGGCTCCAGCGTGTGGATGGAGGTGACCCACTCGATGCACCGGGGAATCTTGTGGGCCATATCGCTGGTGTTGTAGTTCTGCTTGAGCACGCCGTTCACCCAGAGCCTCACCTGGATCTTGTGGGGATCAGGCACCTCGTCGGCCGTGACCAGATAGGGTCCCAGGGGGGCGAAGGTATCCCGCGACTTCATCTGGTAGAAGGTGTTGCCGCCGGCGGGGATCTTGGCCCCGGCGGGCTGCAGCCCGCGGGCCGACCCGTCGATGAAGTTGAGGTACCCGAAGACGTAATTCATGGCCTGGGCGGCGCTGACGAAGGACGCCCGCTTGCCGATGACCAGCGCCAGCTCCGCCTCGCCCTCGAAGATGGTGGCGGGGACGTCGGGGAGCACCATGGTGTCGTCATGACCGATGACGCTGTTGGGGGACTTGTGGAAGGCATTGAGGGGCACCGGCTCGGAGCGGGTGCCGTCCTCCATGTAGTTCACCGCCATGGCCACGATGTTGTAGGGCTTGGGCAGGGGAGGCCTGATCCTGACCTGGCTGACCGGCACGCCCTTCCCGCGGTTGACCGCTTCCTCCAGGCGTCCCTTGTAGTCGGCGAACCGCTCGATCAACCCGCTGATGAGGTCGTGCGGCCCGGTGTGCGGAATGCTTCGCACCGTCTCCGATACGTCGATCACGGCATCGGCCTTGAGCACGCCCAGCTTGAAGTCGTCGAAGAAGAGTAGCTTCACGGTTTCCTCCTGTGCGTCTATGGCTGCTTGAGCTTCAGGTCCTCGTAGGGCGCCGAGTAAGGGTAGCCCTTGATGAGGTCGGCGCCGGGTTCGTCCACGCGCGGTCCCACGCCCCAGAGGAAGGCCAGCTCGTAGAGCGGCACATGGAGCACCTGCTCGTGCATGAT
>MNEF01000061.1 GCA_001917535.1 Candidatus Rokubacteria bacterium 13_1_40CM_69_27
CCGCTCGATGGCCAGGAAGCCCTGCCGGTGGAAGCGGTCGATGTCCTCGGTCGAGAGAGCCGGCAGGCCGAGCTTCTTGACCGGCGAGGAGCCTGCAGCGTCGAGAAAGAATCGCATCAACCCCTGACGTTGCAAACACCGAACCGGACTCGGAGGGCGCCACGCCGGGGATTTCCGGCCCCGCCGAGCCGTTTTGGGCCCGGCGCGGGTCCCGCTGGTTGAATATCTTGTCATTGCCGCCTGCAGCGGATTGCGGGGGGTGAGGCGCTCGGTTCGCACCGAGCGCTGGCCGCTCCCGACGCGGGCCGGCTAGGCCTCGCGGACGCCGGTCACGGCGCCGGGCACCGCGTGAAGACCGCCCCCAGGAGCGGGTGCGCGCCCGCGGGCAGTGACACCGGGCGGTGGCTGCCCAGCTCGACAGCTATCGGGCCCTCCTCGCCGGACCCATCGATCTCGACGGCGATGCGCATGGGCGAGCCCGGCCAGCGGTAGATCAGCCGGCCGTCGGCGCTCTCCCTGGACTCGCCCAGGAGCACAGACGCCCACTGTGTTTGCGACCGGTCGCGGACGTGGGCGCGCAGGCGAAGCCCCACGATCGTCACCGGTGGGGGCGGATCCAGCGGTCCCGGCGGTGGCTGCCAGCGGGGCGGGCCGTCGCCCCCACGCGCAGTCTCGGCGAACTGGACGACGATGCCGAGCGCCTGCTTGGGGTGGAGAAACGCTTCCTTCCAGTGCGGGTTCGAGTCGTCGTAGCCGACGATCGTGTAGCCGTGCGCCTGGGCCCGCTCGCAGGCCTCGCGCAGGCGCGGCACCCTGAAGGTCACGTGGTGGATGCCCGGGCCGTGCCTGGCCAGGAAGCGGTGCAGGAAGCCATCCTCGCCCAGCGGCTCGAGGATCTCGAGGCGTCCGCCGCCGTCGAAGCGCCACTGACCGAAGCGATAGGCGCCGGCTGGCGCGCCGTATGCGGGCACGCCGCCCAGCTCGCCCACGAGAAACGGCGTCGCCTCCGCGATGCGCGGGACGGCGATGGCGATGTGATCGAAGCGGATCGCGGACACCGACGTTGTAGTGTACGCCATCCTGGTCGGAGGGGGCCTCGACGGCCCCCTCCGAGGCCTCCCCCAGGAAGGATTGCGCGGGCGAAGCCCGCGCCCGAAGGATGGTTACTCCGAGGCGCGGCTAGCGCTGTACGCTGGGGACCCAGGCGGCGGTGCGGCCGGCGATGGTGGTGCGGCGGATCTTCTCGCCGCGAGGGGTGCTGGCATCGCGATCCCAGCGGTGGTGGAAGAGCCAGGTGCGGGGAAAGCGGTCGCCGTCCGCCCGCAGCCTCACCGCCGTGGTGAGGACCGACCGCAACGCCGCGCGCAGCCGCCGGGCCTCCCCGGCCGATAGCGAGCGTGCCCGTCTCCGCGGGTCGATGCCCGCCTGGTAGAGGACCTCGTCGGCGATCCAGTTCCCCACGCCCGCCGCGAACGACTGGTCCAGCAGCACCGCCTTGACCGGCGCCGACCGCTCGCGGAGCAGCTCGACGAACCGCGGCGACGGCGGCAGCTCCCACAGGGCGTCGAAGCCCAGGAGGCTGATGGGCGGCTCCCGGCGCGGATCGTCCCGCAGGCGGATGCGGCCGAGGCGGCGGGCATCGGCGATCACCAGCTCTCCGCCATCGTCGAACGTCAGCCGCAGCCTGGCGAATCGTGGCGGCCAGGCCTCCGCAGGGCCCTGGCGGCCGCTCGAGACCAGCTTCACGCTGGGCGCTCGCGTGGTGTGAAGCCCGCCGGTCATCCCGAAGTGCAGGCAGAGCCAGGGGCGCCGGTCCAGCTCGAACCAGAAATGCTTGCCGTGCCGGCGCACGGCCCGCACGCGCCGGCCGAGGAGCGCCCGGCGCAGGCGCGCCGGTGCGACTCCCTCGAAGACGATCGGGTCGTCGGCGCACCACACGCCGGTGATCCGGCGCCCGACGGCGACGCGCCGGGCCGCGATGCGTGCCATGTCGACTTCGGGGAGCTCGGGCATAGTCTCGTCGAACCGTCTGGCGTAGGATAGCCGACATGAAAATCACCGCCATCGAGAGCTTTCTCTTGAGAATCCCCACGCCCCACCCCATCGCGCTGGAGTTCGCCGAGCACAAGCTGGTCATCGCGAACATTCAGACCGACGAGGGGCTCGCCGGGCTCGGCTACAGCCTCGCCTTCGGCGGAGGCGGGGCCGAGGCCATCCAGGTGTACCTCGAGACGCGCCTCAAGCCGGTCCTGCTCGGCGAGGACCCGCTCTTCGTCGAGCGGCTGTGGGAGCGCATGTACCGCGCCGACCGGGGCATCAAGCGCCAGGGGATCGCCGGCTACGCGCTCAGCGCGCTGGACATCGGGCTCTGGGACCTCGCGGGCCGCGCCGCCCGCCTGCCCCTCTACAAGATGTGGGGCGCGGTCACCGATCGCGTCCCGGCGTACGGCAGCGGCGGATGGCCCTCGTACTCCGTCGACGAGCTCGTCGCCGAGGCCCGGCGCTACGTCGACATGGGGTGCCGCTACTACAAGATGAAGATCCATCACCCGGATCCGCGGGTGAATCGCCAGCGCGTGGAGGCGGTCCGGAAAGCGGTCGGTGACGGCGTCCGTCTCATGGTGGACGTCAACCAGAAGCTCGACGTCCTCGGCAACATTCGCCAGGCCCAGCTGCTCGAGGACCTCGACCTGGTCTGGTACGAAGAGCCGGTGCTGGCCGACGATATCGCCGCCTGCGCCGAGGTCGCGCGGGCCATCCGCATCCCCGTGGCGACGGGGGAGAACAACTACACGCGGTTCGAGTTCCGGGAGCTGATCGAGCGCCGCGCCGCCCGCTATCTCATGCCCGACGTCTGCCGCGCCGGCGGCTTCAGCGAAACGCTGAAGATCGGCCACCTCGCCGCCGCCCACCAGGTAACCGTCTCCCCGCACGTGGTGCACGAGCTGTCGCTGCACGTCGTCGGCGCGCTGAGCAACGGCTTCCTGGTGGAGTTCATCGACTGGACGCCACCCGACCTCTTCGTGGGGCTGCCGCGCTGCGAGGACGGCCACTTCCGCATCCCTGACCGCCCCGGCCACGGCATCGCCCTCGCTCCCGACGCCGCGCGCAAGTACCGCGTCTGAGCTACTTCGTTACGATCTCCAGTAGCTCCACCTCGAACACGAGCGTGGCGCCCGGCTTGATCCGGGGCGGGGCACCGCGGTCGCCGTAGGCGAGCTTCGGCGGGCACACCAAACGGCTCTTGCCGCCCACTTTCATCTGCTGTATGCCCTCGGAGAAGCACGGGATCACGCCGTTCAGGGAGAACGTCGCCGGCTCCCCGCGCTGCACGGAGCTGTCGAAGACCGAGCCGTCGGTGAGGGTGCCGTGGTAGTGCACCTTCACCGTATCGGCCGCCTTGGGCGTGAGGCCGGTCCCGGGCTTGATCGTCGAGATGATGAGGCCGGACGCTGTCTTGGTGGCGCCCTTCTCGGCGGACGCCTTGTCCAGGAAGGCCTGGCCGGCCTTCTGCTCGGCCGCCGCCGCGGCGGTGAGCCGCGTGCGCTGCAGCTCCTGGATCTTCGGCCCCCAGGTCTCGAGCTCGACCTGCCGCTGCTTCCGGAGGACCACGTCGGAGAGGCCGGCCTTGACCAGCTCCAGCTCCGCCTCGCTCAGCGTGAACGCGGTCAGGTTCTGGCCGATGGCCAGGCCGAGCGCGTAAAAGGTCTTCTGCTCGTCGGTCTTGAGCTCCACTCCCGCTCCGGTGGCGGTGGACACGCAGATCAGGAGGGCGACGATCGACCCGAAGGCGGGGTAGCGCATGGGAGATTTCCTTTCTTGAAGATGCGTTGAACCTAGGATAAACCAGTTTGTCACCGGGAGGCTCAGATGCCGGAATCGATCCCCGCATCGCTGATCATCGACACGCTCAAGGAGACGTTCCGGGAGGCGCGTGGGGGAGGCCGGCACGAGCCTCTGGGCTGGATCCTGAGCGTGCCGGACACCCACCAACGGACGGTGCTGGCCGCGCTCGACAAGGAGCGGGCGATCCGGGTGGTGACCTGCGCCACCGAGGACGAGGCAACGACGGCCGCCGCCGGGCTCTACCTGGGGGGCGAGCCCGCGGTGCTCATGATCCAGCACGCCGGGCTCTATGCCTCGGTGAACACGCTCCGCGGCCTCGGGATCGACGGCCGGGTGCCCCTCTTTTACATGATCGGGCTGCTGAGCCGCGAGAAGGACAAGGACCCGCGGGAGTCGCGCCACTCGATGGTCCGCTACTGCGAGCCGCTGCTCGACACCTTCGCCGTCCCCCACGCGCGGTTGGAGGGCCCGGACGATCTCGAACTGATTCCCGAGTACTACCGCCTGGCGCAGCAGCGGCGGGGGCCGGCGGCGGTGCTCGTCGGCCTGGAGACCATCTAGTGCCGGGCCAACTCGCTTCGCCATACGTCGTTCTCGGACTCACTCGGGCTCGCCTCGCGAGGCGACCGCGCTGCGGCTTCGCACTCCCACGCCGGTCGATCGAGCACCTGGACTGCTCGTCGGTTCGAGCGCCGGCTCCGCCGGCGCCATCCCTTCCTGGGGGAGGTTTCGGAGGGGGCCGTCGCGGCCCCCTCCGATTGATCTAGATGGCCATGAAGCCGGAAGAGGTGCTCCGCGCGATCGCCGCCGGGCGGGGCGACGCGATCTGCGTGCCGACGATGACCACGGCGCCCGCCTGGAGGACCCTGGCGCCCGACGACCTCTCGATCACCTGCGTCGGCTTCATGGGCGGCGCCTCGGCCCTCGGGCTCGGGCTGGCCCTGGCCCGGCCGGAGCGGCGCGTGCTCGTCCTCGACGGCGACGGCTCGCTCCTCATGCAGCTCGGCTCGCTCGCCACGATCGCCGGCGCCCGGCCGCGCAACCTGGTGCACTTCCTGTTCAAGAACGGCGTCTATCACACCTCCGGCGCCCAGGAGATCCCGGGTGGGTTCGATGTGGACTTCGTGATGATGGCCAAGGGCGCGGGCTACCGGGCCGCCTACACTATCGGCGACCTCGGCGAGTTCCGCCGCCGGCTGCCCAAGATCCTCACCGAGGAGGGGCCGCTGCTGGTCGAGCTCGTCACGGGGCTGGCGGCCGAGACGCCGATGACCGCCCGCGGGGGCAAGCCGTTCCACCAGCAGGCGGAGGAGCTGCGCCAGAGGCTCCTCCGGGTCGGGGCCTAGCCATGGAGTTCGGCCTCTTCACGGAGTTCCAGTGTCCGGCGGGGATGAGCGAGGCCGCGGCCTTCGACGAGTCGCTGGCGCAGATGCGGGCGGCCGAAGAGGTCGGCCTCGACGCCGTGTGGCTGGCGGAGCTGCACTTCCAGAGGGACCGCTCCGTGCTCTCCTCGCCGCTCGTCGTGGCCGCCGCCCTGGCCACCTGCACCCGGCGCGTCAAGATCGGCATCGCCGTCCAGGTCTTGCCGCTCAGCCATCCGCTGCGGCTGGCCGAGGACGTGGCGACGGTCGACCAGCTCTCCAAGGGGCGGCTCGACTTCGGCGTCGGCCGGAGCGGTCTGCCCGGGCACTATCAGGGCTTCAACATCCCCTACAGCGAGAGCCGCGACCGCTTCCTGGAGACGCTCGACATCCTCCTCAAGGCGTGGACCCAGGAGCGGTTCACCCACGAGGGGAAGTACTTCCAGTTCCGCGACGTGTGCGTGATGCCCAAGCCCTACCAGAAGCCGCACCCCCCCGTCCGCATCGCCGCCACCACCGAGGAGACCTATCCGCTGGTGGGGCGCATGGGCTACCCCGTGTTCCTGGCAGCTCGCACCGTCTCCATCCCGGACCTCACACGCTTCGTCGTCGGCTACCACGAGGGCCGGGCGGCTGCCGGTCATCCCGGCCGCGGCGACGTGGCGCTCAGCATCCCGGTGTACGTGGCGGACACGGATCGGCAGGCGCGCGACGAGGCCGAGGCGAGCACCATGCAGTTCTTCCGCGCGATCGCCAAGGCGCTGCAGAAATCGGACGGGGCCTCCCAGCAGACCACCGAGGCGCGCGAGGGCCGCGCCCAGCGGCTGGCCGAGATCAGCTACGACGACGTGCTCCGCGAGCGGGCGGTGTTCGGGAGCCCCGGGACGGTCGCCGACCGCCTGCTGGAGCTGCGGGAGACGATCGGCTTCTCGAGCCTCTCGGCCTGGATGAACCCCGGCGGGCAGATCCCGCACGAACGGGTGCTCCGCTCGATGCGTCTCTTCGCCGAGCGCGTCATGCCGCGCCTGGGCTGATCCCGCCGGGCGCGCGCGCCAGCCCCAGGCAGAACGCGCCCACGAAGCCTTCGAGCGAATGGCCGAAGGCCAGCGTCTCCGCGTTGGCGGACCGGAGCCGCGCCGTTGCCGCCTCGGCCTCGGTCCGCACCCGGGCCTCATCCACCGTCAGCAGGCGGCCGCGATCGAGCACCAGGCGCCCGTCGATCATGACGCGGTCGACCGCGGCGCCGCTCTCGCCGTTGACGAGCTGGAGCATCACGTCGTTGAGCGGCACGTAGTTGACGTTGGCCAGGTCCAGGAACACGACGTCGGCCTTGAAGCCCGGCGCCAGCCGGCCGATCTGCTCCGGCATGCCGAGGACACCGGCGCTCCCCGCCGTGGCCAGCGTGAGCGCCTCGTCGACCGTCAGCCAGCGCCCCGAGTCGGGCGTCCGGATTCGCGAGAGATAGCTGGCGAGCCGGGTCGCCTCGAACATGTTCTGCGTGTCGGAGGAGCTGGCGGAGTCGGTGCCGACGCCCACCCGGAGGCCGCCCTCGAGCATCTGACGCACGGGCGCCACCCCCGAGCCGAGCCGGAGATTGCTGAGCGGGTTGTGGGCGACGCTCGCTCCGGCGTCGGCCAGCCGCGTGACGTCGTCGGGCTCCAGCCAGATCGCGTGGGCGCCGCTGAACCGGGGGCCGAGCAGCCCGAGGTCGCCCAGGTGCGCCGTGAGCGTCTTGCCGTACTTCTTCCGCCCCAGCACAGCCTGGGCTCTGGACTCGGCCAGATGGGTCTGCAGCCCGACGTCGAACTCCCGCGCCAGATCGCGGCAGGCCCTGAGGAACTCGTCGCTGCAGTGCAGCGGGATGGTCGGGCCCAGCGCCGGACGCACGCGCGCCCGATCGAACGGCCACGTGCGGAGGATCCCGCGGCAGGCCTCGATGCTCGCCTCCCAGGGCGCGGTGCGGATCTGCTCCACCTGGCGCCGCGCCGGCTCCGGCACCGACTCCACGAGCCCCGGGAGCGCCTGCCAGAGCGTGCGGTCGGCCATCATCGGCGCCACTACGGCCCGCAGGCCCACCTCGTGGTACGCGCGCGCCACGGCCTGCACGCCTTGGACCGTGGGCAGGGGGAACTCGACGAAGAGGTCGTAGCAGGCGGTGCAGCCCCGGCGCACCATCTCGATGGCGGAGAGCTGGGCGGAAAGGTACTTGTCCTCCAGCGTCCGGTTGCCGTTCACGGCGGTGCTGAAGGTCAGCAGCACCTCCAGCGGTGCGCGGTCGGGGATCAGGCCCCGCGAGAGCGCTCCGTGGGCGTGAGTGTGGGCGTTGATGAGCCCGGGGATGAGCAGCCGATCGCGCGCATCGAGCTCGGCAGCGCCGGCGGGCGAGGCCATCCCCGGACGGCCGATCTCCCGGATGCTGTCGCCCGCGATCAGGATGTCGGCGGGCTCGGCCCGGTGGCCGCCGATGTCGAGCACCCGTCCCCCGCGAATGATCGTCGCCGTCGTCACGGCTGGCTCGCCATGTAGTGGCCGATGGTGTGCGCGTCCGCCGTCTCTCGCGACGTCTCGTGCACGAGCCGGCCCTCGAACATCACCACGATGCGATCGGCCAGCTCGAGGAGCTCGTCGAGATCCTCGCTGATCAGGAGGACGGCCGCGCCGGCGTTGCGCGCGCCCATGATCCGGGCGCGGATCTCGGCGGTCGCCGCGAAGTCGAGCCCGGCGCACGGGTTCTGGGCGATGAGGACCGCGACGTCTTCGGACAGCTCACGCGCGAGAACGGTCCGCTGAACATTGCCGCCCGAGAGCGTCTCCAGACGCGCCTGGGGGCCCGGCGTCCGGATGCGGTAGCGCTCGATCAACGCGCGCGCCTGGGCGCGCAGCGCCCGCCGGCTCACCAGCCAGCCGCCGATCGTGTTCCGGCGGTCGTCGAAGTTGCGGAAGGCGAGATTCTCGGCGACCGACATGGTGCGCACGCAGGCGTTGCGGAGGGGCTCGTCGGTGAGGACGAACACGCGATGGCGGCGCATCTCGGCCCGCGTCCGCGCGTAAACGGCGCCGCCCACCCGGATCGCGCCCGAGGCCGGCTCCCGCTGCCTGGCCAGGACCTCGACCAGCTCGCGCTGCCCGTTGCCCGATACGCCGGCCACCCCCACGATCTCGCCGGCGTGGACGCGCAGCGAGGCGTCGCGGACGGCGACGGTGCCCTTGTCGTTGAGAACGTTCAGGCTCTCGACCTCGAGCCCGATGGCCCGTGACGCCGTCGCCTGCCGCGCGGCCGGGTCGGGGATGCTGGCGGAGCCGATCATCATCCTGGCCAGGTCGTCCCGGGTGAGGTCCTTCACCAGCCCGCCGCCGACCCGGCGTCCCGCCCGGAGCACGGTGACCTCCCGCGCGAACCCCAGCGCCTCGCGGAACTTGTGGGTGATCAGGACCACGGTGAGCCGGTGCTCCTCCGTGAGCTCGCGCATGGCCTTCAAAATTTGGTCCGCCTCGTCCGGCGTCAGCACGCTGGTCGGCTCGTCCAGGATGAGGATGCGGCGCCCGAGGAACAGTTGCTTGAGGATCTCGAGCTTCTGCTTCTCGCCGGCGGCCAGGGTGGCGACCGGCCGGGCGGGATCGATCGCGAAGGGCATCCGCCGCTGGAAGGCGTCGATCTTCGCGCGCTCCTCGTCCCACCGGATGACCGCGGGGAGATCCTCGGCGCCGAGGACGAGGTTCTCGGCGACCGTCATGCTCGGTACCAGCGTGAAGTGCTGGTACACCATGCCGAAGCCGAGCCGGTGGGCCTGCCGCGGGTTGCCGATCGCCCACTCCCGGCCGCCGACCAGCACGCGGCCGGCGTCCGGCCGATGGTAGCCCATGATGCACTTCACGAGCGTGCTCTTGCCGGCGCCGTTCTCGCCCAGGACGGCGTGGAAGCTGCCGGGCGCCAGCGCCAGGGACACGCCGTCGAGCGCCAGGAGGTCGCCGAAGCGCTTGGTCATACCGAGGACCTCGACGGCGGGCGGTGCCTCCGTCATTTGCTGATGGTGAGCTCGCTGGGCGCGCCGGCCAGCGCGTGCCGGGGCGAGGAGCTGGCGATGAGGAGGATCAGCGTCAGGACGTACGGCGCGGCGCCATAGAGGTAGTAGTTGGAGGCGATGCCCACCGATTGCAGCGCCGGCCCCAGCGCGGTGGCGCCGCCGAAGAGCAGGGAGACCCAGAAGCAATGAATGGGGTTCCAGCGCGCGAAGATGACGAGCGCGATCGCCATCAGCCCCTGACCGCTCGACAGGCCCTCGTTCCATGTTCCCGGGTAGTAGAGCGACAGGAACGATCCGCCCACGCCGGCCAGGAAGCCCCCGGCCATGGTGCTCAGCGTCCGCACGGCGCCGACCGAATACCCGAGCGCCTTCGCCGCATCGGCGTTGTCGCCGGCGGTCCGGACGACCAGGCCCCACCGCGTGTGGCCGAGCCCCCACAGCAGAAGCGGTGCGAGCACGGCCCCGACCACGAACAGCGCGTTGACTTCCAGCGCCGCCCGGATCTGGGGCGAGGCGCTCCAGGCGCCGAGCGCGACGTGCGGCAGCCGCGGCGCCACCGGCTCGATGAAGGGCTTGCCGAGATAGAACGCCAGCCCCGTGCCCAGGAGGAACAGGGCGATGCCCACGGCGATATCGTTGACGCGGGGCAGGGTCGAGACGCCGCCGTGCAGGAGGCCGAACGCCGCGCCCGCCGCGCCCGCGACCAGCACGCCCAGCCACGGCGAGCCGCTGAGGTAGGCGACGGCGTAGGCGCTCATGGCGCCCATGACGAGCGTGCCCTCGAGCCCGAGGTTCACGCGGCCGCTCTTCTCGGTGAGTGTCTCGCCGAGACTGACGAAGAGGTAGGGCGTCGAGACCCGGGCGGCGCCGCCGAGCACCGCGATCACCACGCCCCACCAGCCGAGATCCGTCGCGGGCGGCATGTCAAGCCGCCGGCGGCCGGAAGATCTTGAATCGTCCGTAGAGCGTGTTGCCCGCCAGCACGGCGACGAACAGCAACCCCCGGAGCACGAGCGTGGCGGCGTCGGGCAGACCGAAGCGCCGCTGGAGGAGGCCGCCGCTGGCGGAGATCCCGCCTAGGAGAATCGCCACGAAGACGACGGCCAGTGGATTCTGCCGCGCCAGGAAAGCCACCAGGATGCCGGCGTACCCGTAGCCGACGACCAGCGACGAGCTGGCGAAGCCGTGGACGGCGACGATCTCGATGGTGCCGGCCAGCCCGGCGGCGGCGCCGCCGACGAAGCAGGTGGCCAGCACCATCGCCCCGATCGGCAGCCCCGCCATCTGGGCGGCGCGAACGTTGCCGCCGAGAATGTCGACGGCGAAGCCGAAGGTGGTGTGCCGCATCAGCCCCCAGGTCAGGAGGCAGGCGACGACGCCGAAGGCCAGGCCCCAGTGGACACTCGTTCCCGGCAGCTCGCCGATCATGAGCCGCTCGCCGATGCTCCAGCTGGCCGGCTTGAGGACCTGGGCGAAGTCGCGGATCGGGCCGGTGACCAGGTGGTTCATGACCGCGATGGCGATGTAGTTCAGCAGCAAGGTGCAGATCGTCTCGTTGACGCCGCGCCAGTGGCGCAAGGCACCGGCCGCGCCGATCCAGAGGCCGCCGGCCAGGGCGCCGGTCATGCACATCAGCGCCACGGCCAGGGGCGGCGGCCATCCCGCCAGCGTCGCGCCGACCAGGACCGTGGCCACGCCGCCCACCACCAGCGCGCCTTCGCCGCCGATCACCAGGAGCCCGGCCCGGGCCGGCAGCGCCGTGCAGAGCCCCGTCAGCATGAGCGGCGCGGCCTGCGTGAGCGTCTGCTCGATCGAGAACCAGGTGCCGAAAGCGCCCAGGAAGAGGGCGGCGTAGACCTCGAGCGGGCTGAGGCCGCGGAGCGCGACGAACGCGCCGAAGAGGACCAGAGCGCCGAGGAGCGCGGCCGCCGAGATCGCCGCCGTCTCCGCCCCCGACCGGGCCAGCACCGGCTACTTCTTGAGGCCGGTCTTCCCGATCGCGCCCTCGACGAGGAAGTTGACGGCGAGCTTGAACTTGTTGTCGTCGTTGGCGATGACCTGACCCTCTTTGAGGATGACGTTGCCCTCGTTGTCCTTGAGCGGCCCCTGGTAGAGCTTGAACGTGTCGTCGATGAAGCCCTGCCGGATCTTGAGGATCTTGCTCCGCACCTCCGCCGACACCGAGCGGCCGAAGGGACTGATCGCCACCATGTCCTGCCGGAAGCCGCCGCGCAAGAGATTCGGGTACGAGCCGCCGGTCTGCCAGGCCTTCACGAACTGGGCGCCGGCGGCCCAGTTCCACTCGGCGCCGGTGAGGAAGCCCTTGGGCGCCAGCTCGCTCACGTCGGTGTGGTAGCCGCAGGTCCCGATCCCGCGCCGCTCGGCGTTCTCGACCACGACCTTGGCGCTGTCCACGTTGGCCACGATCACGTCGACGCCCTGGTCGATCAGGCTGTTGGTGACCTCCGCCTCCCGGACCGGATTGTTCCAGTCGCCGGTGATCACCACCTGGCAGGTGATGCTCGGGTTGACCGCGCGGGCGCCCAGGATGAACCCGTTGGCGTTGTTGAAGATGAAGTAGAGGGGCTTGCTGCCGATGAAGCCGATCTTGCCCGTCCTGGTCGCGTGCCCGGCGGCCACGCCGCAGAGATAGTGCGGCTCCTCCATGTAGCCCCGGTAGCCGATCGTGTTCTTGGGATCGCCCTCCTTCCAGAGGGCGCCGATGTGGACGAAGAGCACGTCGGGGTGCTTGGGGGCGAGCTTGAGGACGTTCGGCCAGTACCCGAACGAGGTGGCGAAGACCGCCTTGGCGCCGTCGTGGCGGATCATGCCCTCCATGACCTTCTCGACCTCGACGGTCTCCGGCACGTTCTCCTGCTCGATGAGCTTCACGCCCTCCAGCCGGGCGATCTTCTTGGCCGCCACCGCGTGCGCCTGGTTCCAGCCGTAGTCGTTCTTGGGCCCGACGTAGATGAAGCCCACCGTCAGCGGCTTCACGGCGGCACGGGCCTCCGGGCCGGGCAGGAGGCTGGTCAAGCCGCTGGCGGCCAGGAGGCCGGCGGTGCCGGTGACGATGTGGCGGCGCGTCAGGGTGACATCGCTCATGGCTTGCTCCTCCTCCCCGGTGGGGGCGACATACAATAAACAAAAACGGGGAGCCTGGCTACCGTGACCGACGACGTTGCCGCGCCCTTCGACGTCTATCGCGACGTCGTCCGGCCCGAGTGGATCGACCACAACCGGCACCTGAACATGGGCTACTACCTCGTCGTGTTCGACCTCGCCACCGACGAGTTCCTCGGCTGGGTCGGCCTGGACGAAGAGCACCGCCGGGACCGGCAGGTGACGACCTTCTGCCTGGAGGCCCACGTCACCTATCACCGCGAAGTGCGGGCCGGAGATCCCCTGCGCTTCACCACGCTGCTGCTCGCGCACGACGAAAAGCGCATCCACTACTTCCACGAGATGTACCATGCGCGGGAGGGTTATCTGGCCGCCACCAACGAGCTGCTGTCCCTGCACGTCAGCGAGCGCACGCGCCGCGGCGCCCCCATGGCGCCGGAGATCCTGGCGCGACTGGCCCGTATCCAGAAGGCGCACGACGCGCGGCCCCGACCGCCGCAGGTGGGCCGCACGATCGGTCTCACGAACCGGCCGGGGCCGCGACCGCCCTCGGGCCCCCGATGAACGGTCCGTCCTCCGTCGTCACCGCCGCCACCGGACCGGCCTCGAGCGCCCTCCGGTTCGCGGCGTTGCACAGCCCCGCGTACCGCTGGTACTTCCTGGCCGGCCTGCTCACGATGGTGGCCGACAACATCGAGCACGTCATCAGCTACTGGGTCATCTTCCAGGCGTTTCACTCGCCCTCCCTCGCGGGCTTCGCCGTGATCAGCCACTGGCTGCCCTTCCTGGTCTTCTCGGTCTACACCGGTGCTCTGGCCGATCGGTTCGACTGCCGCCCGCTCATCCAGGTCTCCCAGGCGCTCTTCATGGTGGCGTCCCTGGCGTGGGGCCTTCTCTTCCTCACCGGAACGCTCCAGATGTGGCACGCGGTCGTGATCCTGCTCATCCACGGCGCGGCCGGGGTGGTGGCGGCGCCGGCCACGCAGCTGATCCTCCACGACATCGTCGGCGCGGAGCATCTGCAGAGCGCGATCCGTCTCTATGCGAGCAGCCGCTATCTGTCCATCCTTCTGGGGCCGGCGGTCGGGGGCGGGCTCATGCTGCTCCTGGGCCCGGCCTGGGGCCTGCTCGCGAACGTCCTCATCTACCTGCCCTTGTGCGCGTGGCTGATCCGCGTGCCGTACACCGGGCATCTTCACGACGGCGATCGACGGGGGCCGGCGCCGCGTTTCGGGCTGCGCGAGGCGTGGGTCCTCTTTTCCCAGGTGCGCTCCGACCGGCGGATCACCGCGATGATCGTGCTGGGTGGGGCCACCTCCTTCTTCGTGGGCAACGCCTTCCAGGCCCAGATGCCGGAGTACGCGCAGCACCTCGGCGCCGACGACACCGGCATGCGATACAGCGTCCTGCTCGCGGCCAACGCGGCCGGCGCCGTGATCGGCGCCGTGCTTCTGGAGAGCGCCAATCTCCTCCGGCCTCACGTCCGAACCGCGATCCTCTGCGCGATCGCCTGGGGCGTCACCATGGGGCTGTTCCCGGCGGCGGGCAGCTACGGCCTCGCGGTGGCGCTTCTGGTGCTGGCCGGCATTTTCAACATCGCCTTCACGTCCATGGCGCAGACGCTGGTGCAGCTCCTGGCGCCTCCGCGGGTGCGCGGGAGTATCGTGGGGCTGTTCAACACGGCGATCCTGGGCCTGAGAGCCGGCAGCGGCGTGACGGTGGGCATTCTGGGAGCGTTCATCAATGTCTACTGGTCGTTGGCGCTGAGCTCGGCCGCGGTGGTCGTGACGGCGCTGGGGCTGCTCTTCCTCGACGCGAGCCCGTCGCGAAGCAGCAAGCCTTGAGGGAGCGCCTCGGGTCCAACCCGGACGAGAGGCGTGAGACGCTCCCGAAGGAAGGAGAAGACGATGGCGGAGATCACGATCGGTTTGCTGCATCCGGGAGAGATGGGGAGCGTGGTGGGCGCGTGCGCGCGCGCGGGCGGCGCGCGCGTGCTCTGGGCCTCCGAGGGTCGCAGCGCCCCCAGCCGCGCGCGCGCGGCGGCCGATGGCCTGGAAGACGCCGGTGCGCTGGGGGCGCTGGTCGCCCGTAGCGCCGTGATCCTCTCCGTCTGTCCCCCGCACGCGGCCGCCGACGTCGCCCGGGCCGTGGCCGCCCTCCGCTTTTCCGGCATCTACGTGGACGCCAACGCGATCGCGCCGGCGACCGCCCGCAACGTCGGCGCGATCGTGGAGCGGGCGGGGGCCACCTTCGTGGACGGGGGCATCGTGGGTCCACCCCCGCGGACTCGCGGCACCACGCGGCTCTATCTGTCCGGCCGGGAGGCCAAGCGCGCCGGTGCGCTCTTCGCCGAGACCCCGCTGGAGACGATCACGCTCGATGGCCCGCCGGGGGCGGCGTCCGCGCTCAAGATGGGGTATGCCGCCTGGACGAAGTGCACCGCCGCGCTCATCATGTCGATCCGCGCGATGGCCGGCGCCGAGGGTGTGGACGAGGCGCTCCTGCGCGAGTGGCAGCGCTCGCAGCCGGACCTGCCCGCGCGCTCGGAGGCCGCGGTGAAGTCGAGCGCGCGCAAGGCCTGGCGCTTCGTGGGCGAGATGGAGGAGATGGCCGCGACCTTCGCCGGGGCCGGGCTCCCCGACGGCGTCCAGCGAGCCGCCGCCGACATCTATCGCCGCCTGGCCGGCTACAAGGACGCGGCGGCGCCCCCGTCGGTCGCCGAGGTCGCCCGGACGCTCAGGAGCTGACGCCGCGCCGCCGCTCCTCGAGCTCCTCCAGCGTGCGCGGCCAGTCGCGGTGCAGGAGCCGCGAGAGCGCGCGGTCGGCGAGGAGCTTGCCGCCGCTCTGACAGCGGGCGCAGTAGTTGGTCTCGTTGTCCGCGTAGACGATCCGCTGCACGGGCGCGCCGCACTGGGGACACGGCTTACGGTAGCGCCCGTGCACGGCCATGCCCTCGCGGAAGGCGGTGACGCCTTCCGGAAACTCCCCGCCGGCCTCCCGCCGCAGGCGCTCGATCCAGTCGAGAAGAGTCTGCCGGGTGGCCTCGAAGAGCCGGGCGATCTCCTCCTCGGTGAGCTGCCGGCTCAGCTTCACGGGGGAGAGACGGGCCCGGTGGAGGATCTCGTCGGAGTAGGCGTTGCCGATCCCGCTGAAGACCCGTGGGTCGGTCAGCACCCGCTTGAGCGTGTGACTCTCCTTCACCAGCGCCGCCCGGAACGCGGCCAGGTCCGCCTCCAGCACCTCGAGTCCGCCCGGGTCGTGCTCGCGCAGCGCGACCTCGCCCCTGGCCAGGTGCAGCGCCGCGCGCCGCTTGGTGCCGGCCTCGGTCATGAGAAGAGTGCCCGAGGAGAAGTCGACCGCGGCCAGCGCGATCTTCCCGGGCGGCCGGGCGCCGGCGCTCCGCCAGTGAAGCCGGCCGGCGATCATGAGATGGATGATCAGGAAGATCTCGTCCTCGAGCTCGAGGACGATGCGCTTGCCGAGGCGCCGGAGCCCGGTCACGGTCCGGCCGGCCGCGGCCGCCAGGGGCGGATCGACCGAGCGGAGGACGAAGGGGCTGAAGAGGCGCACGCGCTCGAGCCGGGCGCCGCGGATCCGCGAGTCCAGGGCCTCGATGTAGACGGCGACGTCGGGCAGCTCGGGCATTAGAATGCGCTCCGATGGACGCCTACAAGGCTATCGTGAACAAGCGCGACCAGCGCGCCTTTCTTCCCCGGCCGATCCCCGAGGACGCGCTCGGGCGCATCCTGCAGGCCGGCCGCATGACCGGCAGCTCCAAGAACCGCGAGCCCAACCGCTTCGTCGTCGTGCGCGACCGCGGGCGCCTGGCCGCCATCGCCGCCCTCAGCGGCTTCGCCCGGTGGATGGCCGCCGCCGCCGTCGCCATCGTCATCGCCCAGACCGAGCGGCACGAGTTCGACGCCGGGCGATGCGCTCAGAACATGATGCTGGCCGCCTGGGACGACGGCATCGGCTCCTGTCCCGCCCACGTGCCCGAGGCCGAGCTGGCCACCCTGCTCGGCATCCCGGCCAGCATCGCCGTCAACCGCGTCGTCGGCTTCGGCTACGTCGATGCCGAGCGCGCCGCCCCACCCCGCGCGGTGGCCCGCCGGCGCCGGCTGCTCAGCGAGCTGGTGCACTGGGAGACCTGGTGAACTCGGCGGGGTACACTAGCGGGTCAGCAGCCACCAGGACCTTTGGTGGGGGAGGCAGCCATGCGGGGGGACGAGCTGTACGTGCACATCCCGGTCAGGCACCGGGAAGGCAGGGTGGTCTCGGTCTCCTAGCGTGCCCTCGCCCCCCGTCGCGAAAAAGATTCCCAAGATCGACGTCGTCCACGGCGACGTTCGCCAGGACGATTATTTCTGGCTCCGCCAGAAGGACGATCCCGAGGTCGTCGCGTATCTGGAATCGGAGAACGCCTACACCGACGCGATTCTGACGTCGACCGAGCCTTTCCAGCAGGCGCTCTACCAGGAGATGCTGGGCCGGATCAAGGAGGACGACCAGACTGTCCCCTACCAGCGCGGCGCGCACTTCTACTACTTGCGCACCGAGAAGGGCAAGCAGTACCCGATCTACTGCCGCAAGCAGGGACGCCTGGAGGCCCCCGAAGAGGTGACGCTCGACCTCAACTTCCTCGCCCAGGGCCACCCGTTCCTGGCGCTGGGCGGCTATGCCGCGAGCGACGACGGCCACCGTCTCGCCTACACGGTCGACGTCACCGGCTTCCGCGAGTACACGCTCTACGTGAAGGACCTCCGGACGGGCCAGCTCGCGCCCGAGCGCATCGAGAAGGTCAGCACGCTGGCGTGGTGCGCGGACCCCGCGATCCTCTTCTACGTCACCGAGGACCACGCCAAGCGCCCGTACCGTCTGTGGCGCCACCGGCTGGGCGCCGCCACCGACGACCTCCTCTACGAGGAGGCCGACGAGCTCTTCAGGCTCCACCTCCGGCGCTCGCGGAGCCTGGCCTACGTCTTCGCCACCTCGGCGAGCCTCACCTCCACCGAGGTGCGTTATCTGCCGGCGACCGAGCCGGGAGCGCGGTGGGCCGTGCTCCTGCCGCGGGAGAAGGACCACGAGTACGACGTGGACCACGGGGGCGACCTCTTCTACATCCGCACCAACGGCGGCGGCCTCCGCAACTTCCGCCTCATCGTCGCGCCCGTCCGCGACCCTCGGCCGGCTCGCTTCACGGAGCTGATCCCCCACCGCGAGGAGGTCATGCTGGAGGACGTGGATGTCTTCGCGGATCACTACGTCGTCCACGAGCGGGAAGACGGCCTGACCCGGCTCCGCGTCACCGACCGGCGCGACGGCGCCTCCCATCACATCCACTTCCCGGAGCCCGCCTACGAGATCGACCCGGAGCCCAACGCCGAGTTCGTGACGTCGCGCTATCGCTTCCGCTACCAGTCGTTCGTCACGCCGTCCTCGGTCTACGACTACGACATGTCGACGCGCGCGCTGACGCTCCTCAAGCGGACGGAGGTCCTGGGCGGCTACGACCCCGCCCGCTACCGCTCCGAGCGTCGCTACGCGACGGCCCCCGACGGCGCCCGCGTGCCGCTCTCGCTGGTGTGCCGGGCCGACGCGCCCCGCGACGGCACCAGCCCTTGCTTTCTATCCGGCTACGGCGCCTACGGCATCCCCTACCCGGTGACCTTCTCGTCCAACCGCCTGAGCCTGCTCGAGCGCGGCCTCACCGTGGCCGTCGCCCACGTCCGCGGCGGCGGTGAGCTGGGCAAGCGCTGGCACGACGCCGGGCGCATGCTGGCCAAGCGCAACACCTTCACGGACTTCATCGCGGTGGCGGAGTTCCTCATCAAGGACGGCTATACCGCCCCCGACCGCCTGGTCATCGAGGGCGGCAGCGCCGGCGGCCTGCTCATCGGCGCCGTCCTCAACTTGCGCCCGGACCTCTGTGCGGCGGCCGTGCTGCGGGTGCCGTTCGTGGATGTGATCACCACCATGCTCGACGAGTCGCTGCCGCTGACGGTGGCCGAGTTCGAGGAGTGGGGCAACCCCAAGATCCCTGAGCACTACCGGTACATGAAGACCTACTGTCCCTACACGAACATCGCGGCCCAGCGCTACCCGGACATGCTGGTGCGGACGTCGCTGAACGACAGCCAGGTGATGTACTGGGAGCCGGCCAAGTACGTGGCCCGGCTCCGCGCCGCCAAGACCGACGACCACCTGCTGCTCTTCAAGATCAACATGGCCGCCGGCCACGGCGGCGCCTCCGGACGCTACGATGCGCTGCGGGAGGCCGCCTTCGACTACGCGTTCATCCTGACCCGGCTGGGACAGCGATCGTGACCGCGCCGGCGGCGGCGCCCGATCGCAAGCTGGCCGAGAGGCTCATCCTCGACGAGCTCTTCGACCTCTCCCTCTACACGGCGCTGCGGGACGTCAGCACCGGCGACGTCCAGAAGACGCTCGACGAGCTGATCGCGATCGAGTCCACGCACTTCAACTTCTGGCAGGACTTCTTCCAGCTCCGCCTCACGCGCCTCGATCCGGGGCGCCGCCTCAAGCTCTGGCTGGTGCGTCTGGTCTGCCGGCTCGGCGGGCGGCTGGCGGTCCAGCTCGTGCTGGAGGCCATCGAGGTGTACGGCGTCCGGAAGTACCTCTCGCTGTGGGACGCCTACAAGGACGGACCCCTGGGCGGGGCCGTGCGCGGGATCCTCGAAGACGAGCTCAAGCACGAGGACCGGGTCGTCAGCGAGCTGACCGAGCGGAAGATCAGCCCCCAGCGGATCCGCGATATCTTCCTGGGCATGAACGACGGCCTGGTGGAGATTCTCGGCGCGGTCAGCGGATTCTTCGGCGCCTTCGGCAACCCCGGCACGGTCCTCATCGCCGCCTCCACCACGGCGGTGGCCGGCGCGCTCTCCATGGCCGCCGGCGCCTACGTGGCCGTGAGCTCCGAGCAGGAGGTGGCGAGGACGGAGCGGAGGCGGGCGCGCTTTCTGGGGACGGCAGCTTCCTCCGTGGCCGCCGCGGACCGCGCCTGGGTCTCCGCGCTCTTCGTGGGCGCCAGCTACTTCGCGGGCGCGCTCGTCCCCGTGCTCCCTGTCCTCCTCGGCGCCCGGAGCGCGCTGGCCTCCCTCATCGCGGCCGGCGCCATGATCATGGCGGTCTCGCTGGTCGTCGCGTTCCTGTCCGGCATGGATGTCCGCCGGCGTGTGCTCACCAATCTGGTCATCATCGCCGCGGCCGTGGGCGTCACCTATGCCATCGGCGTCCTGGTCCAGACCATCTGGGGGATCGCGCTATGAGGAGCATGGACCGTCTCCGGCTTCTCGCTGCTGCCGTCGTCTGCCTGCTGGTGGTCGCCTGCAGCGCCGCGCTCAACGGCTCCGGCGCCCTCCGCGGCGATCACGCGCCCTTCGATCACATCGTCGTGCTCTTTCTCGAGAATCGCTCGTTCGACCACCTGTTCGGCACGTACGCGGGCGCCGAGGGGCTGGCCAACTACTTCGGCAGCCAGGCGGACAAGAACGGCCTGACGTACATCACGCTGCCGGCGGCGCTCGGGCGCGACGGCAAGCCCGACCCGCGCTTCCCCGGCGATCTCCCCAATGCGCCCTTCCCGCTGCTGCACTTCGTCGGACCCTTCGATCAGACCAACAACCCGGTCCACCGCTTCTATCACATGCAGCGGCAGTACGGCGTCGGCGCCGACGGCCTCCCCATGGGCCAGTGGGTGGCCGAGGGGACGAGCGGCGGGATCACCATGGGCTATTACGACCGGTCGGCGGTGCCCGTGCACTGGCGTCTGGCCGATGAGTTCGTCCTCCTCGATCACTATTTCCAGGGGATCCACGGCGGCTCGTTCCCGAATCACTTCTATCTGATCTCGGGCGCGGTCGCGCGGTATCCCCAGGCGCCGGCCGCCGAGCGCGTCGAGCTGGGGCCGGACGGGCGCGTGGCGAAGGACGGGGAGGTCGATCCCGAGGGCTACGTGGTGAACAACCTCGACCCGCCCTATCCGCCGCAGCGCCTGCAGCAGATTCTGAAGTCCCCCCAGACCGTGCCGACCATCGCCGACCGGCTGGAGGCGGCCGGGGTCACGTGGGGCTGGTACGCGGCGGGCTGGGCGGCGGGCCCCGATGCCGTCCGCCACGGCCTCATGCCCCACCACAATCCCTTCCAGTACGTGAAGCGCATCATGGAGACGCCGGACGGGCGCGCGCACATCCGTGACGTCGAGGAGCTCGTGAGCGCGCTGCGCGGCGGGGGGCTGCCGGAGGTCGCCTTCGTCAAGCCGGCGGCGCGGGACAACGCGCACGCGGTGTCCTCCACCGTCGGCGCCGGAGACCGGTGGATCCGCGAGGTCATGCGCGAGATCATGGCCAGCCGCTACTGGCCGCGGGTGGTCGTGGTGATCACCTACGACGAGGGCGGGGGATGGTTCGATCACGTGCGCCCGCCGGCGGTCGATCGCTTCGGCCTCGGCACGCGAGTGCCGACCCTGATCGTCTCGCCCTACGCCAAGCGCGGCTACATCGGCCACCGCCAGTACGATCACGCCTCGATCCTGAAGCTGATCGAGTGGCGCTTCGGGCTCGAGCCCCTGACGCCTTCGACTTCTCCCGGCCTCCCCGCGCGCCCATCGATCTTCCGTGAGCTGCTCGTGCATAGTGGATCAGATCGACGGGTCGTCGAGCGCAGGCCCGAGAATACTGGGCACAAACCTCGCCATGGTGAAGAAGCTGGTAAGGCTCTTTGACCGTGCCTGGGCGACTCGTGAGTAAGGACCTTCTCGAAGCCGTCGAGGTCGAGACCGGCCCCGCGCCGCGGGCGGCCGTCATCTGGATGCACGGCCTCGGCGCCGACGGCCACGACTTCGTGCCCCTCGTGCCCGAGCTGGCTCTGCCCGAGACGCTGCCCGTCCGCTTCGTCTTCCCCCACGCGCCGACGCGGCCGGTGACGGTCAACCGCGGCTACGTCATGCGCGCCTGGTACGACGTCCGGGACGACACGGGCGAGCGGCGCGCGGACGAGGCCGGCGTGCGGGATTCCCACACGCGGATCGAGGCGCTGATCGAGCGCGAGAAGGCGCGGGGCATCGCGGCGGCCCGGATCGTCCTCGCGGGCTTCTCCCAGGGCGGCGCCATGGCGCTCCACACCGGGCTGCGCTACCCCGAGCGTCTGGCCGGGATCATGGCGCTCTCGTGCTTCCTGCCGCTGCCCGACGCGCTCGCCGCCGAGGCCGGCCCGGCCAACCGCGACGTCCCCATCTTCGTGGCCCACGGGACGGAGGACGCGACGATCCCCATCGCCCGCGCGCGCCAGTCGCGCGACCGGCTGCTCGAGCTGGGCTACCGGGTGGAGTGGCGCGAGTACCGGATGCCGCACTCCGTGTGGGCCCAGGAGGTTCGCGACATCTCGGGCTGGCTCGGCACGGTGCTCGGCGCGCGCTGAGCGCCGGCTCAGGCGGCGCCGCGGATCGCCCGCCACACGCGCTCCGACCGGAGCGGCATGTCGAGGTGCCGGATGCCGAAGGAGCGTAGCGCGTCCACCACCGCGTTGACGATGGCCGGCGTCGAGCCGATGGTCGCCGCCTCCCCGATGCCCTTGGCGCCCAGCGGGTTGAAGGGCGTGGGCGTGACCGTCTCGGAAGTCGTGAACGACGGCAGATCGTCGGCGTGGGGGACGGCGTAGTCCATGAGCGACCCCGTCAGAAGCTGGCCGTCCTCGCCGTACACGAGTGTCTCCAGCAGCGCCTGGGCGATCCCCTGGGCCAGGCCGCCGTGGACCTGGCCGGCGACGATCATCGGGCTGATGCGGACGCCGCAGTCGTCCACCGCGACGAAGTCGCGGACGCGCACGTGACCGGTCTCGCGGTCGACCTCGACCACGGCCACGTGGGCGCCGAAGGGATACACGAGCTGCGGCGGGCGGAAGAAGTCGGTCGCCTCCAGGCCCGCCTCCACTCCCTCCGGCAGCGCGTTGCCGTAAGCGTGCGCGGCGATCGCGGCCAGGGTGAGGGCGCTCGCCGGCGCGCCCCGCACCCCGTAGCGCCCGTCGGCCAGCACGATGTCTTCGGGCGCCGCCTCCAGCATGCGGGCGGCGATCCGCCGCGCCTTGTCCTGCACCTTCAGCGCCGCGTTGAAGATCGCGGTGCCGCCGACGGCGAGGCTGCGGCTGCCGCCGGTGCCGTTGCCCATCGGCGTGTTCAGCGTGTCGCCGTGGCGGACGACGACCTTGTCGAAGTCCACGCCCAGGTGGTCCGCGATGATCTGGGCGAAGGTGGTTTCGTGGCCCTGCCCGTGGGAGGAGGTGCCCGTGTAGGCGGTGACGGTGCCGCCCGGCTCGACGCGCACCACCGCGCTCTCGAAGGGGCCGAAGCCGCACATCTCCACGTAGCAGGCGATGCCGATGCCGAGCAGGTGGCGGTCTCCGCGCTCCAGGCGCTGCCGCTGCTCCTTGCGCAGGTCGTTGACGCGGGCCAGCTCGAGCGCCTTGGTGAGCGCGCGGTCGTACTGGCCGCTGTCGTAGCGCTGGCCGGTCGGCGCCTGGTAGGGGAAGGCGTCGGGCGGGATGAAGTTGCGCCGGCGCACCTCCTCCGGCGTCCGGCCCAGCTCGGCGGCGACGAGGTCCAGGAGGCGCTCGATGTAGTAGGCGGCCTCCGGGCGACCGGCGCCCCGGTAGGCGGCGACCGGCGTCGTGTTGGTGAACACGCAGGTGGAGCGCAGGTCCACGTTCGGGATGCGGTAGACCCCCACGCCCATCATGAGCGTGAGGTCGGGGATGAACGTGAAGATCGGGTAGGCGCCCAGGTTGGCGACGACGTGCATGCGGAGCGCCGCGATAGTGCCGTCGTCCTCCACGGCGGCCTCGAGGTCGGCGACCTGGTCGCGCCCGTGTGTGGTCGCCAGCATGTGCTCGGTCCGCGTCTCGACCCAGCGCACGGGAATGCCGAGCAGCCGCGCAATGACGGCCAGCGCGGCATCCTCGGGGTAGACGCCGAACTTGACGCCGAACCCGCCGCCCACCTCCGGCGCGATCACCCGCACCAGATTCTGGGGCAGGCGGAGCGCGCCGGCGAGGTCGTTGCGGAAGGAGTGGGGGGCCTGGTTGGTCACCCACACGGTGAGGCCGCCGGTGGCCGGGTCGGGCGCGGCGAGCACCGCCCGCCCCTCCATCGGCACGCCGCAGAGACGCTGACTCACGATGCGCTGGCGGACGACGCGCCGGGCCCGGGCGAAGACGCGGTCCGGCTCGCCCGCCTTGATCTGGTTCTCGTGCTCGACGTTGCGGGGCGCGTCGTCGTGGAGGGAGGGCGCCCCGTCGGCCATGGCGGCGAAGGGGTCGATCACGGCGGGTAGCGGCTCCCAGTCCACCCGCACGTCGTCGACGGCATCGCGGGCGGCCGCCTCCGACGTCGCCACGACCGCCGCCACCGCCTCGCCCACGTAGCGCACGCGGTCCAGGGACAGCGCGCAGTGCTTGCGTCCGCCTCCGTCCGTCCCCTGACCGCCCTCGCCGGCGCCGGCCAGGGGAAGGGGCGCGCAGTGAGCGCGGATGTCCTGGCCCGTCAGGACGCGCACGCCGGGGCGCCGCAGCGCCGCCGACGGGTCGATCTTCCGGATGCGCGCGTGCGCGTGAGGGCTCCGGACGAACGCCACGTGGTGCAGGCCCGGCAGCACGATGTCGCCGACGTAGGAGGAGCGGCCGGTGATGAGTCGGGGGTCCTCCTTGCGCTTGACCTCAGCTCCCATGAGTTTCGACGGAATCGTCGCCATCTCGATCCTCCCGCCGGTCGCGGTCAGCCCGCTCGGCCTCCCAAGTGTGCCACGGGCGTCATCATCGCGCCTTCCGCCGTCGGCCGTGGCCGAAGAAGCCGCCCTGGGGGCGCCCGTGCGCATGGTAGTGGTCGGGGATGTTGCGCATGTGCTCGTCCAGCCAGAACTCGCCGAGCTCGGCCGCGGCGACCTCGTTGCCCCGCGCTCGTGCATGTGCGCCAGGTGCTCGGCGGGCGGCTCCACGCCGTGGGAGCGCCAGACCACCATGGGCACGGCGCAGATCTCGCACTCGGCGATCCAGCAGATCTCGTCCTCGTAGTACCAGGGGGTGATCTTTTCGGCCCGGCAGAGCTGGCAGCCGTTCACGCGAGAGAACTGGCGCATCCCTGTTTCATAGGCTCGCCTCGGACGCGGGGATCGTTACTCTGCTCGCCTCGCACGCCGGGGCCCCAGCCCCTCGGTCCGTGCTGCGGCTCGCCCTGCGGCCCCCGGCCGTCCTGCGGCTCGCACTACCTGTAATATAGGTCGCGGGAGGACAGGACGATGGGCTCGAAGCTCGCGATGCCGACGAAGGATCAGGCCCTGCCGGGGCGCGCCGAGCGCATGCCGGTGCCGGCCAAGCATTACGTCAACGGCAACCTGCTGGAGCCGCCCTTCCCGGCGGGCCTCGAAGTGGCGATGTTCGGCCTCGGCTGCTTCTGGGGCGCCGAGAAGCGGTTCTGGGCGATCCCCGGCGTCTACTCCACGGCCGCGGGCTACGCCGGCGGCCTCACGCCGAACCCGACCTACGAGGAACTCTGCAGCGGGCTCACCGGCCACGCCGAGGTGGTGCGCGTGGTGTTCGACCCGAAGATCGTGAGCTACGGCGCGCTCCTCAAGGCGTTCTGGGAGAGCCACGACCCGACCCAGGGCATGCGCCAGGGCAACGACGTCGGCACGCAGTACCGCTCGGCCATCTACTGCTCCTCGCCCGAGCAGCGGAAGCTCGCCGAGGCCTCGCGCGACGCCTACCAGCGCGAGCTCACGCGCGCGGGCCACGGACGGATCACCACCGAGATCGCCGAGGCGCCGGAGTTCTATTATGCCGAGGACTATCACCAGCAGTACCTCGCGAAGAAGCCGTGGGGCTACTGCGGCCTGGGCGGCACCGGCGTGGCCTGCCCCAGCGGGATCGGTGAGGCCGCGCGCTGAGTTCGCACCGCTGCCGCCGGGGCGCCGGGCACGTGCGGCAGGGGTCGCGGGACCACGAGGCACGCGTTCGCTGCTCCGTGGCGGCTGGGCTCCACCTCGGCGCGCGGGGTCCGTTGCCAGCGGGCGGGGACGGGTCCCGCGGACCCCTGCCGCACGCGCGCGTCGGCCCCGGCGCTCCGTGCTGGTCTCGTCACATGACTTCGAGGACGGGACACCAGGGGATCGCTACCCGACGCTCCACTCGAAGGCGGCGTAGTGGCAGTTGCGGCCGGTGTGGTTCCACGCGAAATTGTGGTCCTTGTAGGACGAGCGCGTGGCCCTGGCGGCGGCCAGGCGCGACGAGACGAAGTGCTTGACGTTTTCGAGCCAGACCTCCGACTTGCCGTCGCGTCCTTCGAGGCCCTCGATCTCGACGTCCAGGATCCCCGGGATCGAGGCCGAGCGTCTCCGTCCCTCCTTGCCGAAGCGGATCGGCACCACGCGCGTCGGCAGCCAGGTCGAGACGAAACTGGTCACGATCGTCATCACGCCGCCGGCGCGCCCGGTGAAGATCGCCTCCAGCGCCTGGCGCTGCCCGGGGCTGGCCCGCTCGTCCACGTAGAGCCCGGCCGTCCAGTTGCCGTCGCCCATCACGCCCGGCGTGTGCACCGCCAGCGCCACGTGGGTGCGGTCGAGGCCGGTCTGGCCGTACGTGCCCGACTCGACCTGGAAGACCAGCGGCACGTCGCAGTGGCCCTCTGTGGGGCGCGCCATGGCGCCGCCTCGGGCGCCTCGCGGCCCGAGCAGACACGGACACAGCAGTTCGCAGTTGCAGGATTCTAAGTACTCGCCCTTGATGCGCCACCGCTCGGCCATACGTCCCTCCTCCGTCTCGAATTCTAGCCTCGCGGCCGCTCCCGCGCTCGCACGGCGAGGACCCCGACGCCCGCCACGACGAGCACGGCGGTCAGCAGCCAGAACACGGGCTCGTAGCCGCCCAGCGCCACCTGCAGAAACGCGGCGCCGACGGGCGCGAGGGCCCGGGCGCCATTCGCCCCCAGCGCCACCGCGCCGCTGATGGTCCCGTAGTGACGGGGCCCGAAGATCTCGGCGATCGTCGTCGCGCGCGCCAGCGTGGACATGCCGTTGGCCGCGCCCAGCACCACCACCATCGGCACCAGCGTGGGCAGCCGCGTGACGAGCGCGAGCTGGGCGAGCCCCGCCGCCTGGCCGAAGAAGATCGCCGCGGTCGCCGCCCGGTGGCCGAAGCGGGCGGCGATGGGCGCGAAGACCAGCCGCGCCGGCACCTGCATGGCGCCCAGCCAGCCGATCATCACCGCCGCCAGGGTCGGCGAGTAGCCGCGGTCGCTGAGGTAGGGGATCAGATGCACGGTGACGGAGTTGGTCGTGAAGTTGCCGAAGAAGAAGGCGACGGCCAGCACCCAGAACACCCCCGTCCGCGCCGCCGCGCCGAGCGAGACCCCGGGCACGCGCGACTCGACCCACTCCGCGCCGGCCGCGCGCGTCTCCCCGCGCGGGGGCCGCCGCAGCACGAGGGCGTGGATCGGGATCGTCACCACGGCGAGGATCGTCGCGAGGACGACGAGCGTCGTCCGCCAGCCGAGCCCCTCGACCAGCCAGGCCTCGAGGGGCATGAAGATCGTGCTGGCGAAGCCGGCGGCGAGCGTGACCGTGAGGAGTGCTCGATCGCGATGGCCAGTGGTGAACCAGCCGACGACGGCGGCGAAGGCGGGCTCGTAGAGCGTGGCAGCCAGCGCCAGGCCCATCGCGCCCCAGACGGCGTAGAGCGCGGGCAGGCTCTGCACGCGGGACCAGAGGAGCACCAGCCCTACCGCCAGGCACGAGCCCAGCGTCATCAGCGCCCGGGCGCCGTGGCGGTCGATCCAGCGCCCGACCGGCAGCGCCGCCAGCGCGGCCAGGCCCATCCCCACCGAGAAGGCGCCGGTCAGCTCGACCCGCGAGAAGCCCAGCTCCGCCTCCATCGGTCGGAGCATCACCGGAAAGCCGTAGTAGAGGATGCCCCACGACACGGTCTCGGTGACGCAGAGGCCGGCGACGACGACCCAGCCGTAGTCGAGGCGCGCGAGCGAGGGCACAGACGGCCAAATCTAAGCGGCCTGTACCCGTCCGTCAACCTCTTCGCGATCGCCGGCGCCAGCATAGAGACTGCCCTTGAGCAGGCGGTCCATTGCCAGCGACGTCTCGGCCACTTCCACAGCGAGCACGGGTTTGGATGGATGTCCCCGACGGTAGTCCCAGGGCCGCCCCGCAACGACTGCCAGGTCGGGCTCGGGCTCTGATGTGTCGTCCAGGGCGACAGGCGAGCCCACGCGCACGTCGAAGCTCGTCCCGAACGCCCGGGCGAGGGTGGCCCTCGCCGCCGACACGGCCGCCGCATGCAGACTCCCCTGCGGCTCACTGATGACAAGGAGGCCATCGAGCAGCTCGACCCGGTCGTCCGAGTCGAAGGCGCCCTTCTTCACCATCCGCTCGTACCTGACCCGCGGGATCCGCCACAGCGGGGGCGGAGGCATCGTGATGTCGCGTGTCCTCATGGGTTGCGGCCACGATACCGCGAAGGGTGCCGTCCCCTCAACGTATCTTCTCGGACGCGCCCGCCCTTGAACCTTTGCCCGCACATGGTTTATCGTGCCGTGCTGCCTGAGGCAGGCGGTCACCAACCCTTCCAAATCCAAAGGAGGAGCCCATGAAGCATCGCCTCATCATCGGTCTCGGCATCGTGTCGGTCGCGCTCACTGGCGTCGCCCACGCGCAGCAGATGCGCGTGCCCTACGGTCACACGCTGACGCTCGACATGGCGAAAAAATGCGTCGCCGCGGCGGAAGCCGAATCGAAGAAGAACAACTGGAACATGGCGATCGCGGTCGTGGACGCCAGTGGTCAGCTCGTCGCGTTCCAGAAGATGGACAACACCCAGAACGGCAGTGTGCAGGTCGCCGTCGAGAAGGCACGGACCTCGAATAACTTCCGTCGCCCGACCAAGGCGTTCGAAGACGCCATCGCGGGCGGCCGGAATGCCATCCTGGGGCTGCAGGGCGCAACGCCCCTCGAAGGCGGTCTCCCGCTCGTGACGGACGGCAAGATCATCGGCGCGATCGGCGTCAGCGGCGAGCTCTCCGGCCAGGACGCGCAGGCCGCGAAAGCGTGCACGGACAGCCTCGGGAAGTAACGCGGTCGAGACGGCGGGGCGGGGCGCCCTCGGGCGCTCCGCTCATCCGACGCGCTCCGGGGGGACGACGGCACGCCACGGCGGGGACGACGGCACGCGGGCTGCAAAGGGGTGGCGTCGGAGGTACTGAGCCATGCCACGACGCAAGACGACGGGGCGAAAGATATCCAGGCGCGGGAGCTGGGTGCAGCGGGTCCGGGAGACCTCGGATGCGATGGACCTGCCGCCCGGGATCTTCAAGCGGTCGCCGGAGGCGATCGCCCGCGGGCTCAAGCGGTCGGTGCTCCGGAGCCGCCGCACCAAGGGGACGAAGTTCCAGTCCGCCATGTCGATGCTGAACCTCTTCATCAACCGAACGGGGCGGAGCCTCGCCCGCCAGGACCGCAAGCGCCTGGAGGCGGCCAAGGACGAGCTGCGCCGGGTCTTCGGCCGGGAGCCCCGCG
>MNEF01000113.1 GCA_001917535.1 Candidatus Rokubacteria bacterium 13_1_40CM_69_27
ATACGCGTAGACCGGCGCGACACGGTAGATCGCGGCGGGCTGGCTCACGATGACGGGCGCCGCGTACACCGGCCGCGGATATAGCGCCGGAGCGAAGAGCTGGTTGAAGACGGCGAACGCCGCCAGCCCGAGGGCAATGTCCGTGGCACCGCCCGCGTAAGCAGGCGCAGTCAGCGCGACGAGGAGGACCGCGACGAGCAGGAACGCGACAGTCTGGCGCATGTCACATCTCCTGACTCCGGATCATACACCTCAGTCCCACACCAACGCACCGCGGCCGGCCTCGGCCCGAGCTAGAGTCTCGGCGGCCCCGATGGCCCGCGAGGTTTCGGCAGGTACATGGCCAGCAGGTGATCGAGATATTGAAGATTCAGGGGCTTGGGGGCGTAGGACACGGCCCCGTGCTCCAGCGTTGCCGCGGTCGCCGACATGTCGGAGGTCCCGGTCAGCATGATGACCGGAATCCGCCGATCGATCTCGCGGATCTGCTTGAGCACTTCCACCCCATTCATCTCCGGCATCTCGATGTCCAGAATGACCAGGTCGGGACGCCGGCCGCGCACCACCCGGAGGCCGTCGGGGCCGTTCGCTGCCGTCTCGACGACATAGGACTTCTGGGCGAACCGGGTGTCGATGTACTCGCGCAGGACGTCGACCAGCGCGGCGTCGTCATCGATGATCAAGATGCGCTTGGGAGCGTCGGCCACTGATTGAAGTCTAGCAGAAGAGCGACTGATCGAGGGCGGCCGGAGTCGGCAGGCGGCCGGCGTCGACGATCGTCCGGAGCAGGCGCGCCAGCAGCCCCCGGACCTCGCCCAGGTGACCATCGATGTCGTCCGGCGAGAGAAGCTCGCTCAGCAGCACTCGCGCGCGCATGGCGTCGAGATCGGTCACCTGCTCGTAGATCTCGTGGCGGCCGGGCCCGCGGGGTTCGAGGACCGCGGCGACGCGACCCGCCAGACGGCCATGACGGTCCACGCCGCACGCCATCAATGCCTCGCTGCCGGCCCAAAGCTTCACCGCCGCCAGCCGAGGGTTGGCCTCCTGACGGCAGGTGGCCAGCGCGTCGAGGGCGAGCCGGAAGCGCGGGGCCTCGAGGAGATCGGCCAGGCCGGGCAGTCGCGGCCATACCCACTCGAGATCCGCGGCGGTGACAAGGGTCGGCTCACCGACACGCCGGAACTGGGCCACGTCCTCGAGCAGACCGGCGGTGCAGCGACCGTCCACGATCGCGGCGATCGTCGACCAGGAATAATCGGCAAACGCGGGAAGGAGCAGCTCGCTACCCGTCCGGATGCGGAGGGCCGCCACGATCAGCACCGCGAGATTCATCGCCGCCGGGAGCGTGGCGCCCAGCTTGCGCTCCACAACCAGCTCGTAGCGCATCGGCTGCATGTAGCGGCTGAGGGCGGCGAAGAGCCGCGGCTCGCGCAGTGCGGCGGCCAGCTCGGCATCGGTGGGCGGATCGACGACGCGCACCAGGCGTACCGCCGGATCGAATTCGAACTGCTCGAGCTCGCTCTCCAGCCCCAGCAGCGCGAAGTACCAGCACTCGCCGGCCTGGCCGGCGAGGCGGGCCGCGGCCCGCGCCCGGCGATCGCCGAGCGAGGTGGGCGTTACCCCACCGGCGTCAGGCGCTCGAGCCCACCCATGTAGGGGCGGAGCGCCGCAGGGATCGTCACGGTCCCGTCCCCCTCCTGATAGTTCTCGAGCACGGCGATCAGCGTGCGACCGACGGCGAGACCCGAGCCGTTGAGCGTGTGGCAGTACTCGGCCCGGCCCGCGCCTTGGGGACGATAACGGATTTCGGACCGCCGCGCTTGATACGCCTCGCAGTTCGAGCACGAGGAGATCTCCCGATACTTGCCCTGCCCCGGCAGCCAGACCTCGAGATCGTAGGTCTTGGCGGCGTTGGGGCCGAGGTCGCCGGTGCAGAGGGCGACGACCCGATACGGGATCTCCAGGCGCCGCAAGACCTCCTCGGCGTTGCGAGTCATCGATTCCAGCTCGTCGTAGGATTGCGCCGGCGTCGTCACCTTCACCAGCTCCACCTTGTCGAACTGGTGCTGCCGGATCATGCCCTTCGTGTCCTTGCCGTAGGTGCCCGCCTCCCGCCGGTAGCAGGGGGTGAAGGCGACGTAGCGGCGAGGCAGGGTCCGCTCGGGTAGGAACTCGCCGGCGTGCAGCGCCGTGAGGGGCACCTCCGCGGTGGGGATCAGGTAGAGCGTCCGGTTCTCCTCCGGCTCGCTCGTCTTGAAGAGGTCCTCCTCGAACCTCGGCAGCTGCCCGGTCCCGAGCATCGTCTGGCCGCTGACCAGGTGCGGCACCCAGACCTCGGTGTAGCCGTGCTCGCGCGTGTGCAGATCCAGCATGAGCTGGATGAGCGCGCGCTCGAGCCGGGCGGCCGGGCCCCAGAGCACGGTGAAGCGTGCCTTGGCGATCTTCGCCGCCCGCTCGAAGTCGAGGCCCAGCGCCTCCCCCAGCACCTCGTGAGGTTTCGGCGGGAACGAAAACCGTCGGGGCTCGCCCCACCGGCGGATCTCGCGGTTGTCCTCGGCGGAGGCGCCCACCGGCACGGAAGGGTGCGGGAGGTTGGGAAGCTGGAGCACCAGACGCTCGATCTCGTCGTCGATGGCCTTGGTGTCGGCGTCGAGCGTCTTGATCCGGTCCGCGACCTCGCGCATCCGCGCCTGCTCGGCGGCGGCGTCCTCGCCACGCCGCTTGGCCTGGCCGATCGCCTCGGAGGCGCGGTTGCGAAGGGCCTTGAGCTCGTCGGCGTCCTTGATCAGCCGCCGGCGCTCGGCGTCGCGGGCGAGCAGCTCCTTGATGAGCGCGGCGGCGCTGCCGCCGCGGGTGGCCAGCGCCCGCTCGACCGCTTCCGGTTGCTCGCGGATCAGCCGCAAATCCAGCACGGCGTCCTATTGTGCTTCGGCAGTGGCCTGTTCGCCTTCCACGCGGGCGATCGAGCCGACCCGGTCGTCCGGTTCCAGCTCGATGATGCGCACGCCCCAGGTGTTCCGGCCCTGCGAGGAGACGTCGACGGCGTGGATGCGGATCAGCTTGCCCTTGGTGGTGACGACCAGGATGTCGTCCTCGTCGCGGATCTGCAGCATGCCCACCACGTTGCCGTTCCGGCCCCCCGTCTTGATGTCGATGATCCCCTTGCCGGCCCGGCCCTGCAGCCGATACTCCTCCAGAGGCGTGCGCTTGCCGTAGCCGCGCTCGGTCACGGTGAGGATGGTCACGCCCTCCTGCACCACCTCGGCCGCGATGACCTCATCGCCCTCGTCCAGCTCGATGCCGCGAACTCCGGCGGCGCCGCGCCCCATCGGGCGCGCCTCCTCCTCGGTGAACCGGATGGCCAGGCCGAGCTTGGTGGCGATCATCACCTCGCGCCGCCCGTCGGTGCGCCGGGCCGCCATCACCTCGTCACCCTCGTCCAGGCCGATGGCCTGGATACCGCCGGCGCGCGGGTGCGAGTAGGCCTCCAGCTCCGTCTTCTTCACCTTGCCCTGCTTGGTGACGAAGAGGACATAGCCCCCGGCCGCGAAGTCGCGCACGGGCACGCAGGTCGCCACCCGCTCGCCCTCGCCCAGCGACAGGAGGTTGACCATCGCCTTGCCCTTGGCCTGGCGCCCGCCCTCGGGGATCTCGTGCACCTTGAGCCAGTGGACCTTGCCGAGGTTCGTGAAGAAGAGCAGGTACGAGTGGGTGGAGGCGACGAAGAGGTCTTCGACGATGTCCTCCTCCTTCGTCTCCATGCCGGTGACGCCCTTGCCGCCGCGGCGCTGGCTCCGGTACGACTCGATGTGGGTGCGCTTGATGTAGCCGGAGCGGGTGATGGTGACCACCATCTCCTCGTCGGCCAGGAGGTCTTCGATCGTGAGCTCGGCCGTTTCCGTCAGAATCTCGGTCCGGCGGGCGTCCCCGTACTCTTCCTTGAGAGCCAGGAGCTCGTGCTTGATGATGGCCATCAGTTTCGCGTCGGAGGCGAGGATACCCTTCAGCTCCTCGATCAGCGCCAGCGTCTGCTCGTGCTCCTCGACCACCTTGTGACGCTCGAGCTGGGTCAGGCGCTGCAGCCGCATGTCCAGGATGGCCTTGGCCTGAATCTCGCTGAGCTCCAGGCGGCTCATCAGCGCGTCCTTGGCGGCGTCGGGGCTCTCGGCCTGGCGGATCAGGCGGATGACCTGGTCGAGGTGCTCCACCGCCTTGCGGAGGCCCGCCAGCACGTGGGCCTTCTCCTCGGCCCGGGTCAGGTCGAAGCGCGTCCGCCGCGTGACGATCTCGCGGCGGAAGCGGACGAAGGCCGCCAGCATCTCCTTGAGGTTGACGACCTGGGGCCGCCGGTCGACCAGGGCCAGCATGATGACGCCGAAGGTCGTCTGCATCTGGGTGTGCTTGTGGAGCTGGTTCAGGATGATCTGGGGAATCTCCCCGCGGCCCAGCTCGAGCACGACGCGGATGCCCTCTCGATTCGACTCGTCACGGATCTCCGAGATGCCATCGATCTTCTTCTCCGCGCTGAGCTCGGAGATCTTCTCGATCAGGCTCGCCTTGTTCACCTGGTAGGGCAGCTCGGTGATGATGATGGCCTCGCGCCCGCCCCGCATCTTCTCGGCGTGGGCCTTGGCCCGCAGCGTGATCGTGCCCCGGCCCGTGGTGTACGCCTCCCGGATCCCGCCAGGACCGTAGATGTAACCCCGGGTCGGGAAGTCGGGGCCCTTGACCACCCCCATGAGCTGCTCGATCGACGCGGCGGGATCGTCGATCAGCATGACCAGCGCGTCCACGATCTCGGAGAGGTTGTGGGGCGGGATGTTCGTCGCCATGCCGACGGCGATGCCCGCCGAGCCGTTGACGAGGAGGTTGGGCACACGCGTGGGCAGGACGACCGGCTCCTGGAGCGACTCGTCGAAGTTGGGGACGAAGTCGACGGTCTCCTTGTCGATGTCGGCGAGCATCTCGTGAGCGATCTTGGCCAGGCGGGTCTCGGTGTACCGCATGGCCGCCGGCGGATCGCCGTCGATCGAGCCGAAGTTGCCCTGCCCGTCGACGAGCGGATAGCGAAGAGAGAACTCCTGCACCATCCGGACCAGCGCCTCGTAGACCGGCGAGTCGCCGTGGGGATGGTACTTGCCGAGAACCTCGCCCACCACGCGGGCGGACTTCTTGTACGCGCGGTTCCAGGTGAGCCCCAGCTCGTGCATGGCGTAGAGGACGCGCCGGTGCACGGGCTTGAGGCCGTCGCGGATGTCGGGAAGCGCCCGGCCGACGATGACGGACATGGCGTAGTCCAGGTAGGACTTCCGCATCTCCTCTTCGATGGGGACCGGGACCTGGCGTTCGTTCGGCATCGCTATCCTTCAGTCCCTATGCGTCGTCCGGGCGTGCGGAGCCACGGGCACTGCGTCAGGACACCCACGCTTCAAGCCGGCCGTGCGCTCCGTTAAATATCGAGGTTGGCAACGTCTAGCGCGTGCTTCTCAATGAACTCGCGCCGCGGCTCGACGGCATCGCCCATCAGGACCGTGAACATCTCGTCGGCGCCGACCGCGTCTTCCATCGTGACCTTGAGCAGCGTCCGCGTCTCCGGGTTCATCGTCGTCTCCCAGAGCTGCTCGGGGTTCATCTCGCCCAACCCCTTGTAGCGCTGGACGGTGGCCCCGGCGCGCGACATGTCCAGCGCCACGCCCAATAGCTCCTCGACGCTCTTGACCTGGCGCTCCCGCCCCTCGCCCTCGCTGACCGTCGTGGAGCCCTTGGCGAGCGGCGCCACCTTCTCCCAGAGCTCCAGTAGCGCCGCGTAGTCAGCGGACTTGAACAGATCGGTGCTGAACGACACCGTGGGGGGGCCGCTGATCGTCACCGTGTGGCCGTCGCCGTTGTCGCCGTGCTGGACGTGCACGCTGAAGCCGTTGACGGCCGCCGCGGCCGCCACCAGCGCTTCGCCGATCTCCGCGTGGCCGACGCCGCGCTTCGTCCCCCGGAACTTCGTCCGGAGCAGCTCCCGGAGGATCGGCGCCGGCACCCCCCGCTTGACCAGCTTGCCGAAGAGCGCCTGGAACTCGGACGCCCCACGCAGCAGCTCCAGCAGCGGCTCGCCGGTGAGCGGTGCCCTCGTCCCCGGCACCTTCACGCTGGCCGTCTCCACCCACGTCGTGAGGAAGAACTCCTGGAACTCGCGCTCGGACATCAGATACTTCTCGACCTTGCCCTTCTTCACCTTGAAGAGCGGCGGCTGGGCGATGTAGAGGTGGCCCCGCTCGACGACATGTCCAGCGCCACGCCCAATAGCTCCTCGACGCTCTTGACCTGGCGCTCCCGCCCCTCGCCCTCGCTGACCGTCGTGGAGCCCTTGGCGAGCGGCGCCACCTTCTCCCAGAGCTCCAGTAGCGCCGCGTAGTCAGCGGACTTGAACAGATCGGTGCTGAACGACACCGTGGGGGGGCCGCTGATCGTCACCGTGTGGCCGTCGCCGTTGTCGCCGTGCTGGACGTGCACGCTGAAGCCGTTGACGGTCGCCGCGGCCGCCACCAGCGCTTCGCCGATCTCCGCGTGGCCGACGCCGCGCTTCGTCCCCCGGAACTTCGTCCGGAGCAGCTCCCGGAGGATCGGCGCCGGCACCCCCCGCTTGACCAGCTTGCCGAAGAGCGCCTGGAACTCGGACGCCCCACGCAGCAGCTCCAGCAGCGGCTCGCCGGTGAGCGGTGCCCTCGTCCCCGGCACCTTCACGCTGGCCGTCTCCACCCACGTCGTGAGGAAGAACTCCTGGAACTCGCGCTCGGACATCAGATACTTCTCGACCTTGCCCTTCTTCACCTTGAAGAGCGGCGGCTGGGCGATGTAGAGGTGGCCCCGCTCGATCACCAGCACCATGTGGCGGAAGAAGAAGGTGAGCAGCAGCGTCCTGATATGGGCGCCGTCGACGTCGGCGTCCGTCATCAGGATGATCTTGTGATAGCGAAGCTTGGCAACGTCGAACTCCTCGGGCCCGATGCCCGTCCCCATGGCCGAGATGAGGAGACGGATCTCGTTGTGGGAGAGGACCTTGTCGTAGCGGGCCTTCTCCGCGTTGATGATCTTGCCGCGTAGCGGCAGCACGGCCTGGGTCCGCCGGTCGCGCCCCTGCTTGGCCGAGCCGCCGGCGGAGTCGCCCTCCACGATGAACAGCTCCCGGTGCTGGGGCTCCCGCTCGGAGCAGTCGGCCAGCTTCGCGCTCAGGCCCTCGTCGTCCACGCCCTTCTTGCGCGTGAGCTCACGCGCCTTGCGGGCGGCTTCGCGCGCCTGGGCCGCCCGCACACACTTCTCCACGATCTTCCGGGCCGTGGTGGGATCCTCTTCGAAGGCCTCGGCCAGCTTGTCGTTCACGATCTGCTGGACCAGGCCCTTGATGTCGGTGTTGCCGAGCCGGGCCTTCGTCTGTCCCTCGAACTGCGGCTCGGGCAGCCGCACCGACACCACCGCGGTGAGGCCCTCGCGGACGTCATCGCCGGTGACCCCGCCCTTGAACCCCTTCAGGTAGCCGTTGGCCTCGGCGTAGCTCGAGATGCGCCCGGTCACGGCCGCCCGGAACCCGGTGAGGTGCGTGCCCCCCTCGCGGGTGTTGATGTTGTTGGCGAAGGCAAAGACGGCCTCCTGATAGCCGTCGTTGTACTGCAGCGCCACCTCCACCTCGGTGTCGCCCTTTTTGCCCTCGAAGTAGAGCACCTTGGGATGAATGGGCGTCTTGTTCTGGTTGAGGTGCTTGACGAACTCGACGATGCCGCCCTTGTAGAGGAAGGTGTGACTGCGCCCATCCCGCTCGTCCTCGATGACGATCCTCAGCCCCCGATTGAGGAACGCCAGCTCGCGCAGACGGTTCGAGAGCGTGTCGAAGGAGAAGCTCGTCTCCTCGAAGATCTTGGCGTCGGGCTTGAAGCGGATGATGGTGCCGTGCTTCTTGGTCGGCTCGCCGGGCGTCAGCGGCCCGGTGGGCGCGCCGTACTCGTAGCGCTGGGTCCAAGTGTTCCCGCTCCGGAGGATCTCCAGGTCGAGCCACTCGCTCAGCGCGTTCACGACCGACACGCCGACGCCATGGAGCCCGCCGGAGACCTTGTAGGCCGAGTGCCCGAACTTGCCGCCGGCGTGGAGCGTCGTCAGCACCACCTCCGCCGCCGGCTTGCCCGTCTCCTGGTGGAGGTCGACGGGGATGCCCCGGCCGTTGTCACCAACCGAGCAGGAGCCGTCCGAATGCAGGACGACCTTGATGCTGTCGCAGTGCCCGGCCAGTGCCTCGTCGACCGAGTTGTCGACCACCTCGTAAACGAGGTGGTGCAGGCCGTAGGCGCTGGTGTCGCCGACGTACATGGCGGGGCGCTTGCGAACGGCCTCCAGCCCCTCCAGGACCTTGATGTCGCTGGCTGTGTATGTGTCGGCGCTCATGCCGCCGCCACCTCGCCTTCGGTCACGATCCAGCGCGCGCCGGCCCCGGCCGGCAGCGGCTCGGGCGAGGTCAGGAAAACCTGCTCGGCAGTCTCGATCTCGCGCAGCACGGTCTGCCGCACCTGCGGGTCCAGCTCCGAGAGGGCGTCGTCGAGGAGAAGCACCGGCGTCGTGCCGACCGCCTCCGTGATGGGCAGCACTTCCGCGAGGCGGAGCGCCAGTGCGAGGAGACGCTGCTGGCCGCGGGAGCCGTAGGCGCGCGCATCCACGCTGTCCAGCTCGATCGCGAGGTCATCGCGGTGAGGACCGACCAGCGTCTGACCGCGCCGCAGCTCGGCCCGGCGCGCGCGCTCGAGGGCTGCCAGAAACGCGGCGGCCTCGCTGGCTTCCCCCAGCGAAGCGCGATAGCGGACCTCCACCTTGTGACGCTCTCCGGCCAGGTTCGGATAGATCCTCGCGATCTCGGTCTGGAGCGCCGCCGTGGCCCGGCGGCGCCGGTCGATCAGCTCCATTCCCACGGTGGCCAGCTGCTCGTCCCAGGGCGCCAGCCGCGTCCCCAGCGCCGTCTCGGGCAAGCGCTGCTGGAGGAGATGGTTTCGCCGCGCGAGGATCTGGCGGAATCGGACGAGCGCGGCGCGATGGCTGGCGTACAGCCGCGCGGCGAAGCCGTCGAGGAAGCTCCGTCGCGCCGCCGGCCCGCCGTGGAGGATTTCCAGATCCTGCCATCCGAACGCTACCGCCCGGGCCCACGGGCAGTCCTCCCCCGCCCCGTGCCAGACACCGTTATCCA
>MNEF01000066.1 GCA_001917535.1 Candidatus Rokubacteria bacterium 13_1_40CM_69_27
CGGCGGGAATTCGTCGCGCCACTCCCAGGGGCGGCAGGCGTCGATGATGGCCCGGGAGTTCAAGCCCTTCTGGCCCGGCCGGATCGCGGGGTCGAGAGGGCCGCTCCACGCCCGCCGGAAGATGTCGATCGAGCGCTCGGGGTCCGAGCGCGTCGCGATCGCCCAGATGACGTCGAAGGTGCTGGTGGGATCGACGTCGTCGTCCACCACGATGACATAGCGCCCGAGATAGGCGCCGGCCGCGCACTGGGCCGCCGCCAGGGCCGCCTGCCGGGCGTGGCCCGGGTAGGCCTGCTTGATCGAGATGATGTTGAAGAGCCGCCCCCCGCCCGCCTCGTGACACCAGACGCCCTTCACGTTGGGGATTCCCATCTTCTCGACCTGGTCCCAGATGAGGGCCGACTTCACGATCCCCTTGCTGAAGGAGTAGTCCGAGGGCGGCCGGCTGGGCCGCGCGCAGGTGAGGATGGGATCGTCCCGGTGGTAGACGGCCCGGACGCGCACAAACGGCTCGGCGCGCTCGCCGCTGGCGTAGTACCCCGTCCACTCCCCGAAGGGGCCTTCGTCCTTCCCCTCGCCCGGGAGCATCTCTCCCTCGTACGCGATCTCGGCGGCGGCGGGGATGGGAAGACCCGTATGGCGCCCCTCGGTGACCTCGATCGGCGACCCCTTGAACCCTCCCGTGTAGTCGAGTTCCGAGAGGCCGTAGGGCACCTCGTTGCCGGACGCCAGGAACAGCGCCGGGTCCTGGCCGACGCAGACCACCACCGGGCACGGCTGGCGACGCTCGAAATACTTCTGCCGATGGATCCGGCCGTGCTTGCCGGGCGAGATGTAGAGCCCCACGGTCGTCTTGTCGTGAACCATGCCCCGATACGTCCCGAGGTTGATCCAGCCCTCGTCGGGATCCCGCGTGACGACCAGGCAGCCCGTGCCGATGTACCGCCCTCCGTCCTTCTCATGGTGCAGGGGTACGGGGAACTTGAGGAGGTCGATCTTGTCGCCCTCGTCCACGTGTTCCGAGATCGGCCCGCCCTTCACGACCTTCGGCGGGATGGGGTGGAAGTCGCGGATCTTCCTGCGGTAGTTCTGCACCAGCTCCAGACCGCTCTCCACCATGGGCAGCCCGAGCGTGAGGGCCATCCGCTTCACGGAGCAGGTCATCCCGAAGAGCGTCCGGTAGCCCGGCGGGTAGCCGGGCACTCGGTCGAAGAGGATCGCGGGAGGCGGCTGTGGACCGCGCCGATAGAGGAGCTCGGTGATCGCTCCCATCTCGAGCCGCCAGTGGGCCCCGTCGATCTGCCGGAGCTCACCCAGCTCCTCGACCCTCGCCAGCCACTCCCGGAGATCACTATAGTCCATTCGCCTCGCCTTTCACGTGATGGCTTGACACGTGGCGCACCTCGCGGCCTCGCGCGGAACGCTCCCTAGCGGGTACGCGTGAGTCACGGTGAGCTCGCGACAATTGTAGAAAGCAAGCGCCGGCAGGGCAAGGGATCTCTGGGGAAAGCAATGTTCTGGCCTTTTGAGCGTCTCTGGCGTAACGTCCCCAGACGGGAGACCGCAGCGCGGACCGACCGGTAGAGGAGAAAGGCCATGCCAAAGATCAAGCACATCGCCCTCTCGACCCAGGATGTGGACAAGACTGCCAGGTTCTATATCGACGTGTTCGGCATGAAGGAAATCGCCAAGATCGACGGCCCGGGGGCCCGCGGCTACTACCTCAGCGACGGCGACATCAATCTGGCGATCCTCAATTTCAAGAGCGATGCGGCGGCCGGGGCCGAGCGCGGCAAGGAGTACAGTGGCATCCACCACATCGGCTTTCAGGTGGAGAGCCTGGACGTGATCGCTGAAAAGCTGTCTGAAGCGGGTTCCCAGCCCCGCGAAGACGTCAACCAGGCCCTCGGGGTGGGCCGCGGCACTCAACATCATGGCAACGTCGAGGTGAAGTACAGTGGCCCGGACGGAATCATGCTGGACGTCTCGGAGACAGGCTGGGTCGGCACCTCGGGATTGTAGCTCGAGCCCGCTACCGCCCCCGCTGCTTGGTGATCCACGCGCCGACCAGGCCGAGGAGCACGCCACCGCCGACGATGACGACGGCGAACCCGACCAAGGTGAGCCCTAATCGCTCGAGATCCGTCATGTGATATCCCCCGCTGTGGCTGGCAGTGTCGGCGCCAGTCTACCTCATCTACGACGCCAGAACTCGTGATACCCTCGTCCGCCTACGCGGCTCCGACGGGGGTCGGCCCCTTCCTGCACGACCCTCCCCCAGACCGGCCAAGGGAGATTTTTGTGGGGAAGACCACGTGGTGGAGAGTGGGACGGCCCCGCGTTTCGGCCTGAACCGGTTCGACTTCCGCTCGGTCGACGCCTTCGCCGCCGACGTGCGGCGCGCCGAAACTCTGGGCTGGGACGCGGCATTCCTGCCGGACTCACAGCTCCGCCGCCGCGACACGTACGTCCTGCTGGCCGCCGCGGCTCGGGCAACCGAGCGCATCACGCTGGGGCCGCTGCTAGCGAATCCGGTGACGCGGCACCCCACGGTCACCGCCTCGTCGATCGCGACGATCGACGAGCTCGCCCCCGGCCGCACGCTGCTCGGCTGGGGCGTCGGGGACACCGCGGTCCGCCTGGCGGGGCTACGACCGGCGCGCGTCAGCGAGCTCGAGGCCAGCACGCGCCTGATGCGGGCCCTGCTCGATGGCAAGGAGGTCGAGGTCGGTGCGGCCCGGCCGGCCCGCCTGCCCCACCACCGGCCGGTGCCGATCTGGATCGCCGCCGGCGGCCCGCGCACCCTGCTCATGGCCGGGGGCGTCGCCGACGGCGTCTTCATTCGCGTCGGCACGCACGCTACCAACATCGCGCGGGCCGTCGAAGCGATCCGCGCCGGCGCCGCCGAGGCCGGCCGCGACCCGTCGACGGTCGGCGTGGGTGGCGTCTTCCACACCGTGTTCGTGGACGATCCCGGTCGGGCGCTGACGATCGGCAAGTCCATGGCGGCCGGCTACTACGAATACTCGCCGATGCTCTTCGAACCACCCCGCCTCGACTGGCCAGGACCGGATCCGGAGACGCTCAAGCACCACCACAAGGTCTGGCCCGACTTCCACCACGCCCCGGATCTGGAGGCGAGCGGTCGCGTCGTGGACTTCCTGCCTGAGGCCGCCGCCGACGCCTTCTGCTTGCGTGGAGGCCCCGCCGAAATCGTCCGGCAGTTGCTCGACGTGCTGCGATCAGCGCCCGTGGTCTTCGACTACATCGTCCTGCATCCGGTCCCCAACCCGATAATGCCGGACGACCCCCAGCGCGGCTACATGGCGCGCGTGGCGCGCGAGGTGTTGCCTCGCGTGCGCGCCGCGCTCGGCGTCCGCGCATAAGAGGATCATCGAAATCGTCGTTGAAGCGGAAGAACATCCCGCGTTCGGAATCCTCCTTTCCGATCTTCATGCCCAGCACGCCACGATCATCCTCCCTTTCCTCGATCCATCGGCGCGCCGCGGAGCGCGTAGCACCCGACCCGGAGATCAGCGGCCGTGTGAAAGCCGACGGCCTCCTGGTCCACCCGGAGGCCGTTGGCGTCTCAGCCCCCCAGCGCGCCCTGGGTGTTCACGTACAGCGAATAGACCGACGTGCTGCCGGCCATGAAGAGCCGGTTGCGGTAGGTGCCGCCGAAGCAGAGGTTCGCCGAGCGCTCGGGCAGATTGATGCGTCCGATGAGCGTGCCACCCGGGTTGAAGATCGACACGCCGTCGAGCCCCTCCTGGCCCATGCCCCAGCCGCACCAGAGGTTGCCGTCCACGTCGCAGCGGAACCCGTCCGGGGTGCCGGGACCGGCGTCGATGTGCTTCCGCTTGTTGGCGATGCGGGTGCCCCCGTCCACGACGTCGAAGACCAGGATGACGCGCGGGGTGACGCCCGCCTCGACCACGTAGAGCTTCGATTCGTCGGGCGAGAAGGCCAGCCCGTTGGGCCGGTTGACGTCGCCCGTGGCCACCGAGATCTGCCCGCTCTTGCCGTCCACCCGATACACGTTGGTCGGCAGCTCCGGCTTGGCGACGTAGCCCTCGTAATAGCCGAGGATGCCGAACGGCGGGTCGGTGAACCAGATCGAGCCATCGGACTTGCACACGATGTCGTTCGGCGAATTGAGGGGCTTGCCCTCGAAGCGGTCGGCGACGGCGGTGATGGTGCCGTCGTACTCGGTGCGCGACACCCGCCGGGTGCCGTGCTCGCAGGTGAGCAGCCGCCCCTGCCGGTCGCGCGTATTGCCGTTGGCGAAGTTCGACGGCTTGCGGAACACGCTCGCCACGCCGGTCTCTTCGTCCCACCTCATGATGCGGTTGTTCGGGATGTCGCTCCAGAGCAGGTAGCGCCCGTCGCCGAACCACACCGGCCCCTCGCACCAGCGAAACCCGGCCGCGAGCCGCTCGACCTTGGCGAGCGCGAGCCGGTAGCGCGCGAAGCTCTGGTCGACGATCTGGACCGACGGGTCCGGGTAGCGCTGACTCGGCTGCCATTGGGCGAACGCGCGCGGCGCCGCGGCCAGCGTCGCCGCCGCGGTCCCTGCTGCCAGAAACTCTCTTCTGTTCAGCCCCATGGCGTCCTCCCCCCGAGGTGGATGGTGGGCCGGTGAATCAGGTGCCTCACCGCCCCGCGCCCGCCACGACCCGCCCGATCATGAATGGGAGCTGTTCCCCAGTCAATCCCATCCACCGGCCGCATTGACCGCGAGCGGTGGCGTCGCGTAGCGTCGGGACTCATGGGCGTGACCCTCGTGATGCTGCCGCCCCCGACGCCCACGACCCGGGCGTGGGCTGCGCGGCTCGCCGCCGTGCTGCCGGAGCTTTCCGTCGTGGTCGCCGAGGACTCGGCGCAGGCCGCCAAGGTCGTCGGCGACGCGGAGGCTGTATTCGGGACTCTGCCGCCCGGGCTGCTGGGCCGGGCCGGGCGGCTCCGCTGGCTCCAGGCGCCGCAGGCGGCGCCGCCCGCCGGATACTATTACCCGGAGCTGATCGCGCATCCGGTGGTCGTGACGAACTTCCGGGAGATCTACAACGACCACATCGGCGCGCACATCATGGCCTTCGTCCTGGCCTTCGCCCGGGGGCTGCACCACTACCTGCCGCTGCAGCTCCGGCGCGAGTGGCGGCCGGCGCCCCTCGATACCGGGGTCGTCCACCTCCCCGAGGCCACGGCGCTGATCATCGGCGTGGGCGGGATCGGCGCCGAAGCGGCGCGGCTCGCCGCGGCCTTCGGGTTGCGCGTGATCGGAGTCGACGCGCGCCGGCGCCAGGCGCCGCCCGGCGTGGCCGAGCTACACGGCCCCGACACGCTCGACTCTCTGCTGCCCCGCGCCGACTTCGTGATCCTCACCGTGCCGCACACGCCGGCGACCGAAGGCTTCATGCACCGGGCACGTTTTCAGCGGATGAAGCGCAGCGCGTTCTTCATCAACATCGGGCGCGGCCTGACGACCCGGCTCGACGACCTGGTCCAGGCCCTGCGGGCTGGTGAGATCGCCGGCGCGGGCCTCGACGTGTTCGAGCAGGAGCCGCTGCCGGCCGATCACCCGCTGTGGACGATGCCCGGCGTCCTCATCACCCCCCACACCGCCGGCCACGGGCCGTATCTCGACGACCGCCGCTTCGAGATCCTGCTCGACAACTGCCGGCGCTTCCTCGCCGGGCAGCCCTTGCGCAACGTGGTCGACAAGGCCCGCTGGTTTTGAGGGCGGGCGTCAACAAAGTGGACGAATCCCCAAGGAGCACTGACATGGCACTCGAAGACTTCACGAAGGCCCTGAAAGACACCGACGAGATTGACATCACCGTCACCGGTCGATCGTCCGGTCGTAAGACCTCCCGCCCGGTGTGGTTCGTCCGGGACGGCGCGACGCTCTACCTGCTTCCCGTGAAGGGATCCGCCAGCGAATGGTACAAGAACGTGCTGAAGAACCAGGCGATCACTCTGGCCGCCAAGGGCGCAAAAGCAACCGCGAAGGCGACGCCGATCACGGATGCCGCCCAGGTGCACGACGTCGTCGAGAAATTCCGAGCCAAGCACGGCGTCGGCGAGGTGAAGAAGTACTACTCGAAGTTCGACGTCGCCGTTGCGGTTCCCCTCACCTGAGATATCGACGACGAAGGGGGCAGCCGGGTCTCGGGTAATCTCTAGGTATTGCCGGCGAGCTTCAACGCGAGCGCACGCAATTCCGCTGAGTCGACATCGGAGACCAGTGCGTACCCAAGGTCTCCGTCCCGCCAGAGGATCGCGTTGATCCCCCGGGCCATCTCGGTGTAGGCGCGAACCCTTCCGAGCGGCTGCAGCCCCTTGCTCGGCCAGGGCAGCCCCCCGGCGCGGCAGACGAAGAGGGAAATCACGTGCAGCCGCCGACGGTAGACGAGTGCCGACCCCCGCGCCCGGCCATCGTCACGCCAACCACCCCCCGGCCCGTCACTCCTGAGCGGCTAGCGCGCCCCGCTGGGCGCGGTGTCGCCGGCCCGCAGCTGGCCGTTCATACCGAGCGCCCCGTGGAACTTGCAGAAGAAGGCGAGCACTCCCGAGGCCGGGAAGGTGACGTCCACCTGCACCTTGCCCTTGGGCGGGACGTCCTTGTCGATGCCGAGCGCGGGAACGCTGAGGTTGTGCAGCGTGCTCGCCTCGCTCTCCACGATCAGCGTCAGCTTCTGCCCGGGCCTGCCCCGCAAGAAGGTCGGCGAGAAGTAGTAGTCGTCGGCCTCCAGCTCGAGCTTCGACAGGTTCCGCACGTCCTTGGTGCCATGGTCGGCGTAGGTCACGCCGCCCAGCGTGAGGGACTTGCTCTTTCCGGAGGGCGCGGCGGCGACCCGCACCGGCGCGGGGGCCGCGACCGCCGCGCCCGGGACGGGCTGCACGGCGATCTTGCGAGGCGCGTTGCCAACGGGGATGGTGGCCGTCACCGTGCGGCTCGCCAAGTCCACCACCGAGACGTTGTTGGAGCCTTCGTTGGTCACGTAGGCCGTGTGGCCGTCGGAACTGGACGTGCTCCAGTGCGGGGTTTTGCCCACGGCGACGGTGCCGGCCAGCGTGCTGCGCGCGGCGTCCAGGATGCCCAGCTCGCCGGGGCCCTGGATCACGGCCAGCGCCCACCGGCCGTCGGGTGTGAAGGGCGCGTAGTGCGGCGAGGCTCCCACCGGGATTTGCGCGACGATCCGGTCGGTGACCGTGTCCAGCACCTGGATCGCGTCGACGCCGGCCAGCGTGAAGAAGACCCGTCGACCGTCCGGGCTCAGCTCGAGCCCGCGGAGGCCACCCACGCGGTGCGCCCGTCCCGGCTCAGCGTGCCGTTGTGGGGCTGGGCGATCGGCACCTCGCCGATCACCCGGTCCGTCGTCGTGTCAATGACCAGCGCGCGGTTCGAGCCCCAGCCCGAGACGAGCACCCGGCGACCGTCACCCGAGACCGCGAGCCCGTGGGGATTCGCCCCCACGTCGATACTGGCGATCACGCGGTCCGCGGCGGTGTCGATGACGCTCACCGTCGAGGCGCCGTCACTGCTGACGTAGACCTTGCGGCCGTCCGGCGTCACCACGAGCCCGTGCGGCCCCTTCGGGACCGGGATGGTGCTGAGCACCTTGTTCTGGGCCGTGTCGATGACGGCCACCGCATCGTCCTTGAAGAGGCCCACATAGGCCTTGGGTGCTCCGGCGGCCGAGAGAGAGCCCGTCCCGACCACCCACCCGCCCATCAGGGCCAGCGCCGACAGCACCGTCGCCACGCGCTTCAGCATCGCGTCACCCCCGTGAAGTATTCGCCTGTTCCACTCGTGCTAACGCCTCAGCGCGCCATTCGTTCCGGCGTCGCCCGACTCGAATCATTGCCTTTTCAGCTGATGGAACGGGAGGCCGTCGGTGGCGTTCGCAGGGGTGAAGGGACATGGGGATGAGTCAGGGAACTGAAGTGAGCGTTGAGAGGAATGGCCATCGGGAGACGGTTCCGACGAGAGTCGATCGGGATCGTCAGCTTAACGTGAAATCCCGCGTGCATCGGGCGCGGAAGGGACCCCGGACCCAAGGAAGCAATGAGCGACGCCGAGCGCCAGGTCGAGGACTTTCAGGCCAACCGGCGCGAACAGCAACTTCTCGATGAGGCGACGCCGTCGGCCCAGGAACGACCAGACCTCGGCTACGACGTCAGGACCCGGGATTCAGCAGAGGGCGATTCAGAGGGCGCTGCCCGCTAATGGAAACAGAGGCGTGAATCGATCGGCGATACCGCAGCGTCTCAAGGATGGGCCAAAGGAGGGCCGCAAGATGCGCAGCGTGGTGAGTGCTATCGCGCTCGTCTCGGTCGTCTGGCTGTCACTAGAGCCGGCGACCGCGCGAGCTTCATCGCCGCCGCCCGCCGCGCCGTACGCGCCGCTCGTGCAGGGCTGGGAGCAGTTCTTCAAGGTCA
>MNEF01000110.1 GCA_001917535.1 Candidatus Rokubacteria bacterium 13_1_40CM_69_27
GAAAGAAGTGCGCGGCGGCCTCGAGCAGAAGCGCCCCCTCGGCGACCTGCTGCGGCTCCACCTCATGGGTGACGTCGACCAGCTGCACGGTCCGCGTGAGGCCGAGGATGACCGCCTTCATCTCCGCGACATAGCTGTCCCGGAGGCCGAAGTCGGTCGTCAGCGTGACGATGGGGGTCAATTGGAGCCTTTCCGCAGGAGGCGGACCTTCCCCGGTTCGATCACGACAACGTTTCCACTCATCTCGACGTCGGACAAACGTCGGAGGCTCTGCAGCACGGCGGCGTTCAAAGCGAGCGGCGGCACTCTGTTGGGAAACCGGACAACCACGACCCCGGCATGACTCCCGACGTAGGGCCGATCCGCCCAGCAGGGCGGCCGGCGACGATGCTGTCCCGGGTGCCGAAGTCCGTCGTCGGCGCGACAATCGCGGGCGTCGTCAGCCTCCGTTCGAGCGGCGGCTTTGCCGCCGCAATCCTATCCTGGGGGAGGTTTCGGAGGGGGCCGCCGAGGCCCCCTCCGATGGGTCAGCGGTCGCGATCAACGACGAAATCCGCGATCAGCGCGAGGATCTCCCGTTCGTCTGACGGCGGGAACGTCTCGAGGTCGGCCTTGGCCGCCTGCGCGTACGCGCACGCGCGCTCCCGGGCGTACTCGACGCCGTCGTGCTTGAGCACCAGGCGCCGGATGTCCTCGATCTCGGCGGGGGCCAGCGCGCGGCGCTTGAGGAGGCCGCGCACGCGCTCGGCGTCCCACTGAGGGGCGCGGTCCAGCATCGCGATCAGGGGCAGCGTCAGCTTGCCCTCCCGGAGGTCGCTGCCGATGGCCTTGCCGAGCCGGTCCTGGTCGGCGATGAAGTCGAGTGAGTCGTCCGAGATCTGGAACGCCACGCCGACGTCGAGGCCGTAGCGCGTCAGCGCCTCCACCTGGGCGGCGGGGATCCCGCCCAGCAGCGCGCCGATGCGGCAGCACGCCGAGATGAAGGAGGCTGTCTTCTGGGTGATGATGCGAAGGTAGTCCGCCTCCGTCGTCACCCCGCTCCGCTTGCGCTCCAGCTGGAACACTTCCGCCTCGGTCATCGACACCGTGGCGCGGGCCAGCGTTTCCATGACGCCGCGGTCGTTGTCGCGCACGAGCATGGCGAAGGATTTCGAGTAGAGGTGATCGCCGACGAGGACGGAGGCGTCGTCGCCCCACTGGGCGTTGGCCGACGGCCGCCCGCGCCGGAGCGGCGCCTGGTCCACGACGTCGTCGTGAATCAACGTCGCCGTGTGGAGCAGCTCCACGACGCAGGCCAGCCGCACCGACCGGGGGCCGCGGTAGCCCGCCAGGCGCGCCGCCAGCAGCAGGAGCATCGGCCGCAGACGCTTGCCGCCGGCACCCGCGATGTAGCCGCCCATCTCCTGGATCAGCGCGACGGACGAATCGAGCTGGCGACGGATCTCCACCTCGACAGTCCGGAGGGCCTCGCCCACGAGCGCAGCGACGCGCTCCTTGAGGACCTGCTCGAGGATGGGCGTCGGCACGCGCGAGGTGCTACTTGAGGACGACTCGGTCCCGGACCTGGATCTGGGAGCCCGGCGCCACCGTTTGGATCTCGGCCACGGAGAACCTCTCCCGCATCTCGGTGACCCGCGCCGTTGCCACCTCCTCGTCGAGCTCGCCGAGGACTTCGCCGGTCACCGGGTGGACGACGGGGATGCGGTCCCGCCGGAGGCTGATGAGGCTGCCGGCCCGCACGCCGTCGGTCCTGGTGAGGTCGATGACGATGCGAGTCGTGTCGACGTAGACGACGTAGCCGCGCTTGGACTCGGGCACGGCCGCAGTCGTCGCGCGCGTCTCCCCCGTGCGCGCGCCCGGCGCCGCCGCCGCGCTCGCCTCGGCGCGCGCAGCCTCGGCAGGAGGCTGATACGGCACGCCCTGACGCGGGCTGATCTTGCCGCCCCCCGGTGGGAGGCCATACTTGGCGACGATCTCCGGCGGCGCGATGATCGCTCGCTTGCCCAGGAACACCGTCTTGAAGGTGGTGGGGACCTTGTCCTCCTCGACCCAGACGAACTCCGGCTCGCTCGGCACGTCGCCGAAGCGCGGATTCTTGATGAGCAGCCAGCGGGTCTCGGCGGACTTGAGGATGACGGAAGGCTCGCCCGGCCCCGGCATGCCCGCGAACTCACGCATCGTGGCGCATCCGGTGGCCGCGAGGGCGAGCACAACCAGCAGGATGAGCCGCCCGGTCACCATGGGGGCCTTACCATAGCACACCCTCAATCCTCCGGCCGCGGCTCCCAGGGGAACCGTTGCTCCTCGGCGACCCCTCCGCTGAGGAGCGGCAGGCGCCGGGACAAGAGCGCCATCCCGGTCACCGCCGAGATCCAGGTGGTGTCCAGATAGATCACGCCGCGGCGCTCGAGGAGCACGGGCACCAGCCAGCCGGAGACCTCCAGGTTCCGGGCGACACGGATCGCCCGCTCCGGGCGCGCGAGCACCTGCTCGATGCTCACGGTGCCGTTGGCGAACATGTCGCTCACGGCAAGGGGGTCGACCACCTGGAAGCGCTTCGACCGCTCGAGGACGCTGGCGATGAGGTAGGGAACGCGACGGACGTCGGCGGTGCCGTTCGTGAGGTCGAGGACGGGCGTGATGGCGATCCGGATCCGCCCGCGGCTGATGCGCACGCCGTCGGCGACCTGCGGCCGGGGCCGGTCGCGGAGCGGGATGAACACGCCTTCCGAGAACTCCTTGTCGACGCGCCGGATCTGCACCCAGCCGAGAACATCCTCGTAATGGCCGAGCATCTTGCCCGTGAACAGGTGATGGAAGGGCTCGCCCGTGCGGAAGACCGTCAGTTCCTGGCCCGCCTGGGCGCCCGCGGCTTCGCCCAAATCGGTGTAGATCAGGTCGCCGTCGACGGAAACCACCAGGCCTTCCAGCGGGTGGGCGGCCTTGACGAAATCGGCGGCCATGAGAACGAAGGTCGCGCCGACCCGATCGGCCAGTCCCGCCGCCGCCGGAGCCGCGAGAGCGAGGCCACCGGCGAGCAGGGCGACAACCAGCCGCGCCGGCGCGCGCCCCATCAGAACGTGACCGAGGGCTGGTGGGTCCCGAAGACGCCACGCAGCCGCTCGCAGATCTCGCCCAGCGTGACCGACGCCTCGACGGCGTCGACGATGAGCGGCACGAGGTTGGTCCCCGCCCGCGCGCTGCGCTCGAGGGCATCGAGCGCCCGCAGGGCCGCGTCGCCGGCGCGGCCCGCCCGGAAGCGGGCGACCCGCTGGGCGAGGGCCTCGCCGATGCCGGCGTGGAGTTGGAACAGGTTCGCCGGCGGCGGGTCCTCGGTGACGAACTCGTTGACGCCGACGACGATGCGCGCCTTGTCCTCGACCTCGCGCTGATAGCGGTACGCCGCGTCCTGGATCTCGCGCTGCATGAAAGCGACCGCCGCCACCGAGCCACCCAGGTCGTCGATCTTCCGGATGTACGCCTCCGCCGCCTCCTCGATGTCGCGCGTCAGCCGCTCAACGACGAACGCCCCCCCCAGCGGATCGGCGGTGTCGGCGACGCCGGACTCGTAGGCCAGGATCTGCTGAGTCCGCAGCGCGATGCGGACGGCGCGCTCGGTCGGCAGCGCCAGCGCCTCATCCATCGAGTTCGTGTGCAGCGACTGGCAGCCGCCCAGCACGGCGGCCAGCGCTTGCACCGCCACCCTCACGATGTTGTTCTCCGGCTGCTGGGCCGTGAGCATGCTGCCGGCCGTCTGGGCGTGGAAGCGCAGCATCAGGGACCGCGGGTCGCGGGCCCGGAAGCGGTCGCGCATGATGCGCGCCCAGAGGCGACGCGCCGCCCGGAACTTGGCGACCTCCTCGACGAGGTTGTTGTGGGCGTTGAAGAAGAACGAGAGCTGGGGCGCGAACTCGTCCACGGCCAGCCCGGCGCTGAGCGCGGCCTGGACGTAGGCCACGGCGTTGGCGAGGGTGAACGCGACCTCCTGGACCGCCGTGCATCCCGCCTCGCGCATGTGGTAGCCCGAGATCGAGATGGTGTTCCAGCGGGGCACGCGGTCCCGGCAGTAGGCAAACATGTCGGTCACCAGTCGCATCGAGGGGCCGGGCGGGAAGATGTACGTGCCCCGAGCGATGTACTCCTTGAGAATGTCGTTCTGGGTGGTGCCGGCCAGACCCTCCGGCGGCACGCCCTGCCGCCGGCCCACCACGATGTAGAGGGCCAGGAGGATGGACGCGGTGGCGTTGATCGTCATCGAGGTCGACACGCGGTCGAGCGGGATGCCCTCGAAGAGATCGGCCATGTCGTCGACGCAGGCGATCGAGACGCCCACCTTGCCCACTTCCCCGTAGGCCATCGGTGAGTCGGGATCGTGCCCCATCTGGGTGGGCAGATCGAAGGCCACGCTGAGGCCCGTCTGGCCCTGCTCGAGGAGGAAGCGGTACCGCTTGTTCGTCTCGGCCGCCGAGCCGAAGCCGGCGTACTGCCGCATCGTCCACAGTCGGCCGCGGTACATCGTCGGGTGGATGCCGCGCGTGAAGGGAAACTCCCCCGGCGCGCCCAGTGCCCCGCCGCGGCATTCCTCCGGAACATCGGCGGGCCCGTAGGCCGGCTGGAGCGGCGCGCCCCAGGACGTCGTGAAGAGGCCCTTGCGCTCCCGGCCCGGGTCCGTCATAGGGGGATGTTCCCGTGCTTCTTGGGGGGATTGGCGTCCCGCTTGGTGTGGGTCAGCTCCAGCGCGGCGATGAGACGCGCGCGCGTGTCCCGGGGCTCGATGACCTCGTCGACGTAGCCGCGCTCCGCGGCCACCCAGGGGTTGGCGAACTTCTCGCGGTACTCGCGCGTCGTGGCCTCCCTGAACGCGGCCGGGTCGGGGGCCGCCTCCAGCTCGCGGCGATAGAGGATGTTCACCGCCCCGTCGGGTCCCATGACGGCGATCTCGGCGGTCGGGTACGCGAAGTTCGCATCGCCGCGGATGTGCTTGGACGACATGACGCAGTAGGCGCCGCCGTACGCCTTGCGGGTGATGACGGTGAGCTTGGGCACGGTCGCCTCGCAGAAGGCGTAGAGAAGCTTGGCGCCGTGCTTGATGATGCCGCCGTGCTCCTGCGCCGTGCCCGGCAGGAAGCCCGGCACGTCCTCGAAGGTCACCAGCGGGATGTTGAAGCAGTCGCAGAAGCGCACGAAGCGCGCGGCCTTCACCGACGCGTTGATGTCGAGGCAGCCGGCCAGGTGGGCGGGCTGGTTGGCGACGATGCCGACGGACCGGCCACCGAGCCGCCCGAAGCCGACGATGACGTTCGGAGCGAAAGCCGCCTGGACTTCGAGGAAATAATGATCATCAACGACCGTCCGGATGATCGCCAACATGTTATACGCCTGGTGGGGCTGGTCCGGCACGATCGATTGCAGCGCTTCGTCGCGCCGATCGACGGGATCGAGCGTGGGCCGGAGCGGCGGGTCCTCCATGTTGTTCGCCGGCAGGAAGGTCAGCAGCTCGCGGATGAGGGCCAGGCACTCCTCTTCGCTGTCCGCCGCGAAGTGAGCCACGCCGGAGGTCGTGCCGTGGGTCGTGGCGCCGCCCAGCTCCTCGGCCGAGACCGTCTCGTGGGTGACGACCTTGATGACGTCAGGCCCCGTCACGAACATGTACGACGTGTTCTGGACCATGAACGTGAAGTCGGTGATGGCCGGCGAGTACACGGCCCCGCCCGCACAGGGGCCCATGATCGCCGAGATCTGCGGCACCACCCCCGAGGCCAGGGTATTGCGGAGGAAGATGTCGGCGTATCCGGCCAGGGAGACCACGCCCTCCTGGATGCGGGCGCCGCCCGAGTCGTTGAGCCCGATGATCGGCGCCCCTGTCTTCATGGCCAGATCCATGATCTTGCAGATCTTGCGCGCGTACGCTTCCGACAGCGAGCCGCCGAAGACGGTGAAGTCCTGGGCGAAGACGAACACCGGCCGGCCGTGGACCCGGCCGGAGCCGGTGACGACGCCATCGCCGGGGATCTTCTGCTCCGCCATCCCGAAGTCATGGGACTGGTGCACGACGAACCTGTCGATCTCCATGAACGACCCGGGATCCAGGAGCAGGTCGAGGCGCTCGCGCGCCGTCTTCTTGCCCGCCTTGTGCTGCCGCCGGACGCGCTCCTCTCCGCCCGCCAGCTCGGCCCGAGCGTGGCGCCCGTGCAGCTCGTCGAAGCGTTCCTGGAGAGACATCAGGCTCCCGCGTTAACGCTGGTTGAGGGGAAGCTCGGACACCCCGCGACCAATCCGCGCGATTATAGAGACCACCTGCTTACCAAGTCAATGAATTTATTGACTTTCGAGGGGCGATCTGACGATAATTCGGGCCCATGCAACTCTGGGCGCAGGCGGTCATCGTCGTATGCGTGCTCGCCGTCACGGTGGCGCTCGTTCCCCTGCTGGTGGCCTTGCGGCGGGCCGCCGAGCGGGCCGACCGCGTGCTGGCCATCGCCGAGCAGGAGTTGCAACCGCTGGTGAGCCAGCTCCAGGCACTCGTCGATGACCTCAGGCTGATGAGCGGGGAAGTCCGCGGCGAGGTGGGGCGCCTGGGGGCGCTGGCCGAACAGGCCCAGGGGCTTTCGGACGGGCTCAGTCGCGTCATGAGCGCCATCGCCGGGCTCTCGCGGGCCGGCCAGCTCGTCGGCGTGGCTGCCAGTATCAAGACCGGCCTCGACGTGTTTCTTCACCGGCTGCGCAAGCAGCAAGGAGAAAACCATGAGTAACGAAAAGGGCGATCCGGGCGGTTATCTGGGCTGGTTCTTCTTCGGTGCCGCGCTGGGCGCCGCGCTCGCCTTCCTCACCACGCCGCGCACCGGGCGCCAGGCGCGCGAGCTGCTCACGGAACGGGGCGGCGACGTCGCCAAGCGTGCGCAGGAGTGGGCGACCCAGGCCCAGACCCAGGCCGGCGAGTGGCTCGACAAGAGTCGCGAGATGTTCGAGGAGCAGACGGAGCGCCTCATCACGGCGTTCGAGGCGGGCAAGGACGCGATGCGGGAAGAGATCAAGAAGTGGTCGACGTCGGCGCGTGGCTGAGGTCGAGCTGCCCGGTCTCGAGGAGCTGGAAGAAAAGCGCGACCGGACGTTCAGCCGCCGCGTTGCCCTGGTCACCGCCGTCTACGCGGTCGCCCTCGCCGTCGCCGGGCTGGGCGGCAAGTATGCCATGAAGGAGATGCTGCTCGCCCAGCAGCAGGCCTCGGACCAATGGGCCTTCTACCAGGCCAAGGTCATCCGCGAGCACCAGTACCGGGCTCAGAAGCTGATCCTCGAGGCCCAACCCGCCGAGTCCTCCAGCCTCAAGGGGCCGGAGCGGGCGCGGCTCGAGGCGCTGGCCCGGACGTTCGCCGAGGAGGAGAAGCGTTACAACGCCGAGAAGAAGGACATCGAGAAGGACGCCCGGAAGCTCGAGCACCAGCGCGATGTCTACCGCAACCGCGATCCCTACTTCGACTACGCCGAGGTTTTCCTCCAGATCGCGATCGTCTGCGCGTCGGTCTCGATCCTGGCGACCTCACGCCCGATGCTCGGGATCTCGCTGGTGCTGGCGCTCCTCGGCGCGTTGCTGACGATCAACGGGTTCACGCTTCTGGTCAAGATCCCCCTCCTGCACGGCACGCACTAACCGCGTCGAGCGACCCGGCGGTCGGGCCCGCCCTACTCCCGCGGGATGGTCATGCCTATGAACCCGGCGGCGACCAAGTCCTCGACGTTGTCCCGGGGGTATTCTTCGCGCTCGTCCCAGCGGGAAGCCGGCGCGGCCAACACACCATCGGCCAGCTCGCGAGCCCGGGCGCGCACCTCGCCCTGCTCGGGCGTCGGCGCAAAATCCATCTCATTAGATGTGGATCGCCTGCCCGAGGGCCCCGAGCGCTGCCTCCAGGGCGGCCTCGGACAGCGTCGGATGCGCGTGAATGGTGTGGACGATCTCTTCGAGCGTCGCCTCCAGGGTGCGTCCGACGGCGAACTCGTGGATCACCTCGGTCGCGTCCGGCCCCACGATATGGGCGCCCAGGAGCTCGCCGGTCGCCTTGTCGGCGACGACCTTGATGAACCCTTCCGTCTCGCCGAGGGCCACGGCCTTGCCGCTGGCGGTGAACGGGAACCTGCCCACGGTGATCTCGCGGCCGTTCTCCTTCGCCCGCGCTTCCGTCAGCCCGATCGAGGCGATCTGGGGGCGACAGTAGGTGCAGGACGGCACGTTGGTGTAGTCGATCGGCCGCGGCTCCCGGCCCGCGATGGTCTCGGCGGCGACGACGCCCTCGGCCATCGCCTTGTGGGCGAGGAGCGGCGGGCCAGCCATGTCGCCGATGGCGTAGACGCCCTTGACCGACGTCTCCATCCGCGGCGATACCTTCACGAAGCCGCGATCGAGCGCGACGCCGAGCGTCTCCAGCCCCAGCCCCTTGACCTTGGCGGCGCGGCCTACGGCCATCAGGATCTGCTCGGCCTCGAACCGGCCGCCGTCCGTCTCGACGACGACGCCGGCTCCCCCGGGCTTGACGGAGGTCACCTTGACGCCGGTCTTGAGGGTCATCCCGCGGCGATTGAAAGATCGCGCGAGCTGGCTCGAGACCTCCTCGTCCTCCACGGGGACCAGGCGCGGCAGCGCCTCGAGGATCGTCACCTGGGTGCCGTAGGAAGCGTAGACGTCGGCGAACTCGACGCCGACCGCGCCGGCGCCAATGATGACGAGCGACTTGGGCGCGCGCTCCTGCCTCACGGCGCCGTTGGACGAGAGGACGATCTTCTCGTCGATGCCGACGCCGGGCAACGCCTTGGGCTCCGAGCCCGTGGCCAGGATCAGCGCCCGCGCTTCGATGGTCTCGGCCCCCCGGACGCCCTTGACCTCGACGCTCGCCGGGCTCCGGAGCGTGCCGGTGCCGGGCAGGAGCGTGATCTTGTTCTTCCGAAAGAGGAACTCCACGCCCTTGGCCATCCGGTCGGCGACCTGGCGGCTCCGCTTGACCGCCTCCGCGTAGTCGGCCTGAAAGCCCTGCACGCGGATACCGAACTCCGGGGCGCGCTCGAGGAGGTGGACGACCTCGGCGTTGCGCAAGAGCGCCTTGGTCGGGATGCAGCCCCAGTTGAGGCAGACGCCGCCGGGGCGGTCGTCCTCGACCGCGGCGACGCTGAGCCCCAGCTGCGCGCAACGGATGGCCGCGACGTACCCGCCGGGCCCGGTGCCGATGACGGCGACGTCGACCTTATGGGCTGCCATGACGCCCGCGCGGTGCGATGGTGACGCGTCGCCGCTGGAAGGCGGCGCTGAGGCGTTGGACTGGGAGGTACGGCAGCGGCCGGGTAGGGTCCGCCGACCCGTTCCCGCCGCCTAGGGCCACGCCGAGCGTGCCGTATGGGAACGCGCAAACGGTGACCAGGCGCCCAAGCTCGTGGTCGCCGGACCCTGCCCGGCCGCTGCCGCCCCTCACGGTCATACGAGCAACCGCAGCGGCTCTTCCAGCAGCCGCTTCACCGACTGTAAGAAGCGCGCGCCCATGGCCCCGTCCATGACGCGGTGGTCGCAGGAGATCGTCATCGACATCCGCCGGCCGATGGTGACGGCCTCCCCCTCGACCACGGGCACCCGGCGCACCGAGCCCACGGCGAGAATCGCCCCTTCCGGCGGGTTGATGATGGCCGAGAAGTCCGCGACGTCGAACATGCCGAGATTGGAGATCGAGAACGTCGCCCCCGCGAGCTCCTGGGCCCGTAGTTTGCGCCCCCGCGCGCGCTCGATGAGATCGCGCGACTCGACGGCGATCTGGCCGAGCGACTTTGCCTGGCAGTCGCGGAGCACCGGGGTAATGAGGCCATCGTCCAGCGCGACCGCGATGCCGATGTGCGCCCGGTGGTGGATGCGGAACGTCTCGCCCTGGAACGACGCGTTCACGCCGGGGTGCTGGAGCAGCGCGATGGCGCAGGCCCGGACGATCAGATCGTTGACCGAGATCTTCGGCTGGCCCTCGAGGGCGTTCAGCTCCTCCCGCAGCTCCCCGGCCCGGTCCATCGCCACCTCCGAGGTGACGTAGAAGTGCGGGACCGGGGCCTTGGCGAGCGGCATCCGCTTGGCGATCATCGCCCGCATCGGGGAGAGCGGACGATCCTCGTACTCGGCAGTCGGCAGGCCGGCGGCCAGCGCGGCGACGGCTGGACGCGCCACCGTCGGCGCCGCCGGCGCCTGGCTGGCCGCCGTCTCGACGTCGCGGCGGATGATGCGGCCGCCGGGCCCCGAGCCCTGGATCACCTTCAGATCCACGCCGGCCTGGGCGGCGATCTTCTTGGCCAGTGGGGAGGCCTTCACCCGACCGGATGCCGCAGTGGCGGGGCTCGCAGGCGCGGCCGCAGCGACAGGAGCGAGTGCCGGCGCCGGCCGGAGCGTCGGGGGAGCGTCAGCCCGGGCGGGGGTGGCCTCGGGGCGACGTGGGGTTTTCTGAGCCACCGAGGCCGCCGGCTGCGCTGCTGCCACTGCGGTCGGTGCGGGCGCGCTCGCGATCACCACCCCGATGTCTTCGTCGGCCTCGGCGATGACGCCGATGAGCGCACCGACGGGCGCGCGGTCACCGGCCTGCACCAGAATCTTCCGGAGCACGCCGGCGCCGAACGCCTCCATCTCGACGTCGGCCTTGTCCGTCTCGATCTCGGCTAAGATATCGCCGCCCTGGACCCTGTCCCCTTCCTTCTTTAACCACTTGATGATTTTCCCCGTCTCCATAGCCTCTGATAACTTCGGCATGACGACCTTCGTCACGGCCATGGCTCAACTCCCCTGGGCGTGGCAGACACGCCGGACGGCGTCGACGATCTTCTCTTTCGAGGGCGTCTTGGCCCGCTCGAGGTTCCGCGCGTACGGCATCGGAGCGTTCTCGCCCGTCACGCGCTCGATGGGAGCATCGAGGTCGTCGAAGGCGCACTCGGTGATGGACGCGGAGATCTCCGAGCCCATGCCGGCGAAGCCGGCGCCCGCCTCCACCACCACCGCGCGATGGGTCTTCCGCACCGAGCCGATGATGGTCTCGGTGTCCATGGGCCGCAGCGTCCGCGGGTCCACGATCTCGACCGAGATCCCTTCCTTGGCCAGCTCCTCGGCCGCCTCCAGGGCCCGGTACATCATCCCCATATAGGCGATCACGGTGACGTCGGTCCCCTCGCGGCGCACCACGGCCTGGCCGAGCGGGATGATGAACTCCGGATCGTCGGGCACCTCGCCCTTCACCGCGTAGAGTGTCTCCGACTCGATGAAGATGACAGGGTTGTCGTCGCGGATCGCCGACTTCAGGAGTCCCTTGGCATCCATCGGCGTCGAGGGCCGCACGACCTTGAGCCCGGGGACGTGATAGAAGTAGACCTCCATCGACTGCGAATGCTGGGCGGCGAGCTGGTGGGCCGGGCCGCCGGGGCCGCGGATGACGATGGGGATGTTGTACTGCCCGCCGGACATGTAGTACATCTTCGCGGCCGAGTTCACGATCTGGTCGAGCGCCAGCATGGCGAAGTTGAACGTCATCATCTCCACGACAGGACGGAGGCCGACCATGGCCGCCCCGATCCCCACGCCGGTGAAGCCCGACTCGGCGATGGGCGTGTCGACCACGCGCTGCGGCCCGAACTCCTTGAGGAGCCCCTGCGTGACCTTGTAGGCGCCCTCGTAGAGCCCGACCTCCTCGCCGATCACGAAGACGCGCGGGTCACGCCGCATCTCTTCCCGCAGCGCCACGTTCAACGCCTCGCGGTAGGTCATGACCGCCATCTCAATCGATCTCCCCTCAGACGCCTTCGGCGTCTTCTTTGTAGACGTCGGTCAGGAGCCACTCGACCGGCGGCTCCGGCGAGGCGTCCGCGAACGTCACCGCGTCGTCGATGCGGTCGTTGACGTCCTTTTCGAGCGCCCGCACGTCCGCCTCCGCGAGCAGCTCGGCCTCCAGGACGCGGTCCCGGAAGAGCACGATGGGGTCGCGCTGCTTCTCCCGCTCGACCTCCTCCTTGGTGCGGTAGATGGCGCCGGCCGGGTCCCGCATCGAGTGGCCGCGAAACCGGTACGTGTCAGCTTCGATGAGCGACGGCACCTTCTCCCGACGGGCGCGCTCGACGGCGCGGCTGACTACCTCACGGACGGCGAGGACATCCATGCCGTCGACGCGCTCGGACGGGAGGCCGTAGGTCAAGCCGAACCTCCAAATCTCCGGCTGGGCCAGCGCGCGCTCGACCGAGGTGCCCATCGCATAGCGGTTGTTCTCACAGATCCAGATCACCGGTAGCTTCCAGAGCGCGGAGAGGTTCATCGCCTCGTGGAACTCGCCCTGGTGCACGGCGCCGTCGCCGAAGTAGCAGACGATGACCTGATCGCCGCCCTGGTACTTGATGGCGAAGGCGACGCCGGCGGCCAGCGGCAGGTGCGCGCCGACGATGGCATGGCCGCCGAGGAAGTTTACCGTCTTGTCGAAGAGGTGCATCGACCCGCCCTTGCCCTTGCAGAGCCCGTCGCGCCGGCCGAAGAGCTCGGCCATCGCACGGCGTGGGTCCGCGCCTTTGGCCAGGCAGTGGCCGTGATCGCGGTAGGCGGAGATCGCGTAGTCGTCGGGCCGCAGCACCGAGGTCGCCCCCACCCCCACCGCTTCCTCGCCGATGTAGAGGTGCAGGAAGCCGCCGATCTTGCCGAGCGCGTAGGCCTCCGCGGCCTTCTCCTCGAAGCGGCGGATCAGCATCATCTCGCCCAGGAGGCGCCGGGCCAGGTCGGCGTCGATGTTCAGGGCCTGCTTCTTCTGAGCCATGAGTCCTCCTCGATCATCTCACGCTCGCCCCCCGCCGGCCCCCTACCAGCGCATGAGGCTGAGATCGTCGACGCTGAGGCGCTGGCGCAGGCGGAAGATGGCCACGATGATGGCCAGGCCGACGGCGACCTCGGCGGCCGCCACCGCCATGACGAAGAACACCAGCACCTGGCCCTCGGGGCTGCCGTGCCGCTGGCCGAACGCCACCAGCGCGAGATTGGCCGCGTTGAGCGCCAGCTCGATCGACATGAAGATCACCAGCGGGTTGCGCCGGATGACGACACCGACCACGCCGATCGTGAACAGCACCGCCGACAGCGCCAGGTAGTAGGCCTCGGGAATCATGCCCGCCGCCTGGCCAGCAGCAGCACGCCGACCATCGCCGCCAGCAACAGCACCGAGGTCAGCTCGAACGGGAACAGAAAGTCGGTGAAGAGGAGCCGCCCGATCGCCTCGACGCTCCCCGCCGGCGCCGTCGCCGCGCCCGGGGCCCCCCGGCGGGCCGCCAGCGCCACGGCCAACTCGAACAGGAGCAGCGCGCCCAGCGGCGCCGCCAGCAGCCGGTACGAGCGTCGGGGGTCGGGCCCCGTCTCCTCCTTGCCGGGGATGAGGACCATGATGGCGAAGACGAAGAGCACCATGATGGCCCCGGCGTAGATGATCACCTGGGCCGCCGCCAGGAACTCCGCGCCCAGCATCAGGTAGAGCGCGGCGATGCTGCCGAGGTTCACCACCAGGAAGAGCGCCCCGTGGACGGCGTTGCGCTTGAGGATGAGCCCGAGCGCCGAGACCAGGGCCACGGCGGCGATGAGCAGGAACGCGGCGAGCGCCATCACGGTCTCCGGCCCGCCGGGATGGGGACCGGCGAGGTCGGGCGGCCGTCGGGGCTCGCCGGCTCGAGGCTGAGCAACATCTCCTTCGTGTAGATCATGCCCGTCCGGCTGTAGGAGGAGAACTCTAGAATTCCGGTGTCCATCCGGATGGCGTCCTCCGGACAGGCCTCCACGCAGTAGCCGCAGAACACGCACTTGCCCAGATCGATGTCGAAGCGGGCCGGGACCTTCTCGATCTCGGGGTTGGGGTGCTCGTCGGCGACGATATAGATGCAGCGGGCCGGGCACACGGTCTCGCACATCATGCAGGCCACGCAGCGGGGCGAGCCGTCCTCGCGGCGTACCAGGCGGTGCAGGCTCCTCAGACGCGGCGAGTACGGGCGGTGTTCCTCCGGGTACTGGACGGTGACGGCGCCCTTGACGTCCGTCCGGCCGAGGGCGTGGGCGATGTGGCGCCCCATGTTACGGAAGAAGTGGTGGGCGGTCAGCGCCAGCCCCGCCACCACCTCGACGACGTAGAACCGCTGCCCGAGACGCATCAGCTCCTCCCGACCAGCAGGATCAGGCCCGTCACCACGATGTTGGCGATCGACAGCGGAAAGAGCCCGAGCCAGCCCAGTCGCATCGCCTGATCGTAGCGGAAGCGCGGCAGCGTCCAGCGGATGAGCATGAGGACGAAGATCATCGCGCTGACCTTGAGCACGAACGCGCTGACCTGCAGCAGCACCACCAGCAGGTGCGGGAGCCCGAGCGTCCAGCCCCACGGGAACTGGAAGCCGCCGGCGGTGAGGTACGGAACCTGCCAGCCGCCGAGGAAGAGCGCGGTCGTCATGCCCGCGATGACCACCGATTCCAAAAAATCGGCCATGGCGAACATGCCGAACTTCATACCGCTGTACTCGATGAAGTAGCCGATGATCTCCGATTCCCCCTCGGGCATGTCGAAGGGGATGCGCTTGGTGGCAGCGATGCCCGCGGTCAGGAACAGGAGGAAGGCCAGCGGCTGGGTCAGGATCCCCCAGGCGGGAATCCAGGCGCCGAACACCCGCGGCAGCAGCGGTTCCCCCTGCCCGCGCACGATGTCCTGCATGTTGAGCGAGCCGTAGACCATGATCACCCCCATGATCGAGGCGCCGATGGCGATCTCCGCCGAGATCATGAGCGCCGCCGCCCGCTGACCCCCCAGCAGGGCGAAGTTGTTGGCCGAGGACCAGCCCGCCATCATCACCCCGTACACGCCCAGCGAGAGCATGGCGAAGACGTACAGGATGCCGACGTTCAGGGTGATCGCCTGCAGTGGGATCTCGCGCCCGGCCAGGTGCAGGGTGTCGCCGAACGGGATCGACGCGAAGGCCGCCAGCGCGAAGAAGACCGAGACGAAGGGCGCCAGCGTGAACAGGAAGCGGTCGGCTCGCGCCGGGCGGAAGTCCTCCTTGGTCAGCATCTTGATGGCGTCGGCCAGCGGGTGGAAGAGCCCCATGAGCCGGAGCCCGAAGATGGAGGCGCGGTTGGCCCCGATGCGGTCCTGCATGATCGCCGACTGCTTGCGCTCGACCCAGGTGAGCAGGCCACCCACGTTCAGCACGAACAGCATGACGAAGGCCACGCGGCCGAACGCGATCCCCAGGTCCATAACTCGGAGGGGGGCTACGCCCCCCTTCCGAACCCTCCCCCTTTCGATTGCGCGGGCACAGCCCACGCTCGAACAGCGATCATCCTCACGCGCGCGCGGCCTCTCGAGTCGCGCCTACCATCTGGCCGGTGTCGCCGATGGATTGATAGGTCATCCCGGCAAAGGCCGGGACCGATCGGCCCAGCTCGCGGAACCAGTGCTCGGCGCGTGCGGCCAGGGTCGGCTCCCCGAGCGCGGTGAGGACGCGTCCCAGGATCTCCCAATCGGGGAGGGCCTCGCCCAGCTGGTCGACGGCCGCCCGGAACCGCTGCACGCGTCCCTCGAAGTTCGTGAAGGTGCCGTCCCGTTCCACCCAGGCCGCCGAAGGCAGGACCCAGCGGGCCAGCGCGCTGGTCGCGTTGGCGTTGGTGCCGCTCCAGATGAGCGTCTCCACCGCCCCCAGGGCCGCGCGCGTCTCCGCCTCCGGCCATCCGGCGTCGAGCAGATCGTGGCCGAAGATCCACAGACACCTGATCCGGCGCGCGCGGGCGGCGGCCAGGATCGCCGCGGTGTCGCCGCCCAGGCCGATCAGCTCGGCGCCGCGCGTGTTCGGGTTCTTGTCGGCCCGGATCAGGAGCTTGTCCTCGTCGCCCGGCACCCGCGGCCGCACCGCGAAGCCGACCTGGGTGACGCCGCGGCGATCCAGCACCCGGCGGAGCGCGAAGAGGTCCTCGTTGGCCATCTTCGGCGAGGCGATGACGCCGGTCTCGGCGGGCGGATGGGCCGTGAGCGCCCCGGCGACCCCGGCGATCGCCTCGTCCCAGGCAACCGGCAGCTGCTGGCCGCCCTCGCGCTGGAGCGGCGAGCGGAGGCGGCTCCCGTCGTCCACGAAGCCGAAGCCGTAGCGGCCGTCGTCGCAGATCCACCACTTGTTCACGGCCGCGTTGAAGCGCGGCTTGAGGCGCGCCACCCGCCGGCCCTGGGCGTGGTGCGGGCGCCGGCGGTTGACGTGGACCTCGATGTTGCACCCGCGGGCGCAGCCGGGACAGATGGACTTGGCGGCGTCGAGGTACCACACTCGCACCTGGAAGCGGAAGTCGCGATCGGTAAGCGCCCCCACCGGGCAGATGTCGACGACGTTGCCCGAGTACTTGTTGTCCAGCTCCCGGCCCGGGAAGAGCCCGATCTCGGAGCGATCGCCGCGGTCGAAGATGCCCAGCTCGCCGGTGGCGGTGACCTCGTCGCAGAAGCGCACGCAGCGCGAGCAGAGGATGCAGCGCTCGGCGTCGAGGATCACGTGGGGCCCCAGCGGCACCGCCTTGGGCTTGTGGACCTTCTCGTCCACCATCCGCGGGTCGTAGAGCCCGTGCTTCATGTAGTAGATCTGCAACCAGCACTCGCCGGCCTGGTCGCAGACGGGACAGTCGAGAGGGTGGTTGATGAGGTGGAACTCCATGATCGACTTCCGCGTCTCCAACACCCGCTCCGTCTGTGTCCACACCACCATCCCGTCGGTGGCCACCGTGTTGCAGGCGATTGTGGGCCGGGGCGCCTTCTCGATGTCCACCATGCAGAGGCGGCACTGGCCGGCCACCGAGAGCCCGGGATGGTAGCAGTAGTGTGGTACCTCGATGTCGAGGGCGCGGGCCGCCTCGATGAGGTTGGTGCCGGGCGCCACTTCGATCTCTTTGCCGTCGATGGTCAGCTTCGGCATTATCCCCGGAGGGGGGCTTCGCCCCCCTTCCGGAACCTCCCCCCAGGATTGCGCGGGCAAAGCCCGCGCTCGAACACGGTCGTCGTCATCATTATTTGGGGATCAGCGCCTCGAACTCGTCCCGGAACTTCTCGATCAGTCGGAGGGGGCCTCTGCGGCCCCCTCCGAGACCTCCCCCAGGATTCGGATCGCGCCGGCAAAGCCGGCGCTCGAGCGCAGGGACACCACGCGTGCTCATTTCGGGATCAGCGCCTCGAACTCGTCCCGGAACTTCTCGATGTAGGAGATGTACGGCCCCACGGCGCCGTCGTAAAAGGCGCAGATGGTGGTGCCGGCGCCCCGCCGGGCCACGTCGAGGACGGTGTCGAGGTCCTCCTTGCGGCCGCGGCCCTCGACGATGCGCTCCGTGATCTTGTAGATCCAGCCTGTGGACTCGCGGCACGGCGTGCACTGGCCGCAGCTCTCGTGGGCATAGAACCGCGCAACCACCATGAGGGCCTCGGGAATCGAGACCGTCTCGTCCATCACGATCACGCCCGCCGAACCCGCCATGGTGCCGGCGTTCTTCAAGCCGTCCACGTCCATGGTGACGTCGATCTCGTCGGCTCTCAGGATCGCCGCCGACGAGCCGCCGGGCACCACGGCCTTGAGCCGGCCGTTGCCCGTCACGCCCTCCGCCAGGTCGTAGATCACCTGGCGCAGGGTGATGGCCACCGACGCCTCGTACACCCCCGGCCGCTTCACGCGCCCGGAGACGGAGTACATGCGGGTGCCGCCCTGGGTCTTGGTGCCGAGGCTCGCGAACCACCCGGCGCCCCGGTTGATGATGTGCGGCAGGTGGCAGATGGTCTCGACGTTGTTGACGATCGTGGGGGCGCCGAACGCGCCCTTGATGGCCGGGAACGGCGGCTTGAGCTTGGGCCAGCCCTTCCGGCCCTCCAGCGAGGAGATCAGCCCGGTCTCCTCGCCGCAGATGTAGGCGCCGGCCCCGCGGTGAACGACGACGTCGAAGCCCCGGCCCAGGTAGCCGGCGTCGGTGGCCTCCCGTGCGGCCGCCGAGAAGCGGCGCCACGGCTCGACGTATTCGCCGCGGATGTAGACGAAACCCACCGCCGACCGGATGGCGCGGGCGGCGATCAGCATCCCCTCGATGAGCGCGTGGGGGTCGCGCTCGAGCAGGTAGCGGTCCTTGAACGTTCCCGGTTCGCCCTCATCGGCGTTGATGACCAGGTAGACGGGCCCGGTGTGGTTCTTGGGGATGAAGGACCACTTCATCCCCGTCGGAAAGCCGGCGCCGCCGAGACCACGGAGGTTGGACTTCTTCACCTCCTCCGTGATCGCCGCCGGCTCCATCGTCTGCGCCTTCTCCCAGGCCGTGTAGCCACCGGTCCCGCGGTACGCCGCCAGCGTGTGAGCGTCAGGGCGGTGGAAGTTGCGGGTGAGGGTCCTCTCTCCGGTCACCTGAGGCCCTCGAGGATCCGATCGACCCTGGCGGGCGTCAGATCGAACTCGTAGCGGTCGTCGACCTGCATCATCGGCGCGTGCTCGCATGCGCAGAGGCACTCGACGGACAGCAGCGTCACCCGCCCGTCGTCGGTGGTCTCCCCGACCTCGACGCCGAGCCTTTCTTTAAGGTGGGTCAGGATCCGGGGCGCGCCGGCCAGGTGGCAGGAGAGGTTGTGGCAGATGGCGACGACGTGCCGCCCCTTCGGCCGCTGGAAGAACATCGTGTAGAAGGTCACGACCTCGTGCACGTGCGCCGGCGTCATGTCGAAGAGTCCGGCCACGTACTCCTCCACCTCGAGGGAAATGTAGCCGAAGGCGTCCTGGGCCATGTGGAGCACGGGCAGGAGTGCCGCGCGCCGGTCCGGGTAGAGCGCCTGCAGGCGGTGCACCTCGGCGAGCTGCTCGGGGGGAAAGGCGAGGGGCGCGGTGAGGCTCACCGGTCCAGCTCCCCTCCGATCATGTTCACCGAGCCGAAGGTGGGGACCAGGTCCGCCACCATCTCGCCCTCGATCATCCGGTGGAGCGCGGCCATGGGCGGCAGGCACGGCGGGCGGCAGCGGACGCGGTACGGACGGTCGGTCCCGTCGGAGACCACGTAGAAGCCGAGCTCGCCGTTGGCGCCCTCCACCGCAAAATAGGCCTCGCCGGCGGGCGGGCGGATCCCGTAACCCTCCATGATCAGCATGAAATGGTTCATCAGGCCCTCGATGGAGCCGTAGGTCGTCTCCTTCGGCGGCAGGACCACGCGCTTGTCGGCTGCGTTCACGCGTTGATGGGCATGGCGTTCGGAGCCCTGGAGGTTGGGCGAGAGCGTGATGGGGACGAGCAGGAGCCCTTCCGTCTTGCCCTGCTTGCCCTGGTCCACGTACGTCGCGGGATCGATGGGACACCCCTGGTGGTCCACGTTGATCGGGCCGCCCGGGATCTGGTCCAGCGCCTGCTCGGCGATGCGCATCGACTGCTCCATCTCGGCCATGCGGACCAGGTACCGCGCGAAGTTGTCGCCGGCGGTCTGGGTGGGCACCTCCCAGTCCAGTCGGTCGTACACGTAGTAGGGCTGGGCCCGGCGGACGTCGTAGGGCACACCCACCGCACGGAGCAGCGGGCCGGTGATGGCGTAGGCGATCGTCTCCTCCCTGGACAGGACGCCCACCCCGACCATACGGTCCATGAAGATCCGGTTGCCGGTCAGCAGGCGGTGCACCTCGTCGAGGACCTCGCGCACCTGCTTGAAGGCGGCCCGCATCTTGTCCCCGAAGTCCGGCGGGAGGTCCGCCTTCACCCCGCCCACCCGGCCGTAGGAGATGGTCAGGCGGGCGCCGGTCACGTCCTCCACGAGCTCCCAGAGGAACTCGCGCGCCTTGATCATATAGAGGAAGACGGTGAAGGCGCCCAGCTCCATCGCGGAGGCGCCGATGCAGGTGAGGTGATCGCAGATCCGCGAGATCTCCGACGTGATCACACGGATGTACTTGCAGCGTTCGGTGATATCGATACCCAGAAGCTTTTCGACCGCGGATGCATACCCGAAATTGTTGATGAGAGGAGAGACGTAGTTCAGTCGGTCGGTGTAGGGAATGGCGTTGTTCCACCCGCCGACTTCGCAATCCTTCTCGAAGGCGCGGTGGAGATAGCCGATCTCGACGTCCGCCTTCACGATGACCTCGCCGTCCAGCTCGGCCTGGATGCGGATGATCCCGTGCATGGCCGGATGGGCGGGGCCCACCCCGACGTGGATGTTCTGGCTGCCGGCGCCAGTGCCGGCACCCTCGCCCAGCATGAACTCCCGGGTGGTCGTCGCGCGCGCCATCAGATCCTGGGCCCGATGAGCGGCTGGCGCCGGTTGACAGGGTAGTCCTTCCGCAAAGGATGGCCCACGAACTCCTCGTAGAGGAGCAGGCGCCGGAGATCCGGGTGCCCCTCGAAGCGCACGCCGAACATGTCCCACACCTCGCGCTCGAGCCAGTCGGCGATGGGCCAGAGGGGGACGGCCGTGGGCACCACCGGGTGGTCCTCGCTCACGCGGACCTTGAGGCGCAGCCGGTGGTTGTGGCGGAGCGAGGCGAGGTGGTAGACGACCTCGAAGCGCGGCCCGTCCTCGCGGCCGGGGAGCCTGGAGACGTCCACCGCGGTCAGGTCCATCAGCACGTCGAAGGCCAGGCGCGCGTCGTCGCGGCAGTGGCCGAGCACCTCGATGAGGGCCTCACGGGTCACCACCGCCGTATGGTCGCCGCGGTGCCCGTGGGTCTCGACGACGGCGGCGCCGAACCGCGCCTGCAGCTCAGCGAGGATGGCCCCACCTTCCATCACAGGCGCGCCTCGCGCGCTCGTGCCTGCGGCGATTCACTCGGGCTCGCCTCGGGCGTCGGACGCCCTGCGGCGTCGCACTCCCACGCCGCGCTGCGGCTTCGCACTCCCATCCCCTAAAACCTCTGGGCCCCGGCGGCGATCTTCTCCTGGAGCTTCATCAGGCCGTCGATGACGCTCTCGGGACGGGGCGGACAGCCGGGAATGTAGACGTCCACCGGGATGATCGTGTCGATGCCCTGCACGGTGGCGTAGTTGTCGTAGAAGCCGCCCGTGCACGTGCAGACGCCGAAGGCCACCACCCACTTCGGCTCCGTCATCTGGTCGTACACGCGCTTGAGCACCGGCGCCATCTTGTGCGAGATCGTCCCCACCACGAACAGCACGTCGGCTTGCCGGGGAGAAAAGCGGGGCAGCCCGGCGCCGAACCGGTCGATATCGTAATGCGAGCAGGCGGTCGCCATGTACTCCATGCCGCAGCACGCGGTCACGAAGGGGTACTGGAAGATCGAGTACTTGCGCGCCCAGCCGATGGCCTCGTCGAGCTTCGAAGTGAAGAAGCTGCCTACTCCCACTCCAGCCCCCCTTTGCGCCAGATATAGAGGAAGCCGACCATCAGGATCGCCATGAAGACCATCATCTCGATGAAGCCGAACCACCCCAGGCGACGGTAGAGCATGGCCCACGGCCAGACGAAGAGCAGCTCGATGTCGATGATGATGAAGAAGATGGCGACGGTCGCGAACTTGATGGCGAACCGCCCTTCGGCGATCCCCAGCGGGTCCTTGCCGCACTCGAAGGGCTCGGCCTTCACCGGCGTGAGCCGACGTGGCGCCAGCAGCCGCGGCAACCCGAGAAGGGCCCCCGCCACCACCGCCGCGAAGGCGAAGACCATGAGCATGGTGCCGTACTCCGTCATGGCGCTGTCCGGACGGCCTCGGTCTGGCGCTTGGCGTGGTACGAGCTGCGGACGAGCGGCCCCGCCTCCACGTGGGCGAAGCCCCGCTGGCGCCCCTCCGCCGCCAGCTCGGCGAACTCGTCGGGGTGGTAGTACCGCGCCACCGGCAAATGGTTCGCCGACGGCCGGAGGTACTGGCCCAGCGTGAGGATGTTGACGTCCACGTCGCGCAGATCGCGCATGGTGGCGAGCAGCTCGGGCCGCGTCTCGCCCAGCCCGAGGATCAAACCTGACTTGGTGACCAAGTCCGGCGCCCATGACCGGGCGCGCCGGAACAGCTCCAGCGTCCGCGCGTAGCGCCCGCCATGGCGGGCCAGCTTGTAGAGGCGCGGCACCGTTTCGGTGTTGTGGTTCAGCACGCGCGGGCCCGCGTCGATCACCGTCTGGAGAGACGCCGGCTGCCCCTGAAAGTCCGGAATGAGCGCCTCCACGCGACAGGCCGGCGCCTGGCGCCGGACCGCGGTGATGGTGGCCGCCCAGTGGGCGGCGCCGCCGTCGGCGAGGTCGTCCCGGTTCACCGACGTGATCACGACGTAATCGAGGCCGAGCGCCGCCACCGCCCGACCGATCCGCTCGGGCTCCTCGCGATCCTCCCAGGTGGGCTTGCCGTGCGCGATGGCGCAGTAGCCGCAGCGCCGGGTGCAGACGTCGCCCAGGATCATGAAGGTGGCGGTCGCGTCCTCCCAGCACTCGCCGATGTTGGGGCAGCGCGCCTCCTCGCACACGGTGTGAAGATTCCAATCGCGCAGGAGGCCCTTGAGGCGCATGTAATTCGGACCACCCGGCGCACGCACCTTGAGCCAGGACGGCTTGCGGCCCTCGAGCGGCGGGGTCGAGGTCGATTCGATCACGGGGAGTTGTATCACGGGCATCGGTCCGTCCAACCCAAACCGGTTCATTATGCCACGGCCGCGCGCTGCTATGATAGCCGGCGGAGGGCGACGCTATGAGCCTGGGCGGCTGGATCTTTCTCGCGATCATCGTGGCGTTGGTCGGGCTCGGCATCGCGACCTACACCCGGCTCGTCGGCCTGCGCCAGCGCTCCGAGGAGGCGTGGTCCGACATCGACGTGCAGCTCAAGCGCCGCCCGGACCTCGTGCCCAACCTCGTGGAGACGGTCAAGGGCTACGCCGCCCACGAGCGGTCAACCTGCAGCGAGAGCGTTCGACGCATCCAGTGGTAAAAGCGACGCTCGAAGATGACCTGGAGCTGCCGGAGATAGAAGACCTGACGGTTCTCGTCTAGAAAGCGCTCCAGAACAGGAACAGCACCCGCACGGGTCGTCGTCCTCGCCGCAGGGGGGAAATCGTTCAATACCGCCCTGCCCCGCGCTGGCCGTAGGGCCAAAAATACGGCCGGCCGGGAGTGGGGAGCGGCCGAAATGCTCAACCTGGAAGACGAGTGCCGCGGAGTGGTGCCGAAGGGGGGACTCGAACCCCCACGGGTTGCCCCACACGCCCCTCAAACGTGCGCGTCTGCCAGTTCCGCCACTTCGGCCCGTGGACGTCTTCGGAGGCGGAGTATACCGTCAACGCGCGCGCGTGACAAACCGACCGAACGCCTGGCGTAGCCGCGGGTCGAGGGCGTCGCGGATTCCCTCGCCGAGCAGGTTGTAGGAGAGCACGGTCAGGAGAATGGCCAGTCCCGGGTAGACCGACAGCCACCAGGCGATCTCGATCGCGTCCTTGCCCTCGTTGAGGATGTTGCCCCAGGTGGCGAAGGGAGGCTGCACGCCCAGCCCCAGGAAGGAGAGGCCCGACTCGGTGAGGATGGCGGCGGGAATGCCGAGCGTCATCGCCACCAGCACCGGCGCCATCGCGTTGGGCAGGATGTGACGCCAGATCACCCGGAACCCACTGGCCCCGATCGACTGCGACCAGATGACGAACTCCCGCTCCTTGAGGCTCAGGAACTCGGCCCGCACGAGCCGCGTCACGCTCATCCAACCCGTGAGCCCGATCACGACCATGATCGTCCAGATCGAGGGCCGGAGGAAGGCCAGGACCGCCAGGAGCAGGAAGAAGCGGGGGAAGACCAGCATGAGGTCGACGAGCCGCATGACGGCCGCGTCGACGAGCCCCCCGTTGTAGCCAGCCACCGAGCCGAGCACGATGCCGATCGCCGTGGCGATCCCGACCGAGACGAACCCCACCGCCAGCGACACGCGGGCGCCGTAGAGCATTCGCGAGAGGACGTCGCGGCCGAGCTGATCGGTGCCCAGCAGGTGCATCCGCGACGGCGGGTCGAGAATCGTCCGCACGTCGGGCCGGTGGGGATCCCACGGCGCCAGCAGCGGAGCCAGGACCGCCAGCGCCGCCAGGCAGAGGACGACGGCGCCGCCGACGATGGCCAGCCGGTTCTTCGCGAACGCCCGCCAGAAGCCCTTCACGTGGTCAGCGTCCGCGGCGGCCGGCCAGGCGGATGCGCGGGTCGATCAGCCCGTAGCCGAGGTCGGCCACGAGATTGGCGACGAGGGTGAGCGTGGAGACGATCACGAGGTTGCCCATGATGACGGGGTAGTCGCGCTGGAAGACGGACTGCACCATGAGCTGGCCCATGCCGGGAATGGCGAACGTCCATTCCACGATGACGCTGCCGCCGATGAGGCCGGGCAGCGAGAGCCCCAGAATGGTCACGATCGGCAGCATCGCGTTACGGAGGGCGTGCTTGCCGATGACGACGCGCTCGGCCAACCCCTTGGCCCGCGCCGATTGGATGTACTCCTGCCGGATCACCTCGAGCATGCTCTGGCGCATGTAGCGCGAGAAGCCGGCCAGCCCGCCAAAGGTGGCCACGACGATGGGCAGGAGGAGGTGACTCAGGAAATCCCACTGCTGGCGCCAGAACGGCAGGTACTCCCAGTTGATGTCCCGGAGGCCGGAGATCGGCAGCCACCCCAACTGGATGCCGAAGAGGATCATCAGCAGCAGAGCCAGCCAGAAGTCCGGCGTGGCGAAGCCCACGAAGACGAAGATGGTCGTCACCTTGTCGAAGAGCGAGTACTGACGCGTGGCGCTGAGGACGCCGATCGGCACCGCGATGGACAGGATGATCGCCATCTCGGCCACGTTGAGGAGCAGCGTCACCGGCAGCCGCTCGCCGATCTTCTCGAGCACGGGCCGGCCGTCGGGCATGAACGAGCGGCCGAAATCGAGGCGCGCGATCCGGATGAGCCAGTTCCAGTACTGGACGGGCAGCGGCTTGTCGAGCCCGTACAGCTCGCGGAGCATCTGCTTGGCCTGGGCGGTCGATTCGGAGCTCAGCTCGCCCATCTGGAACTCCACCGGCTCGCCCGGCGCCAGGTGGATGACCAGGAAGGACACGAAGGTGATGCCAACGAGGAGGGGCACGGCCAGCACCAGGCGTCGCAGCGCGTACCAGAGCATCGGCCGCTCATTATAGTCGGAGCGGCGTCGTCACGGTTCCAGCGCCGGCTTTGCCGGCGCCGTCCTTGGGGGAGGCTTGGAGGGGGCCGTGAGGCCTCCTCCAACTATGGATGCGGAGGGGGCCGCGCGGCCCCCTCTGACTATGGATTTCGGAGGCGGCCGTCGCGCCCTGTGGGCGCGCCAGTGAAGTCGCCCCCTCCGAATACTAACCGGCGGTGTAGCGCTGGAGGCTCTGCGGGACGTACCAGTCCGTGAAATTGAATCGGACACCGTTCGGCGACTCGATGATGCCGTGCACGCGGCGCGAGACCGCCGGCAGCGCATCGCGGAAATAGAGGAACACGATCGGCTGCTCCTCGGCCAGGACCTTTTGCAGCCGATCGTAATACTTCTTCCGCTCGGCGTCGACGCAGGACGAGCGCCCGCGCTCCAGCAGCTCATCGACCTCCGGGTTGGCGTAGGAGATGTGGTTGAGGTCGTCCGGGCCCGTCTTGGACGAGTGCCAGATTTCGTACTGATCGGGATCGAGCCCGATGCCCCATCCCAGGACGATGGCATCAAACCGCCGCTTCTTGACGTACTCCTTGATGAAGGACGCCCACTCCAGAACCCGGATCTCCACACCCACCCCCAGCTCCTGGAGCGAGGCCTGGATGATCTCGGCCACCTTCTTCCGCTCGTCGTTGCCCTGGTTGGTGAGGAGCACGAACGTGAAGGGCTGACCGTCCTTGACGAGCAACCCGTCGGCGTTCTTCTCCTTCCATCCGGCCTCGGCCAGCAGCCGGCGGGCCCGCTCCATGTCGTAGGGGTACGTCTTCACGGTCGGGTTGTAGACCCAGGTGCCGGGCTTGTACGGTCCGGTCGCTTCCCGGCCCAGCCCCAGCAGCACGCCGTCGATCAGCTCCCGCTTGTTGATGGCGTGGGCGAACGCCTGGCGCACGCGCTTGTCGGCGAAGCGAGGGTCCTTCAGGTTGAAGCCGAGGTAGGTGTAACCGCTGCTGGGATAGCGGAACTTCCAGTAGGCCTTCTGGAACGCCGGGTACTCCGTTTGCCGCTTGTACTGGAGCGCGGTGAGGTTGGCGCTGTCGACCCCTTTGGCCTTCAGCTCGAGGAAGATCGTCGCCTGGCTCGGGATGACACGGTAGACGATCCGAGAGATGTAGGGCCGGCCCTCCTCGTAGAAGTCCGGGTTGGCGACCAGCACGATCTTCTCACCCGACCGCATCTCCTTGAAGCGATAGGGGCCCGTGCCGATGGGCCCGTGCCAGTTCTGCGGCGCATCCCGCAGCCGTCCCTCGAGCACGTAGCGCTCGAGCAGGTGCTTGGGCAATATCCACGTCTCCCAGCTCTGCAGTGCCTTGGCGTACACCTTCTTGTACGCGATGCGGACGGTGTGGGGGTCCACCGCCTCCACGCGTGCGACGGCGCGGAAGTCCTCGCGGTACCCCGTCGGCGTCTTGGGATGGATCATCGTCTGATAGGTGAAGACGACGTCGTCCGCGGTGAACGGGTGACCGTCGTGCCACGTGACGTTCGGGCGGAGCTTGAACGTCAGGTCCAGGCAGTCGCGGCTGAACCGCCAGGATTCCGCCATCTCGCCGATGATGTTGAGATCGCGGTCCCGCGTGACGAGCCCCGTGTAGATGAGGCCGCCCACCTCGTGGGAGGCGCTGTCGCTGGTGATGTTCGGGATCAGGCCGGAGACGTTGCCGAGCAGCGCCTCCACCAGCGTGTCGCCGTGGGCGGGCGGGAGATTCTGCTGGCCGGCGCCGTCGTCGACGGCGCCACCCACTTCGCTGCCGCAGCCGGCGAGGAGACAGCCCAGCAGGAGGAGCGACGCGCTCCGGATCTTCACCTACTTCGCGGGCGCGGGGGCCGCGGGCCCCGGCGCGGACTGGGTCGGGGACGGCGCCGGCTCGCGCACCACCGAGCCGCCGCGCTCGCCGCCTATCAGCGCCAGGCTGAACGAGGTGATGGTGAAGATGATGGCGATCGCCGTCGTGATCTTGCCCAGGATGGTCGGCGTGCCCATGGAGCCGAAGACCGCCTGGCTGCCGGCGCCGCCGAAGGCGGAGCCGATGTCCGCGCCCTTGCCCGCCTGCAGGAGCACCATGCCGATGATGGCGAAGGACGCCATGACGTGGATGACGACGAGCAGCGTGTACATCACTCACCCCTCACGGCAGCACCGGCCCGCGCCGTCTTCCTGACGATGGCGATGAAGCCCGGCGCGTTGAGGCTGGCACCCCCCACCAGGGCGCCGTCGATCTCGGGCTCCGCCGCCAGCGCGTCGGCGTTGTCCGCTTTCACGCTGCCTCCGTAGAGAATGCGAATCGTCTGCGCGGTTTCCTTGGACGTCAATTCCGACAGGAGCCCGCGCAGGTAGCCGTGGACCTCGGCCGCCTGGGCGGGGGTGGCGTTCACACCGGTGCCGATCGCCCAGACCGGCTCGTAGGCGAGGACGATCTTGCCCACCGCGTCGGGCATCATCCCGGCCCGGCCGGCGCGCAGCTGGCCCTCCACCGTCGTGAAGGTCAACCCCTGCCGCCGCTCGTCGGCCGTCTCTCCAACGCACAGCACCGGCGTGAGACCGTGGGCGAGCGCCGCTTGCACCTTGAGGCTGATGCGCTGATCGGTCTCGCCCAGCTCGCGCCGACGCTCCGAGTGTCCAACCAGCACGTAGCGGCACCCCAGCTCCGCCAGCATCGCCGGCGAGACTTCGCCGGTGTAGGCACCCGACGCTTCCCAGTGGCAGTTCTGGGCGCCCAGGCGGATGGGGCTGCCGGCGAGGATCTCGCCGACCGCGGCCAGCGCGGTGAACGGCGGGCAGACGACCACTTCGACGCCGCGCGGACGCTTGAGGCCGTCACGGATGGCCGTCGCCAGCGTCCGCGCCTCGGCCAGCGTCCCGTGCATCTTCCAGTTCCCCATGACGAGCGGCGTACGCATCAGGGCGCCTCCGTGAGCGCCTCGACACCGGGGAGCTTCCGTCCTTCCAGGAACTCGAGGAAGGCCCCGCCCGCCGTCGAGAGATAGCCGATCCGATCGGCGACGCCGGCAACGTTGGCCGCGGCGACCGTGTCGCCGCCGCCGATGACCGAGAACGCCGAGCCGGCGGCCACCGCCCGCGCGACCGCCAGCGTCCCCTCGGCGAAGGGCGCCTTCTCGAAAACGCCCATCGGACCGTTCCAGACGATGGTGCGAGCGCCCTTCAGCCCGGCGGCGAAGCGCTCGACGGTGAGCGGCCCGATGTCGAGCCCCATGTGGGTGGCGGGAATCTCGCGAATGCCGACGACGCGGCCGGAAGGGCTGTCGGGCCCCTCGGCCACGACGGCGTCGACGGGCAGCCCGACCGGCACGCCGCGGCGGCGGGCCGTCTCCAGAACGTGGCGGGCCGTCTCCAGGCGATCGGCCTCCACCAGCGAGCGCCCGACGTCGTGGCCCAGGGCCCGCAGGAAGGTGAAGGCCATGCCCCCGCCGATGACGAGCGCATCGACGCGCTCCAGCAGATGCTCGACCAGCCCGAGCTTGTCGGAGACCTTGGCCCCGCCCAGCACGGCCACCAGCGGCCGCTCGGGATGACCGAGAATACGCCCGAGCGCGGCCAGCTCCCTCCGCATGAGGAGACCCGCCGCCGCCGGCTGGAGAAAGCGCGTGATCGCCGCGATGGAGGCGTGCGCGCGGTGGGCCGCGGCGAACGCGTCGTTCACATAGCAGTCGGCCAGCGCGGCCAGCCCGCGGGCGAAGCCCTCGTCGTTAGCTTCCTCCTCCTTGTGGAAGCGGAGGTTCTCGAGCAGCAGGAGCTCGCCCCGCTTCAGCGCCTGCGCCCGCTCGGTCACCTCCGGACCGACGCAGTCCGGAGCCAGCGGCACCGGCTGGGCCAGCAGCGCCTCCAGGCGCTCGGCGACGGGCCGCAGCGAGTGCTCCGGCGCCGCCTGGCCTTGGGGGCGGCCGAGGTGCGAGGCGAGGACCACCCCGGCGCCGTGATTGAGGGCGTACTGGATCGTGGGGACGACGGCCCGGAGCCGCGTGTCGTCCGCGACCGCCCCGCCGTCGAGTGGAACGTTCAGGTCAGCGCGGAGAAAGACGCGCTTGCCGGTGAGGTCGAGCTGCTCGATCGTGAGCTTCGCCACCGATGACCGGCTTCGATCAGAGCGTTTTGCCGATGAAGCGGACGAGATCGCGCAGGCGCGACGAGTACCCCCACTCGTTGTCGTACCAGGCCAGGACCTTGAGGAGGTTGCCCTCGATCACCGCGGTCGACGGCAAGTCGACGATCGACGAGTGCGGGTTGCCGTTGAAGTCGGCCGACACCAGCTCCTCCTCGCAGGCTTCGAGAATACCTCGGAGCGCGCCGGCGGCCGCCTCTCGGAAGGCGTCGTTCACGGCCTGGGCGGTGGCGGGCTTCCCGAGCTCGGCCACGAGATCCACCACCGACACGTTGGCCGTGGGCACGCGGATCGAGATGCCGTCGAGCTTGCCCTTGAGCTTGGGCAGCACGAGGCCCACCGCCGTCGCCGCCCCCGTCGTCGTCGGGATCATGCTCAGGGCGGCGGCCCGGGCCCGCCGCAGATCCTTGTGGGGGAAGTCGTGGACCGGCTGATCGTTCGTGTACGCGTGCACGGTCGTGGCGAAGCCGCGCTTGATCCCGAAGGCGTCGTCGAGGACCTTGGCGGTGGTGGCCAGGCAGTTGGTGGTGCAGGAGGCGTTGGAGATGATTCGGTGACGCTTGGGATCGTACGCCGGCTCGTTGACGCCCAGCACGATCGTCACGTCCGGATCCTTGGCGGGGGCGGTGATGATAACCTTCTTGGCGCCCGCCTGCAGGTGCTTGGAGGCCGTGGCCGTATCACGGAAGACCCCGGTGGACTCGATGACCACGTCGACCCCCAGCTCTCTCCAGGGCAGGCTCGCGGGATCCTTGACGGCGGTCACGCGAATCTCCCGGCCGTCGACGAAGATGGCGCCGTCCTTGGCGCCCACCTCGGCCTGCAACTGGCCGTGAACGGAATCGTGCTTGAGGAGGTGGGCCAGCGTCTTGGCGTCGGCCAGGTCGTTGACGCCGACCACCTCGATCTCCTTGTCGTTGAGGGCCGTTCGGAAAAAGACCCGCCCGATACGGCCGAAGCCGTTAACGCCGACTCGAATACTCATGGAAGGGCTCCTTAGTGAGGACTGCGCGCGTGCTGCCCTGACGAGATTATAGGGTCAGCCCAACCACGCGAGCAACTGTGAGGACGCCGACTCGCCGCGCCCCGGCGGCGCGGAGGGCGCGGGCGCACTCGGACACGGTCGCGCCCGTGGTGAGCACGTCGTCGATCACCACCAGATGCCGCCCGGCGACGGCGGGGGCGGCCTGAAACGCGTTGCGCACATTGGCCTGCCGCTCGGCCGCGCCGAGATCACTCTGGGGCTGCGTGGGGCGGACGCGGGTCAGCCAGCGGGGCTGCGCGGGGACGCCGAGGGCGCCCGCCACCCGCTCGGCGATGAGCGCCGCTTGATTGAAGCCGCGCTCCCGCTCGCGGGCGCGCCCCAGCGGCACCGGGACGAGCGCGTCGCTGGCCGCCGGCAGCGCCCCCGCGCACTGCTCGACGAGCAGGTCGGCGAGTGGCGCCGCCAGCGCACGCTTGCCGTGGAACTTGAGCTCGTGGAGTACCTCGCGCAGCGGGCCGCTGTACTGCGCGGCGGCGCGGGCGTAATCGAACGCGGGCGGCTCGGCCAGGCAGGCCGGGCACCGGCTCACCGGACCGGGCGCGCCGGTGCCGTCACCGGTGCCGTCAAAGGTCGCGAAGGGCACGCCGCATGTCACGCAGTAAGGCGGCCCGATACGCGTGATCCCCGCCCAGCACGTCCCGCAGAGCGGGTCGCGGCGCCCCTCGCCGAGTGCGTCACGGCAGACGAGGCAGAGCGCGGGATAGAGCAGATCGAGCGCGGCGACGGCCCACGACCTCATCGGGGCAACCGGTGCGGCGGTTCAGCGCCCCTCGACGGGGCGGAGGGTGTTCCACCGGCCGCACTGCGCGCAGCGGTCCCGCCAGGTGGACGTCGTGGTCCCGCAGGCGGTGCAGCGCTGGGGCCAGTCGAACGCTCCGCCCAGCCTCAGCGCGCGCCGGTACTCCTCGAACGCCTCGCGGACGTCCCCGCGATGTTCGAAGACGGCGCCCAGGAAGGCGTGCACCCCTGGCAGGTTCGGCGCGCGCACCTCGACCTTTTCGAACTGGTCGGCAGCCTCGTCCAGCATTTCCAGCTCGAAGTAGACGCGCCCGAGGGCCACGGCCAGCGCCAGATCATCCGGCGCCCGCTCCACCGCCGCGCGGTAGAGCGCGATCATCCGGCTGGGGCGCCCCTCCTCCCGGTACGCGCGTTCCAGCCGCACCAGGAGCGGCAGGGCCGGTTGCAGCTCGGCGGCGCGCTCCCACGTCTTGACGGCCTCCCGATGATCGCCGGCCGCCTCGTAGGCCTCGCCCAGCGCCAGCGCGGCCGGCAGGAAATTGCGATCCGCCTTCAGCGCGCTCTTGAAGTGCGTGATCGAGGCCGCGGGCTGGCGACGCTGGACGTCGGCCCGCCCCAGCTCGTAATGGATCGCCGCCAGCCGCTCGGCCTCCCGGGGCCGCTCGGCCGTCGGGACGAGCGCGACGATGCGCTCCGCCAGCCCGAGCGCCTCAGGCCAGGCGGCGCCGTCCACCGCCAGGTTGCGCAGGCCCTGCAGCGCGTCCAGGTCGTTCTTTCGGCGCGTCAGCGCCTGCCGGTAGAGCCGCCGCGCATCATCCGGGCGCCCGGCGCGGTACGCCTCGTCCCCCTGCCGCACGAGCGCGGCGGCCTCGGGGTCGTCCGACGGCGTGAGGGGCGCGGCCCCGAGGATCCGAAACAGAGCGCGACCGACAGAGGTCACCAGGCTCAGGGAAGAGATCAGCGAGGGCATGGCGCAGAAGCGACGGCCGGCGGGTGGAGTGGGCGCGGACGGGCGCGGAAACTCAGCCCGTGGCCATGCGCTCCTCTTCTTCGACAACCCGCTGGCAATTTATGCAGTAGCGCGCGAACGGGAGGGCATCCAACCGTTTCTCGGCAATCGGCTCGCTGCACCGCTCGCAGGTGCCGAAGGAGCCGTCCTCGATCTTCTGGAGAGCCAGGACGACGTCGCGGAGCAAGCGACGGTCGCCGTTGCCCAACTCGAAGAAGAACTCTCGGGTGTAGGCCGTGTTGGCCTGATCGCCCAGATCCTTGATCGAGTCGTCCTCCTGGTCCTTGCCGTAGAGGGCGCTGCGCCCCACTTCCTCGAGCAGTTGATGCTGCTTCTCGAGCAGGCGCTTTTTGAAGGACGCCACCCGTTCTTTTCTCATCAGCTCCTCCCGTCCTCCTGGGGTGCTGGGTTACGCTAGCATCAACCACGGGAGCGTGCAACTGCTTCAGGCCGCCCGTCATGCTTCGAGCGACAGAGTCGGCGCGTCGCCCCACAACCGCTCGAGCGCATAGTACAGGCGCGTGTCCTCGAGGAAGATGTGCACGAGCACGTCGCCGTAATCGAGCAGGACCCAGCCGCTCTCGGCCACGCCCTCGGCGTGGAGCGGCCGCACGCCTTGCGCCTTCAGCCCCTCTCGAATCGCCTCGCTGATCGTCTGCACGTGGGTCGTCGATTTGCCGCTGCAGACCAGGAAGTAGTCGGTCACGCTGCTGAGCCTCTGGACGTCCAGCACCATCACGTCCATCGCTGTCTTCTCGAGCGCCGCCTGCGCGGCCTGCCGCGCCTTGTGCTCGGCCGAGAGGCGGACCGTCACGCTCCGGGCGCCTCGTAGAGCCGGCGGGCGTGGATGTAGGCGACGACCGGCTCGGGCAGCCGGTAGGCCAGCGATCGCCCCTCCCGCGCACGCCGCCGCAGCTCCGACGAGGAGAGCGGGAGCGAAGTGGCGTGGACAATCAGCACGGCCCGCGCGGGGATGTCGGGGCCTTCGACGCCCGCGAAGCGCTCGACGCCGATCTCGCGCAGGACCTTCTGGGCCGCCGCCCCCTCGGAGTCGAAGGCGCTGCCCGCCCGGGGCACCACGACCAGCCGCGCCAGTTCGGCGATCCGCCGCGGGGACCGCCAGGAGAGGAGGTCGACGAAGGTTTCGGAGCCGAGGAGGAGGAAGAGCTCGTCCCCGGTGGCCCGGAGCGTCTCCAGGGTGTCCACCGTGTATGACGGTCCGGGCCGGCGCAGCTCGAGGTCGGAGACTTCGAAGCGCGGGTGGCCGGCGCTGGCGAGCTTCACCATGGCGTAGCGGTCGGCGGCCGGCGCCAGCGCCGCCGCCGGCTTGTGCGGCGGACTGTTGGCCGGAACGAACAGGATGCGGTCGAGGCGGAGCTGCTCCAGCACCTCGTCGGCGAGCAGGAGGTGGCCGTAATGGACCGGGTTGAACGAGCCGCCGAAGACTCCGGTGCGGGCCAACGCTATTCCCGCACCTGGCCGTCGCCCTGGACCACGAACTTGATCGTCGTCAGCTCCTGCACGCCGACCGGGCCCCGGGCATGGACCCGCGAGGTCGAGATGCCCATCTCGGCGCCCATCCCGAACTGGTTGCCGTCGACGAACCGGGTGGACGCGTTCACCAGCACCACGGCCGCATCGATCGCCCGCGTGAACCGACGGGCGTGGGCCAGCGTGTTGGTCACAATCGCCTCGGCGAGTCCGGAGCCGTGACGCCGGATGTGGCGGATCGCCTCGTCGAGGTCGTCCACGACGCGGATGGCCAGGATCAGGTCGAGGTACTCCGTGTCCCAGTCCTCCGGCGTGGCCGGCCGGGCGCCGGGCACGAGGGCGAGGGTGCGGGGGCAGCCGCGCAGCTCGACGCCCGCTTCGCTCAGGCGCGCGGCCGCCGCGGGCAGGAACCGCGGGGCGACGTCACGGTGCACCAGGAGCGTCTCCAGTGCGTTGCAGACGCTGGGCCGCTGGACCTTGGCGTTCATCACGATGGCCGTCGCCATCTCGAGATCGGCGTCGGCGTCCACGAACACATGAACCACCCCGCGGTCGTGCTTGAGCACCGGCACCCGGGAATGCTCGGCCACCCAGCGCACGAACTCCTCCCCCCCCCGGGGAATGATCAGATCGACCAGATCGCTCAGCTCGAGCAGGACGGCCACGGCCTGGCGGTCGGTGGTGTCCACGAACTGGATGGCGTCGGCCGGCGCGCCCGCCTTCTCCAGCCCCTTGCCCAGCACGGCCGCGATCATCGCGTTCGACTCGATCGCCTCGCTGCCGCCGCGCAGGATGACGGCGTTGCCCGACTTCACGCAGAGCCCGGCGGCGTCGGCGGTGACGTTCGGCCGCGACTCGTAGATGAACCCGATGACCCCCAGGGGCACGCGCACCCGCGAGATCTCGAGGCCGTTGGGGCGCCGCCAGGACTCCACCAGGGCGCCGACGGGATCGGGCAACGCCGCGATCTGGCGGAGCCCGCTGGCCATTTCCTCGATGCGTGCCTCGGTGAGCGTCAGGCGATCGAGGAAGGCCGGCGTCACGCCGGCCGCCCGGGCCCGCGCGAGGTCGGCCCGGTTGGCCTCGACCAGCGCGGCGGCCTTCTCCTCCAGGCCCCGCGCCATCTGCCCGAGCGCCTCGTTCTTGGTCCGGGTCGGGCAGAGCGCGAGCGCCTGGGCGGCTTCCCGGGCGGCGCGGGCCTTGGCTTCCACGAGGCGCCTGACGTCCATAAGCTTCCTCTCCCCGCTCAGAGGATCACGAGGTTATCGCGATGAATCACTTCGTCGACACTCCTGTACCCCAGCCGCGCCTCGATCTCGCGCGTCTTGACGCCGCGGATCTTCTTGAGCTCCGCCGCGTCGAAGTTCACCAGGCCCCGCCCGACCTCCTTGCCATCGGTCTCGCTGACGACGGCCACGACCTCGCCGGCGGTGAAGTCGCCCTCCACATCGACGACGCCCGACGGGAGCAGGCTCCTGCCCTGCTGAGTTAATGCCCGGAGCGCCCCGGCGTCAACCGTGAGCCGGCCTTGCGGCGGGACCGCGAACGCGATCCAACGCTTGCGGGCGGTCAGGCGATCGGCCTTGGGCGCGAAGTAAGTACCGACGGGCTCGCCGGCCAGCACCCGGCCCAGCACGCCCGAGGCCGCGCCGTTGGCGATGACCATCGGGATGCCGGAGGCGGCCGTCTTCTGGGCCGCTTCCAGCTTGGTGGCCATGCCGCCCACCGAGACGCGGCCCGCGCGGTCCCAGACCATCCCCGCAATCTCGGCGGTGACCGACTCGACCGTGTCGAGCTTCCGCGCTGCCGCGCTGACGCTGGGATCGTCGGTGTAGAGCCCGTCGACGTCGGTAAGGAGCACGAGCAGGTCCGCGTCGATGAGCGAGGCGACGAGCGCGCTGAGGTTGTCGTTGTCGCCGACCTTGATTTCCTCGACGGCGACGGTGTCGTTCTCGTTCACGATCGGGAGCACGCCCAAGCGCAGGAGCGTGAGCAGCGTGTTGCGGGCATTCAGATAGCGTGTCCGATCCCCGATGTCGTGCGCGGTGAGCAGGACCTGGCCGACGGTGATGCCGTGGGGCGCGAAGGCGATCTCGTACTGCCACATGAGCGCCGACTGGCCGACCGCGGCCGCCGCCTGCTTCTCGGGGATGGACCGCGGCCGCTCGGCCAGCGCCAGGCGCGCCATCCCCGCCATGATCGCGCCGGACGTCACCAGCACGACCTCGCGGCCCTCCCGCACTGCGGTGATCTCCGCGGCCAGGGCGGCGATGCGCGCGGGGTCGGCGCCGGTGCCGGGGGCGCTGATGAGGCCGCTGCCGACCTTCACCACGAGGCGGCGGACCTTGTCGAGCTGGCGGCGCGCGCCGGGCTCGCCCCGCGCGTCTAGCTGGCGGCGCGTACCCATCCGATCTCCTGCAGCGCGGCGGCGATACGGCGGATCAGCTCGGCGAGCCCGGCCCCCGTGGCCGCGGACACGGCGACGCACGGGACCCCGGCCGTGGCGCAGAATTCCTCGAGCGCCGCCCGCCGGGGCGCCGCCTCCGGCAGGTCGATCTTGTTGGCGACGACGAGCTGCGGCCGCTCGGCCAGGCGCTCCGAGTGCGCGCGGAGCTCCTCGTTGACGACGCGCAGGTCGTCGATCGGATCGCGCCCGGTGGCGGGATCGAGATCGAGGACGTGGAGCAGCAGCCGCGTGCGCTCGGTGTGCCGGAGGAACTGGTGACCGAGCCCCTTGCCCTGGGCCGCGCCGGGGATCAGTCCCGGCAGGTCGGCGATGACGAAGCTCTTGTCGTCGTCGACGCGGACGATGCCGAGGATCGGGGCCAGCGTGGTGAAGGGATAGTCCGCGATCTTCGGGGTCGCCGCGCTCACGCGCGACACGAGCGTCGATTTGCCGGCGTTGGGAAACCCGATCACGCCGACGTCGGCCAGGAGCTTCAACTCGAGGCGCAGCCAGCGGCCCTGCCCGTACTGGCCGGGGTCCGCCTGGCGCGGGGCCCGGTTGGTCGCCGAGGCGAAGCGGGCGTTGCCGCGGCCGCCTCGGGTGCCGCGCTGCACGAGGAGGCGCTGGCCGGGCGTGGCGAGATCCCCCAGCAGCTCCCCCGTATCGCGATCGTTGACCACGGTGCCCACCGGCACCCTCAGACTGAGATCCGCGCCCTGGGCTCCGTGACGGTTCGCGCCCTTGCCGTGCTGACCGCGCTCGGCCTCGTAGTGACGCTTGTAGTGATAGTCGAGCAGCGTGTTCAGGGCGGGGTCGGCCTCGAGCCAGACGCTGCCGCCGTCGCCGCCGTCGCCGCCGTCGGGGCCGCCGTAGGGGACGTACTTCTCGCGGCGGAAGCTGACACAGCCCGCGCCGCCGTCACCGCCCTTGACGAAGATCTCGATCTCGTCGACGAACACGGGACTCGCGGGCCCGGGGGTTGCCCGCCCGCCGTCATGACAACGCGGGGACGATGCTCACGTAGCGTGAATCGCCTCGCCGCTCGAAGCGCACCACGCCGGCGATCCTCGCATAGAGCGTGTCGTCAGAGCCGCGCCCGACGTTGAGGCCGGGCTTGAAGCGCGTACCCCGCTGACGCACGAGGATGCTGCCGCCAGTCACGACCTGCCCCGCGAAGCGCTTGACGCCGAGCATTTGTGGATTGGAATCCCGACCGTTGCGCGAGCTGCCGACGCCTTTCTTGTGAGCCATGCTGGGCTAGACCTCTATCCTCGTAATGCGCACCTGCGTGGCCGGCTGGCGGTGGCCGCGATTCCGGCGATAGTTCTTGCGCCGCTTGAACTTCACGACCGACACCTTCCGGCCCCGGCCGTGGCCGACGACCTCGCCCGAGACCTTCGCCGAGCCGAGCCGGTCCCGGCCCGCGATGATCTCGCCGTCGCGGTTGACGAGCAGCACGGTGCGGAACTCGACCGTGGACCCCGCCTCGCCCGACAGCTTCTCCACGGCGATGACCCGGCCTGGCGCCACGCGGTACTGCTTGCCTCCTGTTGCGATGACTGCTTCCATGCCCGCTGACCTTCCCCGGAATTGAATGACGGCGAGCACTTATCAGACCACAGGCAGTCGCGCCGCGTCAACTCTGGGCCTTCTCCAGGTCTGCCCGGGAGGTCTCGCCGGAGGCCGCCCGTCCACCGCGGCGGGTCAACTCGCCGGGGCGAGATAGTCCGACAGGCGCTTGCGCAGGAAGAGGCGCGAGCGGTGCACGCGGGACTTCACCGCGGGCAGGCTGACGCCCAGCGCCTCCGCGATGTCGGGGTTCGACATGCCCTCCACGTCGTGGAGGACCAGGGCGCTGCGGTAGTCCGGCGGCAGCTCGTCGATCGCCGCCTCGAGCACGGAGCGCAGCTCGCCCTGGAGCGCCTGCTCGTCCACACTGGGCGACCAATCGTCCATCGGCTCGAAGTGCACGCCCGCCTCGTCCAGCGAGGGCAGCACGTCGTCCAGCGCGATCTCCCGCGCCTTGGCCTTGCGGGTGCGGAGCTTCATGTAGGCGGCGTTGGCGGCGATCCGGTAGAGCCAGCTCCCGAACGCCGACTCGCCCTTGAACGTGTGGATCTTGCGCCCCGCGGTCCAGAGCGCGTCCTGGGTGACCTCTTCGGCGTCCTCGTTCGATCCGGTGATGCGCAGGGCCAGCCGGTAGACGCGGTCGGCGAACCGCTCGACGAGCTGCTCCATCGCCTCGACGTCGTCGCGCCGGAGCGCTTCGACGAGCGCCGCGTCGGGATCGATCCGCGGCCGATCTGCCACGCTCACTGCAGCCCCCTTTCGTAAAGCGCCAGATACCGCTTCAGCTCCTCCACGCACTGTTCCATCACGGCGATGTCCTTCGTCACCTTCGTCATGAGAATCGCACCCTCGAGCGAAGCGACCAGGAAGTGCGCGACGACGTCGGGCCGGCAGTCGTCACCGACGTTGCCCCGCCGCTGCGCCTCCTGGAGGGCCAGCGTCAGGCGCTCGCGCCAGGCAGAGAAGACCCCTACCAGGCGCGCCCGGAACCCCGGGTGGACGTCCGACAGCTCGGAGGCCAGGTTGCCCAGGGGACAGCCGCCGACGCAGTTGCGCTCGCGCTGGGCTTCCACCACGCGATCAAGAAAACACCGGATCTGGGTCAGCGGTTTAATGCCCGGGTCAGAAAAGCAGGGATCGACGGTGCGCTCGATGAACGAGCCGATAACCCGGTCCAGGATCGCGTGACCGAGCTCTTCCTTGCTCCGGAAGTAGTGGTAGAAGCTCCCCTTGCCGACGTCGCTCGCGGTGAGGACGTCGTCGAGCGAAGT
>MNEF01000056.1 GCA_001917535.1 Candidatus Rokubacteria bacterium 13_1_40CM_69_27
CGATCCAGTAGGTCTGGGGGACCGGGCAGCCGGCTGCGGGAAGACCACTCTCCTTCGGATGGTCGCCGGCCTTGAGACACCTTCGGATGGCGACGTCCTGGTAAACGGATTTCCGGTTGTCGGTCCCGGCGGCGACCGGGGGATGGTCTTCCAGGCGTTCAGCTGCTTCCCCTGGCTGACAGTTCGAGGAAATGTGGAGTACGCACTCCGTCTTCGCGGAGTGGTTGACAGGAGGTCGCGGGCGGTCCTCGCCGAGGAGTTCTTGGGGAAAGTGGGACTCAGCGGCTTCGGCGAGGCCTATCCGCGGACACTTTCTGGAGGAATGCAGCAACGGCTGGCGATCGCACGGACGTTGGCACGTGAGCCGGACATACTCCTCATGGACGAGCCCTTCGGCTCACTTGACTCCCAGACGCGGTCCGAAATGCAAGATCTGCTTCTCCAGGTGTGGACCGGTGCTGAGAAGACGGTTCTCTTCGTGACGCACGACGTGGAGGAAGCGCTATTCTTGGCCGACACAGTTGTCGTCATGACGGCTCGCCCCGGGCGCGTGCGGACTGAGATCCAGGTGCCGATCGCGCGCCCCCGGCGCCCCGACGTCAAGATGGAGCCGGAATTCGTTTCGTTGCGGCGCGAGGTGACGGCGGTCCTGCGCACGTAAGCCTCAGAAGACGAACACGTCCCCGGATCCTCCTCCAGGGCGGGGAGCCCTTGACAGGGCTCGACCTCTTGACCGACGATGGCACGCCGTGCGGGCAGCCGGCGAGACGCCGCGATGTCGGCCGGCCCCCGACCGGAGCCGGGTTTCTCTCACGCGCTGCGGAGCACGCCAGGGAGGTCGAGCATGATGATGAAGCGGAAGACCGGGACCGGCAAGTATCAGCGATACATCGTCCAGGACCCCAAGATCATCACCAGCTACAAGTATCACCCCTTCGAGCAGGAACCCTTCCAGATCTACATGAGCGGCGAGCAGGTGCCGGAGGCCACGGCATTCGCCGACGTCTTCTGGCGGACCAAGTTGCCAACGCCCAATCCGACCTGCGAGATTCACGCCCATCCCGCCCCGCAGATCCTGATGTTCGTCGGCGAGGCCGGGACCTTCGAGGTCGAGGTCCCGTTGAACGACGAGGTATACGTGTTCGATCGGACGACCGTCATCTGGATCCCCGCGGGCGTCAGGCATAACGTCCACTACCTCAGGATCGATGCGCCCATGATGGAGTCGGGGATCCTGCTCCAGCCCACCTACGAGTGATGACACGTGCCCGGGGGCGCCGGGCCGAGACCCTACGGTGAAATGAGAGGAGAGGGACATGCGGTCTAAATGGCTCGTCGGCGTCGCGGTCGCCCTGGCGCTGTCGCTGATGATCGGGGTAGGAGTGGCGCCGGCGCAGGAGCCGGTTCGCGTGGGGCTGCCGGTGCCCTTGACCGGGTTCGTCGCGGAAAGCGCCCGCGAGATGGTCGAGGGGTTCCAGCTGTACCTCGAGCAGTCGGGGCAGAAGCTCGGGGGCCGGCCGGTGCACGTCATCATCGAGGACACGGAGGCGCAGCCCCAGAACGCTCTGACGAAGATGCGGAAGCTCGTCGAGCAGGACAAGGTGCATCTCGTCGTCGGCTATCTGCTTGCATTCGAGGGATATGCGGTGCGGGACTACGTCGACAAGAACAGGGTGCCGCTGTTCCTGCCCATCGTCGCGGCCGACGACCTGACGCAGCGGAAGCGCAGCCCCTACATTGTCCGCATGACCTGGACGAGCAGCCAGCCGAACCATCCGTTGGGGGAGTACGCCTCCAAGACGCTCAAGTACCGCCGAATGGTGACCGTCGGGCAGGACTATGCGTTCGGCTGGGAGAACGTCGGCGGCTTTCATCGGACGTTTGAGCAGGCCGGCGGCAAGATCGTGCAGAAGATCTGGGCGCCCATCGGGACCGCCGACTACGCGCCGTACATCGCGCAGATCCGGCGAGACGTGGACGCGGTGTACGCGCTGCTGGTCGGCGCCGACATCCCGCGGTTCGTCAAGCAGTATCAGGAGTTCGGCCTGAAGGGAAAGATCCCGCTCATCGGAGGGAACATCCTGACCGACGAGGACGTGCTGAGCCACATGGGCGCCGAGGCCGAGGGCGTCATCACGTCCCACACCTATGCGGCCACGCTCAAGCGGGCCGAGAACCAGAAGTTCGTGGAGGCTTTCCGGGCGCGGTTCAAGAAGGATCCCTCGTACTACGCCGAGGGCATGTACACCGCCGCCTTGTGGCTCGACCGGGCCATCAAGATGGCCGGCTCGGTCGAGGATCCACTGAAGCTCATCGGAGCCGTGAAGAAGGCCGACCTCCGTGATGCTCCGCGGGGCCCGCTCAAGCTCGACGAGTACAACAACCCCGTCGAGACGGTGTACCTGCGCCGGGTGGTCAAGGGCCCGAGGGGTATGGAGAACGAGGTCATCGGTTCCATTCCGAACGTCAGCCAGTTCTGGACGTTCAATCCCGCCCAATATCTAGGGAATCCGCCGTACAGCCGCGATTTCCCGCCCTGCGGGAACTGCAAGTAGCCGTGGGCGGGTGCGGGCCGCGCGCGTGAATCGCCCGCGGAGGAGGGGAGCGTGCGGGCCGGGGACGTGAAGCGGGCCGTCGTGGCCAAGGGGGTGCGATCGGCGGGTGGCCGGCCCTACTCCCCGGCCCTCCGCTGCGGGGACTTCGTCTTCGTCTCCGGGCAGGTGCCGATCGATGCCGAGGGGCGGACCGTCTGTCATGGCGACATCCTGGCGCAGGGCCGGCAGGCGCTCGAGAACGTGCGGGGCCTCGTGGAGGCGGCTGGGGGCGCCCTGGACGATGTCTGCTTCCTCGGCCTCTACGTCACCGACATCCGCAACTATCACCGGTTCGGGGAGCTGCGCCGGGAGTACTTCCACGAGCCGTTTCCCGCCAGCACGGTGATCGGCGTCACGGGGCTGGCGGAGCCGGATTGGCTCATCGAGATCGAGGCGATCGCCTACGTCCCGGAGCACCGGGGTCCAGGGAGCGCCTAGGCCCAGTGCTGGCCTGGGCGACGCTAGTCCTCAACGGGGTCGCCTTCGGGTCCGTCCTCTTCCTGATGTCCAGCGGGTTCACGTTGGCTTTCGGCGTCATGCGGATCATCAACGTGGCCCACGGCGCCCTGTACCTGCTCGGCGCCTACGTCGCGATCTCGGTCATGCACGCGACGGGGAGCTTCGTGCTCGCTGCCGCCGCCGGCGGGGTGTCGACGATGGCGCTCGGCATGCTGATCCAGCGCCTGGCGCTCGAGCGCATCTACGACAACCAGCTGGCGCAGGTTCTCTTCACGATGGGTCTCGCGTTCGTGATCGGCGACGTGACGTTGGTGGTGTGGGGCGGTCATCCCCAGGTGCTGACGGCGCCGGCCGGGCTGTCGGGCTCGGTGGAGTTCGGGCCCTTCATCTACCCTCGGTACCGAGTGTTCGTCATCATCCTGGGGGCGGCGGTGGCGGCGATCCTGTGGGGCGTGATCGCCAAGACGCGCCTGGGGGCCACTGTGCGGGCCTGTGTCGATGACGCGGAGATGGCGCAGGGCGTGGGGGTGCACACGAGGCGGCTCTTCACGGTGATGTTCGGAGTGTCCGCGTTTCTGGCCGGGCTGGGGGGTGCGATCGGGGCCCCGATCATCGGCGCCGCCCGCGGGCTCGACTTCGAGGTGCTGCCACTCACCCTGGTGGTCGTGATCCTGGGCGGGCTGGGAAGCCTGGGTGGAGCACTGGTGGGCAGCCTCTTCGTCGGGATTGCCGATTCGCTGGGCAAGGCGCTGTTTCCCGAGCTCTCGTACTTCACCCTCTTCGCTCCGATGGCGATCGTGCTCGCCGTCAGACCAATGGGCCTGTTCGGCAAGGCCTAGGTCCCGGCATGTCGATCTCCTCGGCGTGGGGCGGGCGGTTCAGGGCGCTGGCCGTTTCGCCGGAGGGCCGCGTCGCCGCCGCCATCGCGGTCGGCACGCTCGGCCTCGCCCACATCCTCCCGCCGTACTACGTCCATATCCTGGTCCTGGCCCAGATCTTCGCGATCTTCTCGCTGAGCCTGGATGTGCTGATGGGATACGTCGGCCTGCCCTCTCTGGGGCATGCCGCGTTTTTCGGCGTCGCCGGCTACACCGTCGGTCTGCTGGTCGTCCGGTACGGTGTGGGATGGGCGAACGCGGCCCTGGCGGCACTTATGGTGAGCGCCCTCGTCGCCGCGCTCTTCGGTCTCATTGCGATCCGCGCGGTGGACGTCTTCTTCATGATGATCACGCTGGCGCTCTGCCAGATCTTGTGGGGGATCGCGAACCGCTGGGGGTCCTTCACCGGCGGGTACAACGGACTGCCGGGGATCGCGCGCCCGATGGCGGCGCTCGAATCCACGCTCGTGTTCTCCTACGTGGCGACCGCGGTTCTCTGCCTCGTGGCCGTCGTCGTCGTCCGGTTCGTGCGATCTCCGTTCGGGCTCACGCTCCAGGGCATCCGCGATCGCGAGTCGCGCATGTCGATCCTCGGCTACAACGTCTGGCTCCACAAGTACGCGACGTTCGTGATCTGCGGGGTCCTCGCCGCCGTGGCCGGCGTCCTCAACGCGTTCTACACCGGCTTCGTGAGCCCGGCGGACCTCTCCATCCGCATGTCGGCCGAGGCCACGCTGATGGTCGTGCTGGGAGGAACGGGGACGCTGATCGGTCCTATCGTGGGCTCGGGCATCATCGTCGGGCTGCGGAACGTGCTCAGCGCCTATATGGAGCGCTGGCCGCTCGTGCTGGGCTCGATCTTCATGCTGACCGTGATCTTGGCGCCGAACGGAATCGTCGGGTGGGTCCGGGCGCGCCGCCTGAAGGCGTCGCGCGCGGAACCTCCGGATCGTGAGGCGTGGTCGGACGCGGGGCCTCGGGCCCCCATCTCGGCCGGGGCGTTGGGGTCCCGCCAGGGCCTACCGGATCGATCCGGTCCCGCCGCCCTCGAGCTGCGGTCCGCCTCGCGGGTCTTCGGAGGTCTCCTCGCCGTCAACGACGTCTCGTTCTCGATCGCGCGCGGGGAGCGGGTCGCGGTGCTCGGCCCCAACGGAGCCGGGAAGACGACGCTGTTCAACCTAGTGAGTGGCACCTTGCGAGTCTCGGGGGGTGCGGTCCTGCTCTTCGGGGAGGACGTCACTCGCTTGCCGGCCTATCGGCGGGCCGTGCGTGGGCTGGCCCGCACGTTCCAGATCACCACCCTCTTTCCAACGCTCTCGGTCATCGACAACGTCCGCCTGGCGCTCCTGGGTCTCGACCGCGCGAAGTTTGACATGCTGCGGGCTGTCAATGATCGGGCCGAGCTGACGCAGCGTGCCCGAACGCTCCTGGAGACGTTTGACCTGTGGCACCGTCACGAGGTGCCGGTGCGGGAGCTGTCCCACGGCGAGCAGCGGCTCCTAGAGGTGGTCCTGGCCGTGGCCGGGCGGCCGCGGATCCTGCTGCTTGACGAGCCTACAGCAGGGGTGTCGGCCGCCGAGATCGAGCCGATCATCCGAATCCTGCACGAGCTCGATGCCAGCATGACAGTTCTCGTCATCGAGCATGATATGGACGTGGCATTCCGGCTCGCCGAACGGATCCTGGTGCTCCACCAGGGCAAGCTGCTGAGGGCGGGTACGCCTGACCAGATCAAGACGGATCCGGCCGTCGCGGAGATCTATCTCGGCGCTGGATGATCCCGCCGCGTCGTGTTCAGGGGGGGGAGCTCACCCCCGCCAGAATATCTTTGAAGACCGACGAACAGCGTGGACAGCGGGCTGGGCCAAACGATTGATCATCCTGGAGGCGACCGAGGCAGCGTGAACACGGGAGACCTCGGAAAGATGCTCGACGTATTCTCGCAACGCAAAGGTCGCTGGTGGAGGGCTCGGAACTTGTTCCGGCCGGTGACTCGTTGAGGAGCGACGAAATGAAGCGACAGCGTATCGTGATCGTCGGTGCCTCCCTGGCTGGCGCCACCGCGGCGGCGACCCTGCGCGACGAAGGCTTTGACGGTGAGATCCAGCTCATCGGCGCCGAGGCCCAGCCACCCTACAACCGCCCGCCGTTGTCAAAGGGCTATCTTCGTCAACAGGAACGCTTCGAGGATCAGCTGGTCAAACCCGCCAGTTACTACGCCGAGCAGCGCATCGAGCTCAGGCTGGGGATGCGGGCTACGGGGATCGACGCCAAGCAGAAGGTCGTGGAGCTGGAGGGCGGTGAACGGGTTGTCTACGATCGGCTTCTGGTGGCGACCGGCGGGCGCAACCGAACGCTGTCAGTATCGGGTGCGAATTTGGAGGGTGTCTTTCAACTGCGAACTGTTGAGGACTGCGACCGCATTCGCGCCGTCACGCAGGAGGGACGCCGCGCCGTCATCATGGGGCTGGGCTTCATCGGCTCCGAGGTCTCGGCCTCGCTTCGCCAGCTCGGGATCGAGGTGGCCGCCGTCGAGGGCTCTCCCGTGCCACTGGCTCGCGTTCTCGGCGAGGAGGTTGGTCAGGTGCTCGCAGGCATCCATCGCGAGAAGGGCGTGGAGCTGATACTGGAGGATTCCGTGGCCGCCTTCGAAGGCTCCGGCCGTGTCGAACGCGTGCGCACCAAGAAGGGACGAGTCCTCGAGTGCGACATGGTGGTGGCCGGGATCGGGATCGTGCCCAACACCGAGCTGCTGGCGGCTGCTGGGGCCCAAGTCGACAACGGCGTCCTCGTGGACGAGCGCTGCCGGACGTCCCTGTCCGACGTGTTCGCGGCGGGCGACGTGACGAATCATATGCATCCGATCTTCGGCCGCCTGCGCGTGGAGCACTGGAACAACGGATACCAGCAGGGGCGCGCCGCGGCCCGGTCACTGCTGGGCGGGGAGCAGCCCTACGACTACGTCCATTCCTTCTGGTCGGATCAGTACGAGCACTCCATCGAATACGTGGGTTTCGCAGCCCGCTGGGATCGCCTCGTCTTCCGTGGCCGACCCGAGAGCCGCACGTTCCTGGGTTTCTACCTGAAGGATGGCATCGTACGCGCGGCGGTCGGCCTCAACCGCGGCGGCGATCCGGAGGATCCCAAGGCGGATGGTGAGCTGAGGGCGGCCGTGAACTTCGTCCGCAACCGGGTTGCTGTCGACCCCGCGAAGCTGGTCGACGAGGACGTCGATCTGCGCCGCCTGGCGGTCGATGCAGCTCGCTGACGTCTCCCCGTGGAGCAGCCGAGCACGTCGAGCTGGTCCTCCACCGCACGACGGCGAAGGCGCTTGGGCTGACGATTCCCCTATCACCCCGGCACCCCCATCGCTCAGGCGACCGTGCCGGGCGGTCCGTTGCTGCTTGCCGGCGGATCAGGTGATCGAGTAGGTCGGTCAGCCCCCACGTCTCGGAGTCGCACCGGCTGCCACGCATGACGCGGGACGAGGCGCCCGAGCACTCGCCCCCCGGCCGTGGCGAGACTTTCGGTCACACGCCCGAGCCGTGCTGTCACCGACGGGGGCAGCCGCCAGCGGTGAATGACCGCTAAGTCTCAGACTCATCAACAGTTTGTCGACTGGCACCGGCTGTGCTTGCTATGGCCGGGATGCGAGTGCCGGCCCGGTGGTCGATAGCTCAGCCGACGCAAGGTCTTGAGAATCAAAGGAGACTTATCTTTTTGTGATCCGTGGACAAAACGTCATACTTGAATCAGCACGGTCAGCATTTCTCCAGCGGAAAGAGAGAGCCATGAACAGAAGACACCGTTCCACGATTGCGACGGTGGTGCTGGCAGCGTTGCTTCCGGCATGTGCCGCCAAAATACACGGCGCGGTCCAGCTGGTGGACGCCAATCTGAAGCCAGTGGCGAAGGAGAGCCTGCAGGGCACCGTGGTGAACATGATCAATACCACCACGGCCGTGGAGCAGGCGTCCCATGCCGCAACGACGGACGTCGACGGCAAGTTCGAGTCGGCGAAGGGCCGCCTGCGACCCGGAACGTACAAGGTGGAGGCGAGCCGCATCGGCTATGAGACGGAGACCCAGACGGTGGAAATCAAGGAGCACACACAGAAAAAAATCGAGTTCAAGCTCCGGCAGATCCAGGAGGGCAAGCGCAAGACCATCCAGGGATCCAAATCCGACGAGGACAAGATCATCAACCCCGGGGAAGTAAATATTCAAGCTCCCACCATGTAGCATCGCGCGCATATCAATGACGAGGACATCCATGGTCAAGCGTACAGTCCCCTCAGGGTTCATTGTGTTTGCGGCCTTGATGCTGTCGGCCTGCGGCGGCCAGCGGCTGGACCTGCAAGTGAAAGCGCGCATGGACGGTCAGCCAGTGTCCCAGGCCAAGGTCACGGTGGACGGGCAGGAGCAGGGAGTCACCGACGGCACGGGGGTCTTCGCCAAGACCATTCAGAGGAAGCCCGGGGCCGAGGTCGAGGTGCTCGTCGTCAAGGAACTGCCCGGCTACCGCATCACGCCGTGGAAGACCTCCTTTCTGGTGAAGCTGCCCAAAGACGGGGCCGTCGACAAGTATTCCTTCGACGTCGATCTGCAGGCGACGCGCTACATCACCCTGGTGGCGACGGAGAAGGGGGCGCCGGTCGCGGACGCCACGGTCAAGGTCAACGACAAGGAAATGGGCAAGACGCAGGCCGGCGGCGAGTTCGTCTACGAATACAAGACCGTGCCGAAGACGGGCGTCACCCTCACCGTCAGCAAGGCCGGGTACGCCGCCTGGCAAAAGACCGGCGCGCTCGAACCCGGGCAGCGGCTGGAGGTCGGGCTTTCCCGGCGCGCCATCGTGACCGTGACCGCCCTGACCGAGCAATACGGCCACACGAGCGGGGTGGGGGGCGTCGCCGTGAGCATCGATGGACGAACGGTGGGCAAGACCGACGACCGCGGCCTCTACGCCTACACCTATGACGGCACGCCGGGCAAGAAGGTGCAACTGGTGCTTTCGTTGCCCGGCCATATCCCCGGAGAATGGAAGACCCTCGTCACCCTGGAAGGGCAGGTCAGTATCCAGCGCTACTTCTATCCGACCACGCCGAAACAAATCCGGGTCGGCGTTTACCGGTTTGTGGGCAACACCCTCGGCGTGGATCTCAAGGAAATCGCTGCCCAGACCGAGAGCGCGGTGTCGACCCAGCTCTTCAAGTACACGGTCTTCCGCGAGGTGCCAAGCGCGGAACTGGAGGCCGAGGTCAAGCGCGTGAAGCTGGGGATCGACAGGATCACCACCAAGGGCTGGCAGGACACCCCGCTACGCAGAACGGTGGACATGATCGTGCTGGGCAGCGTCGCCAAGGACGACAAGGGCTTCGTCATCGAGGCGAAGTTCTACACCTCCGGCGGGCAGTTGGTTTTGAGCCAGATCACGCGGGCCCGGGACACCGGCGCCATCACCAGCGCCGCCAGAGAGATCGCTGCGAACGTGATGGAGCGGTTCCCCTTCGAAGGGACGGTGGTCGCGGCCGAGGACGGGAACTACCGCATCAATATCGGCAGGCCGTACCGGATCAGCCGGGGTACAGAGCTCACCCTCACGGCCGCCACCCGCGGCGAGGCGGGCAAGGTGACGGGGTATCGCGAGACCGGCAGGCTCAAGGTCAGGCGGGCGGAGGACGCCGGATCTTTGGCGGAGGTCGAGGATCTCAAGAAAGCCGAACGGGTCAACATCGGCGACCGGGTCGTGCGCCGCGTGTACCACGAAGGGCAAGACGAACGGGCCAGGACGTATTTCATTCTCGCCGCCAAGGGCGGGCTGGCGCCCGACGTGGCGCCGCTGCCCCGGGTGAATGTCTACCTCAACAATGACTGGGTCGGCTCCACCGGCGCCGACGGCAAGGCCGAAGTGTCGGCGCGCCTGGGCAAGGGCTACGATCTCCTGCTCTACCGGCACGGTTACCAGCAGGTGAACGAGAAGATCAAGGTGGAGAAGAACGGGGACACCCGGGAGTTCGTCTTGAGCGTCAACAACTCCATGTTCAAGGTGGAGTCCGAACCGTCCAGCGCCGCCGTCTTCGTCGACGGGGATCAATTCGGCAAGACGCCGATCCTGGAGGGCAGGCCGGTCGGCCTCGGGTTCCATACGGTGAAGCTCACCGTGGGCGAGGATTACCGGGACTGGGAAGAGGTCGTCGAGTTCGACAAGAAGATCGAGGATCGCACTGGTGACCGGAAGATCGCGCTGTACCTGGACTATCTCAAGCTCGGGGAGAGGGCGACGCAGAAGGGCGATATCAACGGCGCCATCCAGGCCTACGCCAGCACCGACAAGAAGCATCCGGATTACTCCGAGGCGCACCACCGGCT
>MNEF01000018.1 GCA_001917535.1 Candidatus Rokubacteria bacterium 13_1_40CM_69_27
CAATCGGTCATCGCGCTATACCTCCACGGTCCAGCCGTGGCTGTCAGGTGCGGTCCCGTACTGGATCCCGACGATCGCGTCGTACAGGCGCTGGGTCAGCTCGCCGATTTTGCCGCCATTGATGACGATCCGCTCGCCCCGGTAGGCCAGCTCGCCCACCGGCGAGATGACGGCGGCGGTGCCGGTGCCCCAGACCTCGCGCAGGCTACCGTTCTTCGCCGCGGCACGCACCTCGTCCATGGCGATCTGGCGCTCGGAGACCCGCAGCCCCCACTCGCGCATGAGCGTGAGCGCCGAGTCGCGGGTGACGCCGGGCAGGATCGTTCCCGCCGTGAGCGGCGGGGTGACCACCTCGTCGCCCAGCCGCAGCATGATGTTCATCGTGCCGACCTCGTCGAGGTATTTCCGCTCGCGCCCGTCGAGCCAGAGCACCTGGGTGAACCCCTGGTGCTTGGCCTCCTCGGCGGCGTAGAGGCTGGCCGCGTAGTTGCCCGGAGTCTTGGCGGCGCCCACGCCCCCCTCGACGGCCCGGACGTACTTGTCGACCACCAGGATCTTCACCGGGTTCATGCCCTCGGGGTAGTACGCGCCCACCGGTGACAGGATCACGAAGTACAGGTAGGACTTCGCCGGCCGGACGCCCAGGAACGGCTCGCTGGCGATGATGGTGGGCCGGATGTAGAGCGACGTCCCCACCGTGCCCGGCACCCAGTCGCGGTCGAGCCCGACCAGCGTCGTCAGCGACCTGAGGGCGAGGTCGGGATCGAGCGGCGGGATGCACATGCGCCGGGCGGAGCCGTTCATCCGCTCGACGTGCTTCTGGGGGCGGAACAGGCGCACCTTGCCGTCCCGGGCCCGGAACGCCTTCAGCCCGTCGAAGATGCCCTGGGCGTAGTGCAGGACGGACGCCGCCGGGTCCAGGGTCAGCGGGCCGTAGGGCTCGACCCGCGGATCGTACCAGCCCTTCTCCTCCTGGAAGTCCATCACGAACATGTGGTCGGTGAAGACGGTCCCGAAGCCGAGCTCGCTGTCCCGGGGCTTCGGTTTCCTCGTCGTCGCCTTGGTGATCCGGATCGCCTCGCTCATGGGCTGTCCTCGCTTAGAAGATGATCGGCTCGCGGTACACGCCGAAGACCTGCCGGTAGACGTCGGAGACCTCGCCGAGGCTCGCGTAGTCCTTCACCGCATCGATCAGGACCGGCATCACGTTCCGGCCGTTGCGGCAGGCGTCCGCGAGCTGCTTGAGCCGCCGCTCCACCCTGGCCATGTTCCGCGCCGCCTTGAACCGCCCGACGCTTTCGATCTGCTCCAGCTCCACGCGCTCGTCGATGCGGAGGTAGTTGATGGGCTTCTCCTCCGGCATGACGTACTTGTTCACGCCGACGACCACCTTCTCGCCGCGGTCGTCGAGGAGCTGATAGCGGTAGGCCGCATCGGCGATCTCTTTCTGCGGGAAGCCGGTGTCGATCGCCTTGATCATGCCGCCCATCGCGTCGATCTTGCGGATGTACTCCAGGGCGGCCGCCTCCATCCGATCGGTCAGCGATTCCAGGTAATAGCCGCCGCCGAGCGGGTCGATGGTCAGCGGCACGCCCGTCTCCTCGGCGATCATCTGCTGAGTCCGGAGGGCGACCGTGACAGCTTCTTCAGTAGGCAGCGCCCACGTTTCATCATAAGAGTTGGTGTGGAGCGACTGGGCGCCCCCCAGGACGGCGGCCAGGGCTTGGATGGCCACCCGCGCGATGTTGTTGAGGGGCTGCTGGGCCGTCGCCGACACCCCGGCCGTCTGGGTGTGGGTCCGGAGCCGCATGGACTCCGGCTTCTTGGCCCCGTAGCGCTCCTTCATGAAGCGCGCCCACATCCGGCGGGCGGCGCGCAGCTTGGCGATCTCCTCGAAGAAGTCGTTGTGGATGTCGAAGAAGAAGCTGAGCCGGGGCGCGAAGCTGTCGATGGCCAGCCCCCGCGCCAGGGCCGCCTCCACGTAGCCCAGCCCGTCGGCCAGGGTGAAGGCCAGCTCCTGGACGGCCGTCGAGCCTGCCTCCCGGATGTGATAACCGGAGATCGAGACAGGATTGAACCGAGGAACATGCTTCGAGGTGAATTCGATCATATCGGTGACGATTCGGACCGCAGGCTCCGGCGGACAGATCCATTCTTTCTGGGCGATGAACTCCTTGAGCATGTCGTTCTGCATCGTGCCGCCGACCCGGTCCCAGGCCACGCCGTGCTGGTCGGCCACCGCCAGGTACATGGCCAGCGCGATCGACGCCGTGCAGTTGATCGTCATCGACGTCGTCACTTCGCCGAGCGGAATGTCGGCGAAGAGCCGCGCGAAGTCGTCGAGCGTGGAGATCGACACGCCCTCCTTGCCGACCTCGCCCCGGGCCCGGGGGTGGTCGGCGTCGTACCCCATCAGGGCCGGCATGTCGAAGGCCGTCGAGAGCCCGGTCTGGCCCTGGGCCAGCAGGTACTTGAAGCGGGCGTTGGTGTCCTCCGGGCGGCCGAAGCCGGCGAACATCCTCATCGTCCACAGGCGCCCGCGATACATCGTCGGATAGACGCCGCGCGTGAACGGGTACTCGCCCGGGTGCCCGAGCTTCTCGGCGTACGACCAGGCGGCCAGGTCCTCGGGCGTGTACACCGGCTCGACGGGGAGTCCCGACAGCGACTCGAAGCGCAGGGGACGCTCCGGCGCCCGACGCCTGAACGGGGTGTAGGTTTCCCGGCGCCAGCGATCTTTCTCGGTCATGGCCTCGTTCCCAGGACGTCACGCGCGATGACGAGCTTCTGGATCTGGGACGTCCCCTCGTAGATCTGGGTGATCTTGGCGTCGCGGAAGTGCCGCTCCACCTGGTACTCCTTGATGTAGCCGTAGCCCCCGTGGACCTGGATAGCGTCGGTGGTGACCTTCATGGCCATCTCGGACGCGAAGAGCTTGGCCATCGAGGCCGCGACGGTGTAGGGCGTGCCGGCGTCCTTGAGGGCGGCCGCCCGCAGCGTCAAGAGCCGCGCGCCTTCGAGGGCGGTGACCATGTCGGCCAGCATCCACTGCACCATCTGGTGCTGACCGATGGGGACGCCGAACGTCTTGCGCTCGCGCGCGTAGGCCACCGCGCGCTCGTAGGCGCCGGTGGCGATGCCGATCGCCTGGGCGGCGATGCCCAAGCGCCCGCTGTCGAGCGCCGACATGGCGATCTTGAAGCCCAGGCCCTCCTGGCCCAGGCGACTAGCGACCGGCACCCGGCAGTCCTCGAAGACGAACTCCACGGTGTCGGAGGCCCGCAGGCCCAGCTTGTCCTCGGTCTTGCCGACGGTAAAGCCCGGAGTGCCCTTTTCGACGAGGAAGGCCGAGATGCCGTGGCGGCCCTGGGCGCGGTCGGTCTGGCAGAAGACGAGCGCCGTCGAGGCCTCCCGCCCGCTGGTGACGAAGAGCTTGCGGCCGTTCAGCACATAGTGGTCGCCCTCGCGCACCGCCACCGTGTGCTGGTTCGAGGCATCCGAGCCCGCCTGGGGCTCGGTGAGGGCGAAGCAGCCGATCTGGTGGCCGGCGGCGAAGGGCCGCAGGAACCGCTCGCGCTGGTCGTCGGTGCCGAACTTGTACACGGGGTCGCAGTAGAGCGAGTTGTTCACGGACATCACCACGGCGTGGGAGGCGCAGTGCCGGGCGATCTCCACCAGGGCCACGACATAGGCGACGGCGTCGGCGCCACTCCCGCCCCACTTCTCGGGGATGGCGATGCCCATCAACCCGAGCTCCCCCATCTTCTTCACCGTCTCGTGGGGGAAGCGCGCCTCCTGGTCGATCTCCTCGGCGATGGGGCGGAGCTCGCTCTCGGCAAACTCCCGCGCCATCGCCTGGATCATCTGCTGCTCGTCCGACAGCTCGAGCCTCATCACTTCTCCAGTAGCCGCTTGAATTCCTTGGTCAGCTCGGGCACGACCTCGAAGAGGTCGGCCACGATTCCGTAGTCGGCGATCTTGAAGATCGGCGCCTCGGAATCCTTGTTCACCGCCACGATGACCTTGGAGGTCCGCATCCCGGCCAGGTGCTGGATCGCGCCGGAGACGCCGAAGCCCATGTACAGCTTGGGCGAGATGGTGCGCCCCGTCTGGCCGATCTGGAAGCGGTGGGGGCGCCAGCCGGCGTCCACCGCGGCCCGCGAGGCTCCCACCGCCGCGCCGATCACGGCGCCCATCTCTTCCAGGATGACGTAGTTCTCCGGCCCCTTCATGCCCCGCCCGCCCGAGAGCACGATCTCGGCCTCGGTCAGCTCCGGCAGCCCGGTGGAGACTTCCTCGCGGCGCTCGACGAACCTCATCTGGGCCTCGGGCATCTTCACCCCCGGACGCTCGACGGGCGCGGTGCGGCCGGCCTGGGCCTCGGCCGGGCGGAAGACGTTGGGGCGGAGCGTCGCGATCCACGGCGACCGGGCCCACGTCAGCTTGCTGAGGAGCTTGCCGGCGTACACCGGGCGCGTCGCCACGAGCCTGTCGCCATCCTTGGCGAACGCTACCGCGTCGGCCGCCAGGCCCACGCCCAGCCGGGCGGCCAGCCGCGCCAGGAGCTCCCGCAGACGGCTGGTGACGGGACCGAAGATGGCCCTGGGCGACTCCTCGGCGGCCAGTTCGGCGACGGCGCCGACCCACACCTCGCCGCGGTACGGCGCCAGCGCCGCGTGCTCCAGCAGCCAGATTTTGGTCGCCCCCCACTCGCCGAGCTGCTTGAGCCCCTCGTCGGTCGCCTTGTCGGTGAGCCAGAGGGCCTCCGCCGGTCCGCCCAGCCGCGTCGCCTCGCCGAGCACCTCGGACATGACCTTCTTGGGACGGCCCTTGCGGTCGTCTTCCACCACGCACCAGAACGCGCCTGCCATGGCCGGTCTCCTAGATCGCTTTCACGTCTTCGCGGAGCGCCCGCACCAGCTCCTCAGTCGGAGGGGGCCGCCACGGCCCACTCCGAGGCCTCCCCCCGGGAATCGGTGGCGCCGGCAAAGCCGGCGCTCGAACGTGCTGCTCGGCTCCCGCATCATCGCTAAATGGCCTTCGCCTCCTCGCGCAACGCCCGCACCAACTCCTTCACTGCCGTCGGCACGTCGCCCTCAGTCGGAGGGGGCCGCGACGGCCCCCTCCGAGGCCTCCCCCCAGGAATCGACTGCGCCGGCAAAGCCGGCGCTCGAAAGCGCTGTTTGGCTCCCATCATCGCTAGATGGCCTTCGCTTCCTCGCGGAGGCGCTCGAAAGCGCTGTTTGGCTCCCATCATCGCTAGATGGCCTTCGCTTCCTCGCGGAGCGCGCGCACCAACTCCTTCACTGCCGTCGGCACGTCGCCCTGGATGATGCGCCCGGGCGGCCGGGGCGGCAGCGCTTCCAGCGCGACGACGCTGAGCTGCGGGGGTTCGGCGGCGACCCCGAGGTCGGCGGCCTTGAGATCCTTGATCTCCTTCTTCTTGGCGCCCATGATCCCTTTGAGCGTCGGATAGCGCGGCTCGTTCAGGCCCTTCTGGGCCGTGAGCACCGCAGGCAGCGGGAGATCGAAAACCTCCAGGCCGCCCTCGACCTGGCGCGCGACGCGGATGCTCTTGCCGTCGACGTCGATCGTTTCCTCCATGATCCAGGAGGCGCAGGGCCAGCCGAGCAGGTCGGCGAGCTGAGCCGGGACCGCGCCCATGTCGTCGTCGATCGCCTGGCGCCCGCAGAGGACGAGCTGGGGCGCCTCCTGCTTGGCGACCGCGGCCAGCGCCCGCGCGGTGGCGAGGGTGTCGGCCTCGGCCAGGGCCGGATCGTTCACGTGGATGGCGCGGTCGCAGCCCATGGCCAGACACGCGCGCAGTGCCTCCTTGGCCCGCTCCGGGCCCAGGGAGACGGCGACCACCTCGGCCTGTCCGCGCTTTTCCTTGATGCGCAGCGCCTCCTCCACGGCGAACTCGTCGTAAGGGGACACGATCCAGGTGATCCCGGCGGTGTCGATCGCCCGCGGGTCGGCACCGATCTTCACCTGCGTCGCCGTGTCCGGCACCTGTTTGACGGCCACCAGGATCTTCATGCGGAGGCCCCTTCGAAGTGGAGTTGCCGGGTGATCCGGAACCGATCGCCGGGGATGAAGACGCGGTCGAAGACGACCGCCCGGCCGCCGACCGCGAACGAGACGCGCTCGGACTCGAAGGCCGGGGCGCCGACGGCGCAGCCCAGCTCGCGCGCCTCGCGCCGCCCCAGACGCACCGCGGAGACGCTCTCGCGGGCGCGCACGATGACGAGCCCGATCTTGAACTCGAGCGCCTGGCGCAGGGGCGTGGCGGCGAGGTCCGCCTTGACGAGCTCTTCCCCTATGGGCGCCGGCAGGAAGGAGCGCTGCAGGCTCATGGGACGCCCGTCGACGAGCCGCAGCCGTTCGATCTGCAGCGCGCGAGCGCGGGGCCCGATCTCGAGCGCCGCGCTCACCCGCCGGTCGGCGGCGACGAAGCGGCTCGACAGCAGGCGCGTGCTCACCGGCTCGCCCTGGGCCCTCAGCTCGCCAACCAACCGGCGGAGCTGGAGGATGTCGTAGTCGATGGACGGGGCGGCGACGAAGGTGCCGAGGCCGTGCTGCCGCCGGATGAGATTGTCCCGCTCGAGCAACTCGAGGGCGTGACGGACAGTCATCAGCGTAACGCCGAAGTCCCGCGCGAGCCTGCGCTGATTCGGCAACCGGACGCCGGGCCCGAGGTCACCGCTTTGGATCCGCTCGCGCAACTCCTCGGCGATGCGGTGGTAGCGCGGAACCCGCCCGTTCATTCGGCCTCTCTCCCGCTCGGTGTTCTAGAACACCTCGGCCCCGATCAGGCTGCGAAGCGCCGACACTGGAAAAACTCGGGCACAGCCGAGAACAGCGAGATACCGCGCGCACCGCAGCGACCTCCGTATTGTACGGCCGTCGCCGGCCAGCGCGCAAGCCGAGCGGGTGTGGCACCGCTAGGAGTCTGTCGGCGAATGGCGCGAGTCACTGCGACCATCGCTCGCCATTTCGAGCGCCGGCTCCGCCGGCGCAATCCTTCCTGGGGGGAGGCTTCGGAGGGGGCCGTCGAGGCGACCTCCGAGAGCTAGGAGGCCTCGCCGGCCAGCTTGCCGTTGATGCCCCAGTTCGACTTCTCGACGTCCTGGAACACGATGTGGACCTGGTCCGGCGTCGTCTTGCCGATCTTCACCATCGCGTCGGTGATCGCGGCGACGAGCTGCCGCTTCTGTTCCTGCGTACGGCCGGCGTACCACTGGATCGTGATGTTCGGCATGGCTTCCTCCTGACTTGCCCCCGCGCCCGGCGAGGCGGGCTGCCCGGAGCTTGGAGGGACTATAGCGTTAGAATTTCGCTTGGGCGACGGTCTTCTGCTAGAGTGAGTTGAGATGGCGGTGCGGATTCTCGCCATGGCCCGGTGACGGAATTCATCGCCGACGCCCCCGTCGTCGCCCGCTCGTATTGCCCCGGCTGTGAGCCCGACGCTGACCCGACGCGCGAGATCCTCGACGTGCGCTGGTGTGACGCCCACGCCCCGACGCGCGACGGCTCCGACGACGCCGTCGTGACCTCCGACGCGTTTCTGTCGGGGAGCGCCGAGGCGGGCGGCGACGCCAACCGGCGCTGGTGCGAGCTGCTCCACGCGGGCTCCAAGGCCCAGCGGACGCGCGCGCGGGGCCGCCTCACCCCCGGTCGGCGCCGGCCACTCTAGGCCGCGGGCGTCAGCTCGACGACGAGTCCGTCGCCCCACCCGTACTTCCTCTCCGAGAGCGCGCGAATCCCCCGGGCCAGCTCGGGCTCGCTGACCGCATCGACGACGCGCGCTGTCGCCGCGAAGGTCTCCAGCCCCGCCCGCACCCCCACCCGCGGCTCCGCCCGGAGGTTCCGGACCCACTGCGCTTCCTCGCCACGCTCGGCGATGACGTAGTAGTGCCCGTAGCGTCGCGTGAACCAGATCTCGATCTCGCGGGGCCGACCGCTCCGCCGGCCGGTCGTCGTCAGGTAGAGAAACTCCGGCTCCGCCGCGCTCACGTCGCTCTGGCCAGCGCCGCCCGGACGCGGCGGAGGGTCCAGGCGTTGACGCCGGCGGCGACGAGCCGGCGGGCGCTCGCGGCCTCGCTCTCGATTCTGAGCCGCGTGCCCTGCCCCTGCGCTGTGGCCGCGACGCGGATGACCACCTCGACCCGCCAGGGCCACGCGCGCGCCTCCAACGTCGCCTCCTCCGCGTCGTAGCGCGTGAACAACCCGAAGCAGGATCGCGCGTTGCTGGTCTGCCCGGGCGACTTCATCACCGACGCGTTGACCGGAGCCGTCGGCACCAGCGTCAAGGCCCTCAGCCCGATCAAGTGAGCCGGCGCCGTCCTTGACCGCCGGCGCCGGGCCGGCTACTCTCGACGCACTTTCGGCGGCCACGAGCATCTCTGGAGGCGAGACCCGTCATGAGTCTGCTGAGCGGGAAGGTCGCGATCATCACCGGGGCCAGCAAGGGCATCGGGCGCGTGATGAGCCAGCGCTTCGCGCAGGAGGGGGCGCGGGTGGTCTGCGCGGCCCGCTCGGCAGCGCTGGTGGAGGAGACGGCGGAGCTCATCCGGAAGGCCAACGGGGAGACGGTGACGGTCGTGGGCGACGCCGCCACCGAAGAGGGCGCGCGCCGCATCGTGACCGCAGGCGTCAAGGCCTTCGGCAAGGTCGACACGCTCGTCAACAACGCCGGCGACGGTGGGCCGACGAAGCCCGTGCAGGAGTACGCGACGGAGGACTGGTTCTACACGATCAACTCCTGCCTCACCAGCGCGTACATGATGACGCGCTTCGCGGTACCGGAGATCATCAAGGCCGGCGGCGGGTCCATCGTCAACATCTCGTCGGTGGCCGGGCGCCGCGGCCTGGCCTATCGCATCGGTTACTGCTCGGCCAAGGCGGGTCAGGTGGGCATGACCTACGGCCTGGCGGTGGAGCTGGCCTCCCACAACATCAGGGTCAACGCCATCGCGCCCGGCGCCGTCGAGGGCGATCGCATCGACCGCGTGATCGCCGGCCAGGCCCAGGTGCGGGGAATCCCGGTCGAGGAGATGCGGAAGGCCTTCGTCGAGCGCTCGCCCCTCAAGCGCATGAGCACGCCCGACGACATCGCCGCGCTGGCCGTCTTCCTCTGCAGCGACCTCGCCCGCAACCTCTCGGGCCAGTGCATCGCCGTGACGGCTGGCGAGCCGGCGCTGTAGGCGTCGGGGCGCCCGTCAGGATCCCAGCAGCCCGACGCCGATGCGGGCGGCGGGATCGGGCAGCACGGGCGCCGGCGGGGGCGCACTCACCTTCTGCAGCACTGGCATCACCTCGCGCGCGAACAGGCGCAGGCTCCGCTCGGCCTCGTCGTACGGCATGCCGGCGTAGCTGAAGACCCCGACGAAGTGGCTGTTGGCCGTGCGGGCGTGGATGTCCAGGACCTTCGCGTAGCACTGCTCGGGCGTGCCCCACACCTGTAATCCCAGGAAGAAGTCGATCACCTTGTCGGTGCCGTACTGGGCGATCTTCTCCGCCATCTTGCCGTAGTACTCGTAGCCCCTGGTCTTGGCGAGATGGTCATCGGCGAACTTGTAATGATCGAGCACCGTCTGGTAGTAGCCGCCGATCCAGCGCCGCGCCATCTCCTCGGCGCGCCCCGCGTTTGAATCGCAGAACGTCCATCCGGCGGAGACGGGTGGCGGCGCCTCGGTCCCGTTCACCTCGCGGTAGATCGTGCGGTAGGCGTCGAGCTCCTTGGCGACCTCGGGCCAGGGCTTCTGGGGAATGATCAGGATGCCGACGCCCAGGTCGGCCATGATGCGGGCCGACTCCGGCGAGACCGCCGCCGCGTAGGTGCGGCCCCGGAAGGACTTGAAGGGCGCCGGACGGATGGCGACCCGCGGCTGCCCGACGAAGGTCCCCTGATACTCGCAGCAGCCCTGCTCGAGGCCGCGCAGCAGCATCTCGGCCGCCTCCACAAAGCGCTGGCGCGACTCCTCCATCGGCAGGCGGAAGCCGTCGAACTCCACCCGGCCCGCCCCGCGGCCGAGCCCGAGGATCAGCCGGCCCCCGGAGAGGTTGTCGAGCATCGAGACCTGCTCGGCCACGCGGAGGGGGTCGTGCCACGGGAGCACGACGACCATGGAGCCGAGCTGGATGCGCTCCGTCCGCCCCGCCAGGTACGTCAGGAACTGCAGCACGTCCGGGCACATCGTGTAGTCGGTGAAGTGGTGCTCGACGCCCCAGATTGATTCGAAGCCGAGCGGCTCGGCGAGGTCGGCCAGCCTCAGCTCGTTCTGGTAGACGTCGTAGTCGCTGCGAGCCTTCTGAGGATTCTGGAAGACCGTCGCCATTCCCACATGCATGGCTCGACTCCTCTAGGGCTTCCCGTAGTCGCGCTGCCAGAGCTCCACGTACTCGACGGCGTTGCGCTTGATGTCGTCCCGCTCGTCCTGGCTCATCTGGCGGACGGGCTTGGCCGGCACGCCCATCACCAGCCAGCCCGAGGGCACCACCTTCCCCGGGGGCACCAGCGCGCCGGCGCCCACCTGCGCCCACTCCTCCACCACCGCGCCGTTGAGCACCACGGCGCCGATGCCGATGCGGACATTGTCCTTGATGGTGCAGGCGTGGACGACCGCGCGGTGGCCGATGGTGACGTTGTCGCCCACCAGGCAGGGGTGCTGCCGCGTCACGTGCAGTACCGAGCAGTCCTGGACGTTGGTGTTCTTGCCGATCTTTATATAGTTGTCCTGGTCGCCGCGCACGATCGTCCCCGGCCAGATGCTGGCGCCCTCATCGATCTCCACATCGCCGATGACCTGAGCCGCGATGTCCACGTAGGCGCCGGGATGGACGCGGGGCCTCCGGCCCGGGACCTCGCGGATCACCGTCAGGCGACCTCGAAGAGGCCGGCGGCCCCCATGCCGCCGCCGATGCACATGGTGCAGACCACGTAGCGGGCGCCGCGGCGCTTGCCCTCGATGAGGGCGTGGCCGACCATGCGCGCGCCGCTCATGCCGTAGGGGTGGCCGATCGAGATGGCGCCGCCGTCGACGTTCAGCTTCTCCATCGGGAGGCCGAGCCGGTCGCGGCAGTAGACGACCTGGGAGGCGAAGGCCTCGTTCAGCTCCCAGAGGTCGATCTGGTCCATCTTCATGCCGAAGCGCTCGAGCAGGCGGGGCACGGCGAAGACCGGGCCGATCCCCATCTCGTCCGGCTCGCAGGCCGCCACGGCCAGGCCCCGGAAGGCCCCCAGCGGTGAGAGCCCGCGCCGCGCGGCGAGCCTGGCGTCCATGACCACACAGGCGGACGCGCCATCCGATAGTTGGCTGGCGTTGCCCGCGGTGATGTGGCCCTTCTCACCGCTAACGGGCTTCAGCGCAGCCAGGCCCTCCAGCGTCGTGTCGGGCCGGTTGCCCTCGTCCCGCCCGAGCGTGACCTCTTCCAGGCGCGTCTCGCCGGTGGCCTTGTCCACCACGACCTTCGTGGTCGGGAGCGGCACGATCTCGGCGTCGAAGCGTCCGTTCCTCTGGCCGGCGGCAGTGCGCTGCTGGCTCACCAGCGCGTAGGCGTCCTGGGCTTCGCGCGTGATGTCGTAGCGCTTGGCGACGACCTCGGCCGTCTCGATCATCGACATGTAGATCGAGGGCCGGTGCTCCTCGAGCCACTCCTCGCGGAAGCGGTGGAGGTTCATGTGCTCGTTCTGCACGAGGCTGATCGACTCGAGCCCGCCGGCCACCACGATCGGCACGCGATCGACGATCACGCGCTGGGCGGCCAGGGCGATCGCCTGCAGGCCCGACGAGCAGAACCGGTTGACGGTGACGCCGGCCGTCGTCACCGGCAGGCCGGCTCGCAGCGCGGCCTGACGGGCGATGTTGTGGCCGGTGGCGCCTTCCGGCATGGCGCAGCCCAGGATGACGTCCTCGATCTCGCCGGGCTCGAGCCGGGCGCGCTCGACGGCGTGCTTGACGACGTGGCCGCCGAGGGTGGCGCCATGGGTGTTGTTGAAGGCGCCGCGGTAGGCCCGACCGATCGGGGTGCGAGCGGTGGAGACGATGACGGCCTCGGCCATGGTTGGTCTCCTTTGCGCGCGATGATACCTGCCGGGGTGACCCGGCGCTAGCGGCGTCGCCATCGGCGACCCGTCAGAGAATGGCGCGAGCTCACTGCGGCTGGTGCTCGCTGTTTCGAGCGCGGGCTTCGCCCGCGCAATCCTTCCTTGGGGGAGGCCTCGGAGGGGGCCGTCGAGGCCCCCTCCGACTACCTAGCGGCGGGCGTAGTGCTCGATGATGAACCCGGCGATGCTGTGACGCGCGGGGCCTTTGGGCAGGTCGTCGCACGCAAACCAGCGCGCGTCCTCCAGCTCCTCGGGGTTGATCGTGATCTCGCCGCCCGCGTAGCCGGCGACGAAGCCGACCATGAGTTGGCTGGGAAACGGCCAGTTCTGGCTGCCGACGTACTCGATGTCCTTCACGTCCACGCCGACCTCTTCCTTCACCTCCCGACGCACCGCGCCCTCCAGCGCCTCGCCGTTGTCCACGAAGCCCGCCACCAGCGCGTAGCGCCCCGGGGCCCAGCCGGCCTTGCGAGCGAGCAGCACGCGGTCGCCGTCGCGCACGAGGACGATGACCGCGGGGTGGAGATGCGGGTAATGCTCGTAGCGGCAGCGGGGGCAGCGCTTGCCCCACTCGTTCTCGATCCGCTCCGTCCGCTCGCCGCAGCGCGGGCAGTGACCGCTGGTGCTCTCCCACCAGAGCGCCTGCATCGCCATGCCCCCCAGCGAGAGCAGGTCGTCGGGCAGCCGGGTCCCCTGCATCGGGACCAGCGTCTCGCGGTGGAAGCCCGCCGGCACCTGGACATCCCGGGCGAGGCTCGTCACCCAGCACGGCGTGCCCCGGAGCGTTCCCAGCCAGAGCGGCTCCGGGGGCGCGTCAAAACCGGCGGGAAGGTCGCCGCCCGGCAGCGACAGCTCGTGCCCGTCGGTGGAGACGATCAACCCCTGGTCCTGGACGATGAGCCAGTGGCCGCGCGGCTCGGGCGGCTTGGCGCCGCGCTTGGCGGGTACGAAGGCGTCGCCGAGGCAGTCGCGGTTGAACGGCAGGTAGACCGTCTCGGGCGTCATCGGCACCCCGCCGGTGAACCCGTGCGGACGGCCGGCCGATCGAGTACGCTGAGCATCCAATCGCATCTTATGGTATCGAGCCAGAGGAGACCAGTGACACTCTTCGACCTCGGCCCCTTTCTCGACCGGCGGCAACGCTTCGCCGAGGCCATCGGTGACGGCCTGGCCATCATCCCCGGCGCCCAGGAAGTGCCCCGCAACGGCGACGTGCTGTACGAGTTCCGCCAGTCCTCGGACTTCTTCTTCCTCACCGGCTTCGACGAGCCGGATGCCGTCGCCGTCTTCAACCCGCAGCATGCCAAGGAGCGGGTCGTCCTGTTCGTGCGGCCGCGCGACCGCGAGGCGGAGGTCTGGACCGGCCGGCGGGCCGGCGTCGAGGGCGCCGTCGCCACCTACGGCGCCGACGCCGCCTACCCGATCGCCCAGCTCGACGAGAAGCTGCGCGAGTACCTCCTGGAGCGGCCGACGCTCTACTACCGTCTGGGCCACCCGGTCCACGACGCCCGGATCACGCGGCTCATCGCCGAGCTCCGCTCGGCGCGCGCCCGCGGGTACCCCACTCCCACCCGCATCGAAGACCCGGGCCCCCTCCTTCATGAAATGCGCCTGCGGCGCTCCCCCGCCGAGCTCGGCTGGCAGCGCCGGGCCTGCGCGATCAGCCGCGAGGCCCACGCCGAGGCGATGCGGGTGGCGCGGCCGGGCGTCTGGGAGTACCAGCTGCAGGCGGCGCTGGAGTTCGTCTTCCGCGCCCACGGCTCGCCCCGCAACGCCTACCCCTCCATCGTGGCTTCCGGGCCCAACGCGTGCATCCTGCACTACCACGAGAACTCCCGGCGCCTGGAGAGCGGCGACCTCGTCCTGATCGACGCCGGCTGCGAGTACGGCTACCACGCCTCCGACATCACTCGCACGTTCCCCGCCAGCGGGCGCTTCACGCCACCGCAGCGTTCGATCTACGAGCTCGTCCTCGGGGCCCAACGGGCTGCCCTGGAGGCCGCCCGGCCGGGCCGGCGGCTGGAGGCGGTCCACGAGGCGGCCCGGCGCGTCCTCACCGAGGGCCTGGTCGCGCTGGGACTCTTGCCCCGCAGAGTGGAGGACTCGCTGGCGATGCACCACTATCGCGAGTTCTACATACACGGGACCAGCCACTGGCTCGGCATGGACGTTCACGACGTCGGGGACTATCGCGCGGGCGGCAAGTCGCGCATCCTCGAGCCGGGCATGGTCTTCACCATCGAGCCGGGCCTCTACGTCGATCCCGAGCGCGACACGGCGACCTTCTATCTGCGCGAGTACGACGAGCACGAAATGTGGGAGCGCCGCCACCGCCTGGGCGCGGCCGCCGCCCGGCGGCTGGAGGAGGAAGAGAAGGCCAGGGCCGGGACGATCGTGCACCCCGTTCCCCGGGAGTTCCGCGGCATCGGCGTGCGTATCGAGGACGACGTGCTGGTCACCGCCGACGGCTGCGAGGTGCTCACCGCCGGCACCCCTAAGACCGTCGAGGAGATCGAGCGCGTCTGCGCCGAGGCCCCGCGGTACACCCTGCGAAGCCTCCCCTGAAAGGAACCACCATGAGAGAAGCGGTCGTCGTCGCCAGCTCGCGCACGCCCCTGGCCAAGTCCTTCCGCGGCTCCTTCAACCTCACGCGGCCGGACGAGCTGGCCGCCCACGTGATCCGCGATGCCCTCGGCAAGGTCCCCCCGCTCGACCCGCGCGAGATCGCGGATGTGATCCTCGGCTGCGGCCAGCCCCACGGCTCCCAGGGCCACAACGTCGCGCGCGTCGCCGCGCTGCGGGCCGGGCTGCCCGTCACCATCCCCGGCACCACGGTCAACCGCTTCTGCTCGTCGGGGCTCCAGGCGATCGCGATGGCCGCCCACCTGATCCTCCAGGAGGGCGCGGAGGCCGCGATCGGCGGCGGCGTGGAGTCCATCACGATGATGAAGCGCGACAACGACCCGAATCCGTGGGTGAAGGAGCACTACCCCGGGCTCTACATGGTCATGGGCGACACGGCCGAGGTCGTCGCCAAGCGCTACAAGATCAACCGTCTCGCCCAGGACCAGTACGCGCTCTCGAGCCAGCAGCGCATCGGCCACGCCCAGGAGGCCGGGTTCTTCAAGGAAGAGCTGGCGCCCATGCACGTCACGCGTGGCATCGTCGACAAGAAGACGGGCGAGATCGCCAGCCAGGAGGACCACTACGTCGACCGGGACGAATGCAATCGGCCCGACACGACGCTGGAGGCGCTGCAGGCGCTCCCGCCCCACTTCGACAAGGAGAGCGGCCAGGGCACGGTGACGGCCGGGAACTCCTCCCAGCTCTCCGATGGCGCATCGGCAACGCTCCTCATGTCGCGCCAGCGCGCGGAGGCGCTCGGCATCCGCCCGAAGCTCGTCTTCCGCGGCTTCGCCGTCGTCGGCTGCGCGCCGGAGGAGATGGGGATCGGCCCCGTCTTCGCGGTGCCGAAGCTCCTGGAGCGCCATGGCCTCCGGATCCAGGACATCGACCTCTGGGAGCTCAACGAGGCCTTCGCCTCCCAGGTCGTCTACTGCCGTGTCCGGCTCGGGCTCGACCCCGAGAAGCTGAACGTCAACGGCGGCTCGATCTCCATCGGGCATCCCTTCGGGATGACGGGCTCGCGCATGGTGGGCACGCTCGCCAACGAGATGCTCCGCCGCCGGGCGCGCCTGGGCGTGGTCACGATGTGCGTGGGCGGCGGCCAGGGCGCGGCCGGCCTGTTCGAGGCGTGCCTCTAGGCGGTCGCAGCTCGTCCTCGAGTGAGGCGGGCCGAGGGGAGGCCCTGGCGGCGGCGATGACGAGCCCGATGAGGGCTCAGGCGTCGAGCAGCACGACCGGGTCGCCGACGACCACCCGTCCGCTCTCGACCACCTCGCAGTCGAGCGCGATCCGGCCGTCGAACTCCTCGACGATCCGCCGGAGGACGTCGGGGTCCTGGACGAGCGTGTCGGGGTCATACGTCGTCATCACGCAGCGCCGGCGCAGCTTCGCCACGGCGATGACCGCCTGGCCGATCCGCAGCCGCCGGCCCGGCCACTCGCGCTCGACCAGCCCGCTCACGCCCCCGATGACGATGTTCGGCCGCAGGCGGCGACGATCGATACCGAGCGCCGCAATGGCGCCGTCAGTGGCAATGAGAAGCGGCAGCACGTCGAAGCGCTCGGGGCCATCGTAGCGGACAAGGCGCGCGCCGACGCCGGCGGCCCGCCCGACCGCCTCGCCCACCTCCAGCGCCGCCCACGGCCGGCCGTTCACGCGCGGCTCGCCGTCGGGCCCGAGCGTCGCCCGCAAGCCGAGCAGCCCCGAATGGCTCCGCGCGGTGACGAGGCGGCCGCGTGCGTTCTCGACGTGGACGGTGCGGTCACCGGCGATGCCGCCGGAGCCGATGTCGGCCACCGTCAACGGCTCGCCGGCCATCGATTTCACGGGATAGCGCCAGAGCTCGGCCACGTGCATACCGCGCTTGGGATGCCGGCGCGATCCGGCAGGATTCCACCGCCGCGGCCGCAAATCCGCCGGAGGCGCTCGCGTGTCCCAAGGAGCCGGGAGGGATCGTGGGCAAGGAGGACGTGAGCGCGGCCCGGCTGAAGGAGCTCGCGGCGCACGGCAAGCGGCTGCGCCTTGTGGAGTTCTCGCCGGGCTTCGCCGACCGCCACTGGTGTCGCAAGCGGCCCGTCAGCCGCGGACGAGGAGCGCCAGCCCCGAAGCGAAGAGCAGCGCGAACACGATCCGCCGGAAGCGGACGTGGTCGATCCGGTTGAAGAGGATCACCCCGCCGAGGAGGCCGAGGACCGCCGGCAGAGCGAAGACGGCGGCGAAGCGCCAGACCTCGCGCGTGAGCAGGCCCGCCCACCAGTAGCCGGCCAGGGTCACCGCCTGGTTCACGGTGAAGAACGCCTGCAAGTTGGCCTTCATCGTCCGCGGGCTCCAGCCCTGGGCCGTGGCGTAAAGGATCACCGGGGGCCCCGGCGTGCCGACGGCGCCGCCGATGATCCCCGCCAGCACCCCCGCCCCCAGGCCCCAGCCGCGCCCGGTGAGCTGTTCGGGATAGAGTCCGCGCCACTCGAGGGCGACGGCGACCAGGAGCATCAGGCCGATCAGCCGATTGAGGGCGGAGGCGGGCAGCGTGGCCAGCACCCAGACCCCCAACGGCATGCCGGCGACGGAGCCGATCACCAGATCACCGATGGCCGTCGGCACGACGTCGCGGCGGAGCTGGACGAATAGGCCGAGCGCGAAGACGAGGGCGTAGACCGTCATCAGGACGACGGCGGTGGCCGGCGACATGACGAAGGGAAGGAGCGCCAGCGAGACGAGCCCGATGCCGAAGCCGGCCAGACCCATGACGAAGCTCGCCGCCGCGACGATGCAGGCGCCGGCCACCCAGGCGAGGCTCACGCCGCGCTATTCTACGGCCAGATGACCTTTCCGAGCGGCCTCCGCGCCCTGAACCATCGAAACTTCCGCCGCTTCTTCATCGGTCAGGCGGTCTCGCTCGTCGGCACCTGGATGCAGTCGGTCGCCCAGTCGTGGCTCGTCCTCCAGCTCACCGACTCGGCCTTCAAGCTCGGCCTCATCGGCGCCCTCCAGTTCGCGCCTGTCCTGGCGTTCGCCGTCCTGGCCGGCGCCCTCGCCGATCGGCTGCCCAAGCGCCGCGTGCTCCTCGGCACCCAGACCCTCCTCGCCACCCAGGCCCTCACCCTGGCGGCGCTGGTGTGGTCGGGCCACGTCCGGTTCTGGCACGTGGGCCTGCTGGCCCTGGTGCTCGGCTTCGCCAACGCGCTCGACATGCCGGCCCGCCAGTCCTTCGTGGCGGACCTCGTGGTCAAGGAGGACGTGGTGAACGCGGTCGCGCTGAACTCCGCCGCGTTCAATGCCGCCCGTATCGTGGGGCCCGCGGTCGCCGGCCTCCTGATCGCCCGGGTGGGGGTGGCCCCGGCTTTCGTAGTGAACGGTCTCAGCTTCCTCGTCGTGATCGCCGCGCTGCTCGCCACGAATGTCCAGGGACATTCCCGCCGCGCCGGGCCGACGACGATCCTCGAGGAGATCCGCGAGGGGCTCGCCTACGCGCGCCACACTCCGCGCATCCGATTCATCCTCAGCGTGCTGCTGGTGGTGAGCCTCAGCGTCTTCAACTTCAGCGTCCTGGTTCCCTTGCTGGCCCGGAACGTCCTCCACCAGGGCGCGGAGGGCTTCGGCTTTCTGATGGCCGCGATCGGGCTGGGGGCCGTGGCGGGCGCGCTGACGCTCGGCATGCTCGGCCGCCGCCCGCGCCTGCGCGTCATCGTCGGGGCCGGCGCGCTGGCCTGCGCAGCCTTTCTCGGCGTGGCCTTCGTCCGCGACTTCGCGCTGGCGCTGGCCGTCCTCTTCGTGGTCGGCTTCGCCGCCATCATCGCGGCGGCCGGCTGCAACACGACGCTTCAGGTGATCGCGCCCGACGCCCTCCGCGGCCGCGTCATGAGTCTCTACGTGCTGATCTTCGGCGGCTCGTTCCCCGTCGGGGCCTTCCTGATGGGGGCCATCTCCGAGCGCTGGGGCGTCAGCACGGCCTTCTTCGTCGGCGGCGCCACCGGGCTCCTGGGCCTCGCCGTCATCATGATCGCCTCGCGCGCGCGGCGCTGAGGCCAGCGGGCGCGAACGCTTCCGTCCGCTCATACCCGCGGTTTCGCATGCAGCGACGGTAGGTCGAGGCCTGGGTTCCGCGCTCGATGGCCAGGCGCTCCAGGTCGAGGACGCCGCCAAGCAGGAGATCGGGGGTCCAGCCGGCGGCCCACGCCTGGCGGGCGCACTCCGTCACGTCGAGCGTCACCTGTTGAATCGAGACCTCGCGCTTCGTCCACTCCCGGCCGGCGACGTCGAAGGCGGGCGCGCATCCGGCCAGCAGCGTCAGGGCGACTATCGGAGCCGCGAATCTCATGGCCCTCACCGTGTCTTCGGGTAGCCGATTCTACACTCGATGCGCCCATGGTATAACACCGAGGCCATGGGCTCGAACCTCGAGGACAAGTTCCAGACCCTCCACGAGATCGTGCGGGCGGCCCGGGTGAACCTGGCGCCGGGACCCTGGGATTACCTGGCCGGCGGCGCCGAGACAGAGACCACCCTCAGGCGCAACCGCCAGGCCCTGGACTCGATCGCCTTCCGGCCCCGCGTGCTGCGGGACGTCTCCAAGATCGACTGCACCTCGACCCTGCTCGGCCGGCCCACGCGCCTGCCGGTCATGCTGGCGCCCATCGGCTCGATCGAGACCTTCGCCCCGGGGGGCGGCGCCACCGCCGCGGGCGCCGCCCAGGAGTTCGGCGTGCCGCAGATGCTGAGCTCCGTCTGCAACCCCGGGTTGGAGGCGACGGCGCAGGCGGCGCCCGACGCCTTCCGCATCTTCCAGCTCTACGTGCGCGGTGACGACGCCTGGGTGGACGACCACGTCAAGCGCGCAATCGACCACGGCTACGCCGCGTTCTGCCTCACCGTGGACACGGCGGTCTACAGCCGCCGGGAGCGCGACCTGGCCCGCCGCCTCGTCAAGCCCTGGCGCGTGCGGGCCGGCGGCTTCGCCTTCCAGGCCGGGCTCAGCTGGGACCACGTCAAGCGCTTCAAGGACACCCACGACATCCCGCTGGCGCTCAAAGGGATCGCCACCGCCGAGGACGCCGCGCTGGCCTGTGATCACGGCGTCGACGTCGTCTACGTCTCCAACCACGGCGGTCGCCAGCTCGACCACGGGCGGGGCACGATGGACGTGCTCCCCGAGGTACTGGAGACGGTCGGCGGCCGGGCCGCCGTCATCGTGGACGGCGGGTTCGTGCGGGGCACCGACGTCGTCAAGGCCGTCGCCATGGGCGCGCAGGCCGTGGGCATCGGACGGCTGGCCTGCTGCGGGCTGGCGGCGGCGGGCCAGGCAGGTCTCGTGCGGGTCCTGGAGCTCCTGGAGGACGAGGTCAGGATCTGCCTCGGGCTCCTGGGCGCCGATCGCCTGGCCGCCCTCGATCGCTCCTACCTGCACCCGGCGAGTCCGGTCACCCGCCCGCACGTGACGAGCGCCTTCCCGCTGCTGGAGGAGGAAGGTTACTAGCGGCTACAGAACCTATCGTCGCCCGGACCCGCGCATCGCCACGGCCATCCACCGCGCCCTGGGGCCGGCGGAAAGCGTGGTGAACGTCGGCGCCGGCTCCTACGAGCCCACCGATCGCCCCGTCGTCGCCGTGGAGCCCGCGCTGTCGATGATTCGTCAGCGTCGGGCGGGCAGCGCCCCCGTCGTGCAGGCCTTGTCGACGCACTTGCCGTTCCCAGATGCCGCCTTCTCCGCGGCCTTGGCCGTCCTCACGGTGCACCACTGGTCCGAGCGCACGCAGGGCTTGGCCGAGCTGGCCCGGGTCGCCCGGCGTCGGGTCGTGGTCGTCACCTGGGATCCGGCGACCTCGGGCTTCTGGCTGGTCGAGGACTACTTCCCCGCGATCGTGGCGATCGACCGACGGATCTTTCCCTCGATCGAGGAGTTCAGGTGCGTATTAGGCGAGGTTGAGGTGCGCCCCCTCCTGGTGCCGCACGATTGCGCGGATGGCTTCCTCGGAGCGTACTGGCGGCGGCCGTACGCCTATCTCGATCCGGGCGTCCGTAGCGCCATATCGACGTTCTCCAAGATCGACGAGGTCGACCCTGGTCTGGCCCGGCTCCGTCGCGATCTGGAGGACGGGACCTGGACCCGTCGATACGGCCATCTCTTGAGCCAGTCCGAGCTCGATCTGGGTTACCGTCTGGTCACGGCGCGCATGGCGAGCGGCGCTACCTTCCTTTAGCCAGTCGGGCCAGCCCGGCCACCACATCGACCAGCTTGCTCGCCTCGAGCGGCTTGGTCAGGTGCGCGTGGTAGCCGGCGGCCAACGCGTGCTCCCGGTCCTCGCGCCCCGCATACGCGGTGAGCGCGACGGCGGGAATCGAGCGTCGTTCGCCCTCCAGGCGCCGCACCTCGTGGATCAGGTCGTAGCCGTCCCGTCCCGGCATCGCGATGTCGGCCACCAGGACGTCGAACCGGGCGCGGGCCAGCGACTCCAGCGCCTCCCCGACCGAGGCGGCCGCCGTGGCCCTGGCCCCCGACTCGACGAGCACCGTCGAGACCAGCTGCCGCGCGTCGTCGTCGTCGTCGACGACGAGCACTCTCACGCCCTCCAGCGAGCGTGGCGTGACACCGATCGCCGACCATTCGTCTTGCCCTCCCGCCGTCGCCTCCGATACCACGGGCAAGTCGACCGTGAACGTCGCGCCCTGTCCCTCTCCCGCGCTCTCGGCCCGGATCAACCCGCCGTGGAGCTCCACCAGGTGGTGGACGATCGTGAGCCCCAGCCCCAGGCCGCCTTGCTCCCTGGTGCTGGTGGCATCGGCCTGCTGGAAGCGCTCGAAGATGTGGGGCAGGAACTCCGGGCTGATGCCTTTGCCGGTGTCGCTCACCTGAATGCGTACGTGCGAGTCGAGACGCTCGAGGCGCACGGTGATCCTACCGCCCGGACCGGTGAACTTGATGGCGTTCGATAGGAGGTTGCCCACGACCTGCTGCAACCGGGCGGCGTCGCCGACCACCGACGCCGTCGACCCGTGATGGATGACCTCGAGCTGGATCGCCTTGGCCTGAGCCGCCGGCCGCACCCCTTCCACGGCGGCATCGGTGACGGCCGGAAGGTCCACCGGCCGCATCTCGACGCTGAGCCTCCCCGTGATGATCCGCGACACGTCGAGGAGATCCGCGATGAGCTTTCCCTGCAGCCGCGTGTTGCGCTCGATCGTCTCCAGCGCGCGGGCCGCGGTGGCGGGATCGAGCCGGCCCGAGCGGAGCACCGTCGCCCATCCGAGCATCGCGTTCAGCGGTGTGCGGAGCTCATGGGAGAGCATGGCCAGGAACCGGTCCTTCGCGCGGTTGGCGTCCTCCGCCTCCGCCCGCGCCGCCTCCGTGCGCTGCAGCAGGTGCTGCCGCTCCATCTCGGCCTCGGTCCGCTCGGTGACGTTGTAGGCGAGGACCAGCGCGGCCGGCCTTCCGCCGAAGTCCAGCGGATGCGCGCTGATCTCCACGTGGATGAGCCGTCCGTCCTTGGTCAGGTGCCGGCGCGCGCCGAGGATGTCGTGCCCCTGGCGGAGCGCTCGCATCGTCTCCCGCGCCCGCGGCGCGTCGTCGGGAGGCCGGATGTTCAGGATCGTCATGGCCAGGAACTCCTCCCGCGCGTACCCGTAGTGCGCCACCGCCGCATCGTTGACGGCGAGGAAGCGGAAGGTCTCCCGGTCCACGACCCACATCGGATGCGGATTGCTCTCGAACATCGCGCGGTAGGCCAGCTCGGACTGCTGGAGCGCATCCCGGAACCGGCGGCGCTCAAAGACGGCCGCCGCGACGGGCACCGTGACCCCGGCGATGGTGGCCATGAAGGCCTGGAGCAGAAGCAGCGATTCGTTCTGGCTCCCGATCGCGAAGGGACCGGAGCCGCGCACGGTGCCCCAGATCGCGATGCTCGACAGCAGGAGAATGACCGTCGCCGCCTCCCGGGGGCCGAACCGGAACGCCGCCCAGATGAGCGGCGGGATCGAGAGGAACGCGATCGGATAGTTCCTCAGGCCTTCGATGAAGAGCCCGCCGCCGAAGACGACAAGGCCGGCCACGCCCACGGATACCATGATGAGCGCGAACTCGACCGCGCGTCGCCAGTCCGATCGCACGCGGCGATCGCGACTCCAGAGAACCAGTACCGGCGTCACGATGACGGCACCGGCCGCGTCGCCGAGCCACCAGGTCAGCCAGATCCGCCCGTAGTTCGCCCACTCGGCGTAGCCGCCCAGGGCAAGGCTCGTGACTCCGATGGTCGCGCTCACGGTCGTGCTGACGATCGCCGCCAGCATGGCGAACCGGAAAATGTCCGGGGCCCGCTCGAAGACGCTGGGGCCTCCGGCGAACCGGGTTACCAGATAGGCGCCCAGCAGTCCCTCCAAGGTGTTCCCGGTGGCGATGCCGAGGGACGTCGCCACCGACCCGGCGGTGGTGATGTTCACCAGGAAGGCGCCCAGCAAAATGGCCGGCCAGACGCGATAGCCGGCCATCAGCAGCGCGGCCAGCGCGATCCCGGTGGGCGGCCACACGGCGGTCGCGCTGGCGTGGACGAACGCCAGCCGGAGGCCGAGCTTGCCGGCCAAGACGTACGCGATGAACACCAGGGCGGCCACCGGGAGGCTCGCCGCCCGCGGACGGAGGGCCGCCAGGACACGGCGCATTGGGGAAAAGCTTACTCCGTCGCCCCTCAATCGCCTAGGGACCCGCCCTTCCTCGGGAGTCGGCGGGCCTCCAAGGGACCGCGCAGATCAGAGCTCGATCTGAGCGCCCAGCTCGACCACTCGACTGGGCGGGATGTTGAAGAAGTCGGTGACCGAGGCGCCGTTGCGCGCCATCAGCTGGAACAGGCGCTTGCGCCAGGTCATCATCGGCGCCCGTCCCGTGGGCACCACGTGCGTGCGCCCCAGGTAGAACGTCGTCTGCTCGGGATCGACCGCGACATGGTCAGAGCAATGCTCGACGATTTCGGGAACGTCAGGCTGCTCCATGAAGCCGTAATGGACGCGGACGCGATACAACCCCTGGGGCAGAGCTTCGCTGCTCATCCGCCGCTCATCGTCCACGTCGGGGATCTCCTCCGTCACCACCGATAACAGAATGACCCGCTCGTGGAGCACTTTGTTGTGGCGGAAGTGGTGCTGGAGGAGCAGAGGCGCGCCCTCCACCTCGTTGGTGAGGAACACCGCGGTCCCCGGCACGCGCGGCGGCCGAACGCGCTCCACCTCGGCGATGAACTCGTCGAGCGGGACGGCGGCCCGCGACAGGACGCCGTTCAGCAGGCGGCTACCGCGGTTCCACGTGTCCATGAGGATGAACATGCCGCCGGCGATTGCCAGCGGTACCCAGCCGCCCCTGCCGATCTTGACCGCGTTGGCGCCGAGGAAGGCCAGATCGATGGCCAGGAAGACCCCGGCCACACCGACGGCGCGCCATCGGGACCAGCCCCAGCGGTCGCGCGCGATCACATAGAAGAGCAGCGTGGTGGTCGCCATCGTGCCGGTCACCGCGATGCCGTAGGCGGCCCCGAGCGCGCTCGAGGACTGGAAGCCGAAGACGACGAGGAGGCAGCCGACCATCAGCGCGCGGTTGACGGCAGGGACGTAGATCTGACCGGCCTCGGACCGCGAGGTGTGCACGATCGTCAGCCGGGGGCTGTAGCGGAGCCGCATCGCTTGCCGGGTGAGCGAAAAGGCGCCCGAGATGAGCGCCTGCGACGCGATGATGGCGGCCAGGGTGGCGATCACCAGCAACGGGTATTGAAACCACGACGGCGCCAGGAGGTAGAACGGGTTGCGTATGGCTTCGGGTGAGCGCAGCAGCAGCGCCCCCTGCCCGAAGTAGTTGAGCACCAGCGCCGGGAAGACCAGGGCGAACCACGCCAGACGGATCGGAGTCCGGCCGAAGTGACCCATGTCCGCGTACAGCGCTTCCGCCCCGGTCACGGCGAGCACGACGGCGCCGAGGGCCAGGAACCCCGACCAGCCGTGCTCAGCGAGCAGCCGGGCGCCGTACCAGGGGTTGAGCGCGGCCAAAATCTCGGGCGCGAGGGCGATCTCGACCGCTCCCAGGACGGCGATGGTCACGAACCACACCAGCATGACGGGCCCGAACATGCCACCCACGCGGGCCGTTCCGCGGTGCTGGACCAGGAACAGACCGACCAGCACGACGGCCGAGGCGGGGACGACGTACGGCGCGAAGGCCGGGGCGGCGATCTCGAGACCCTCCGTAGCGCCCAGGACGGAGATCGCCGGGGTGATGATGCCGTCGCCGTAGAGCAATGCGGCCCCGAACAGGCCGAGCGCCAGGAAGACTCGCCGCTGCGGGCTCCGGTCGCGGCGGCGCGTCAGCAGGACGAGGGCGAGCAGGGCCAGGATGCCGCCCTCGCCGCGGTTGTCGAGCCGCATGATGAAGACGACGTACTTGACGCTGACGATCAGGATGAGTGCCCAGAGGATCAGGGACAGCACGCCGTACACGGCGGCGGCCGTAGGCGCCAGCCCGTGCTCGGGGTTGAAGCATTCGCGGAAGGCATAGAGGGGGCTCGTGCCGATGTCGCCGTACACGACGCCGAGCGCCAGCAACGACAGGGCGGCCAGCCGCCGCCCTCGGGGCTCGACCGCCGCGGACGAGCCACGGCGCAGACGCGCCGGCAGCGTGGGGGCGACCGGCCCGTCCTTGGTGGCCTGCGCGGAGCGCATGCGTCGGGGGGGCGTGGCCACAGTCCTGTCGTCGGCTCCTGCCTCGCTCGTGCCAACCGGGGCTCGCCAACCTCCGCCCTCCCCGGGTAAACTTGCGCAATCCCAGTCGGAGGGCATGGATGGCGAAGCAAGCGAGAGTGTACCGCACCGAGCTCAGCCCGGTGAGCTTCCTCACGCGCAACGCGTACGTCTTCCCCGACAAGACGGCCGTCGTGCACGACCAGCGGCGGTACACCTACCGGCAGTTCGAGGAGCGGGTGAACCGCCTGGCGTCCGGGCTGCGCCGGGGCGGGGTGCAGAAGCACGACCGCGTGGCCTTCCTCTGCCCCAACATCCCGCCGATGCTGGAGGCACACTTCGGCGTCCCCGCCGCCGGCGGCATCCTGGTCTCCATCAACACCCGGCTCGGCACCGACGAGATCGGGTATATCCTCAAGCACTCCGGCTCGAAGTCCCTCTTCGTGGACGCCGAGCTGGAGTCGCTGGTGAAGCCCCTCGACCTCGGCGGCCTGAAGGTCGTCCGCGTGGACGACACCGGATCGCCGGGCGATCCGTACGAGGACTTTTTGAGAACGGGCTCGGCGGCGTCGGTCGAGAGCTGGTTCGAGGACGAGGACGAGACGCTCTCCATCAACTACACCTCGGGCACCACGGGCCAGCCCAAGGGCGTCATGTACACCCACCGCGGCGCCTACCTCAACGCCGTCGGTGAGATCCTCGAGAGCGGGATGAGCTGGGACACGAAGTACCTCTGGACGCTGCCCATGTTCCACTGCAACGGCTGGTGCTTCACCTGGGGGGTGACCGCGGTCGCGGGCACCCACATCTGCCTCCGGAAGGTCGACCCCGAACGGATCTGGGATCTCTTCGAGACCGAGGGCATCACCCACTACAACGGCGCTCCCACCGTGCAAACAGCGATCGTCAACCATCCCAAGGCCCACCGGCTGGCCAGGCCGGTCACGGTCACGGTGGCCGCGGCGCCTCCGTCGCCCACGTTGCTGGCCCGCTTGAAGGAGCTGAACCTCCGGCCGGTCCACGTCTACGGCCTCACCGAGACCTACGGGCCGCACACCGTCTGCGGCTGGCACAAGGAGTGGGACGACCTGCCGCTGGAGGAGCAGGCGCGGCTGATGGCCCGGCAGGGCCAGGGCTACGTGCTGTTCGACCTCGTGCGCGTGGTCGACGAGAAGATGAACGACGTGCCCCGCGATGCCCAGACGCTGGGCGAGGTCGTCATGCGCGGCAACAACGTGATGAAGGGCTACTTCGAGCAGCCCGACGCGACGGCCGAGGCCTTCCGGGGCGGCTGGTTCCACTCCGGCGACATCGGGGTGTGGCACCCCGACGGCTACATCGAGCTGCGCGACCGCAAGAAGGACATCATCATCTCGGGCGGCGAGAACATCTCGACCATCGAGGTCGAGCAGTGCATCGTGCGGCACCCGGCCGTCCTGGAGTGCGCGGTGGTGGCCGTCCCCGACGAGCGGTGGGGCGAGCGTCCCAAGGCCTTCGTCACCCTCAAGCCGGGCCTGACCGCGACCGAGCAGGAGATCATCGAGCACTGCCGCCAGCACATCGCCCACTTCAAGGCGCCGGCGGCGGTGGAGTTCGGCGACCTGCCCAAGACCTCCACGGGCAAGGTGCAAAAGTACATCCTTCGCGAGAAGGAGTGGAAGGGCAAAGCGAAGCGGATCAACTGAAAGAGAGGCTCGCCATGGCCAAGCACGGCGTTCGGGTGATGGACAGCGACCTGCACACGATGGAGCCGGACGATCTCTGGCCACGCTACCTCGACGAGTCGTTCCGGAAATACGCGCCCGCCTTCACCCGCGCCGCGGACGGCGCCCCCAACCAGCCGACCATCCGCATCGCCGACCTCGCGATCGGCGAGATGACGATGCGGCCGGCCAGCGTGCGCGCGGCGGCCGACCTGCACCGGCGCACGGTCGCCAAGCATCCGCACAACGCGGTCGCCGCCGCTCGCGGCTACGACGCGCAGTCGCACCTGGGGGCCATGGACATCGAGGGCATCGACGTGGGGATCCTCTACGGCACGCGCGGTCGCCAGGTGCTGATGCACGACGAGCTGGACCCCGAGCTGGCGGCGGCGCTGGCCCGCGCCCACAACAACTGGACGCGCGACTACTGCGCGATCAACCCCGCCCGGCTCAAGTTCGCCGCCCAGGTCGCCTTCCACGACGTCAAGCGCGCCGTCCAGGAGGCGCGGCGGGCGGTGCGCGAGCTGGGCGCGGTCGCGGTCGTCGGCAATCCGAACCCGGTCCGGGGCCGGCACGTCCACGATCCCTACTTCGAGCCGCTGTGGGACGCCATCGAGGAGCTGGGCGTCCCGGTCGGCTTCCACCCCACCGGCCTCTCGTCGCTCCACGACGACATCGCCCGGCGCTTCTGGGACCATCCCGCCGGCCGCGTCATCGGCGTCGCCGCCCGCAACCCGATGGAGCTGATGCTGACCTTCGCCAGCCTGGCCGCGGGCGGGGTGCTGGAGCGCCACCCCCGGCTGCGCTGCGCGTTCCTGGAGGGCACGTGCGGGTGGCTGCCCTGGTGGCTGTGGCGGCTCGACGAGGCCTGGGAGAAGTTCGGCCCGGGCTCGGACGTGAAGATCTCGGCGCGCCCTAGCGAGTACTTCTTCCGCCAGTGCTTCGTGGCGACGGACGCCGACGAGACGGTGCTGCGCCAGGTCGTGGAGACGGTCGGCGACGACAACATCGTCGTCTCGACCGACTACCCGCACTCCGACGGCCTCTTCCCGAACGCCATCGAGGAGTTCCTGGCGCTCCCGGGCGTGAGCGACAAGACCAAGGCCAAGATCCTCTGGGACAACTGCGCCCGCCTCTACCCGCTGGCCGTGACCGGATGAGCGAGCGCGAGGCGGAGTTCCTGACGAGCCTGGACGCCAGGACCAGGGGAATCCTCGAGACCTGCTCGCGCTGCGGCCACTGCGTGGAGGTCTGCCCCACGGCGGGGCCGGCCGGGATCGACAGGCGCGAGCCGGCGCGGATCGTCGAGGAGGTGTTGGCACTCCTCCGCGACGCCGGCGATCCCCAGAGCCGGGGGGCCCGCTGGGCCGAGACCTGCACGGGCTCCGGCCGCTGCATCGGGGCCTGCAACGACGGCGTGAACCCGCGCTTCATGCTGGCGATGACGCGCCTCAAGCTCAACGGCCTGCGTGCAGAAACCGAGCGCCACGCCACCGGGCAGGCGGCGTTTGGAAAGATGTCGCAGGGGGTGAAGGTGCTCTCGCGCCTGCAGCTCCCCGCGGCGTTCCTCGCCGACGTCACCCGCTCCGGGCGCGCGGAGGCGGTAGCGCCCCCCGACGTCGTCCTCTACCTCGGCTGCAACGTGCTCAAGACGCCCCACATCGCGCTGCTCTGCCTGGACGTCCTCGACCGCCTGGGCACGCGCTACAAGGTCCTCGGCGGACCCGCCAACTGCTGCGGCGTGCTCCAGTTCCGCGCGGGCGACGCCAAGACGGCCGGTCGCATCGGTCAGAACACGGTGGCAGGGTTCGCGGGCACCGGCGCCTCGCGCGTGCTCACGTGGTGCCCGACCTGCAATATCCAGCTCGGGGAGATCGTGCTGCCCGGCGCCGGGGCGCCCTTCGCCCTCGAGCACGTCGTCCCCTTCATCGCCCAGCGGATCGACGCCCTCCGCCGGCACTTCGTCCGGGCCGTTCCCAAGCGGGTGGCCCTGCACGAGCATCCCGGAGTGGCCGGCGTGACCGAGGGCGTCCTCGCCATTCTGGCGGCGATCCCCGGCCTGGAGCTGGTGGACCTCGGCCAGCCGCGCGTGGGCTACATGTGCAACTCGCTGGCGCCCGTGCCCGCCTACAAGCGCGAGCTGCACGCGCAGGAGCTGCGCGCCGCCGAGGCGGCGGGCGTGGACTGCCTGGTCGGCATCTACCACGCGTGCCACCGCGAGCTGTGCGCGCACGAGGCGACCTCCCCGTTCCGGGTCGTCAACTTCCTCGAGCTGGTCGGCGAGGCCATGGGCGTCGAGCGCCCCGACCTCTTCAAGCAGTGGAAGATGATGCAGGACGTCGACCGCGTGCTGGCGGAGGCCAGCGCGCAGATCGCCTCGGCCGGGCTCGACGTGGACACCGTGCGGGAGGTGATGGTGGCGCACATCCTGGGCGAGCAGCCGCTGCCGCTCGGCCACCGTGCCCTGGCGGAGAGCCCGGCGCCGCCATCGCCGGGGCGTTTCTTTCCCGAGTAGATCGCAGCCTGGGCCGGTCGCCGTCGACCCAGTCCGCCCGCGACTGACCCGGACGACTCAGCGGCCCGACGACGCCGGATGGGCTCTCCGCGGCTCCATCCAGACGGGGACCGGGCCCT
>MNEF01000112.1 GCA_001917535.1 Candidatus Rokubacteria bacterium 13_1_40CM_69_27
TGCCCCCGTCCAAATCCTTCGAGCCGGGCAGAAGGGATCCCGATTGACCGGCCCGAGGAGGCGCGGGCTGCGCACGAGCAGGGGCTCGAGGTGTCGGCGTGTGCCGGCGACCTCCAGACCAAGAACGAGATCGAGGTGAGCCGAACCAGCGCGTGAAGATGAACCTGAGCGGCCCGCCCGTGTACCTCGTCGAGTTGCTCTTCAGCTTCAAGGGCGTCAAGCGCGTGGAGGTCCCCGAAGACCGCATCCGGCGGGCGTAGTTCTGGGGCCACTCCGCCGGCAAGGAGGGACCATGGGCGAGGTCGGGCTGACGATCCCGCCGTCGTTGTTGCTGCGCGCGGACGAGGTAGGACCAACGAACGGGGGTAGGTCACCCGGACTCCTTCGCCCTGGACGGCGGTTTCCTCTCACCGGGCAGCACCCAGGTACATCGACATGAAGCGCTCGCGCTCCGATTCCAAAGTCTTTCGTCTGTCGCGTTCGAGAGTTATCTTCACGAGGTGGCCCGAACCAGTCAGGCACGCCTCGTAGTACCGCCTGAGCCCTTCGACGCCACCTGTTGCGAGCGCGCTTTCCGCGTGCTCCTTCAGCTTCCAACCTGGGATCAAGTCCTTACCGCCTTCGTATACATCCAGAACGACCGCCAGCATCGCCGCCCCTCTGTCCATTTCCACCCTCCTAGTCTCCTCCTCGACACCCTACACCCATCCTCTCTGGAGGGGAGTAGGCTGATTTCGGCGAGGTAAAACATGAGTCAGCCTTGGACCTGTGCCAAGTGCGATCAGCCGATTCTCAAGGGCCAGCCGTTCACGACAGCAATCGTCCCGGGGCGGTCGCCCAAACCAGGCGTCGTCTCGGGAAAGGTCCTGGTTCACAAGAACGAGAAGGATTGCAAAAGGCCCCAGACGGGTCGGTAGCGGCGGCTGGTCACAATCGGTCGGAATGACGTGTCGGGAGGGCGCAGAATCGCCTGAATTCCTACCGATTGCTGCCGATAGTGCCCGATAGAACCAGGAGGAGCAGAGAACTGAAAATCCTGGTGTCGGCGGTTCAATCCCGTCCCGGCCCACCGGATTTTTCCCAGCCTCGCCAGCGCTCAGCGCCCACCGCGCTTCCATGTACTCGCCGTCGATCATCGTGGGTGGACGCCGGCGGCGCGCGTACACTGACGTGGATGACCCATGCGGAACCGGAAGCATGAGCTAGAGGAGAGGGGAATCTTGAGGCCTTTCTCGCTGCCGACCCGAGCTTCGCTGCACCGGTCGCGTCCGGGGACGGGGAGCGGAGTGTTGTATAAAGCCGATTCATGATCATCGTCGACGCGCAGGTCCACATCTGGGGTGCCGACACGCCGGAGCGCCCTTGGCCGCCGGACGGCGCCTTTCGGACCCATCGGCCCCAGCCCTTCTCGAAGGACGACTTGCTGAAGGAGATGGACGCAGCCGGCGTGGCTCGGGTGGTGATCGTCCCGCCCTCGTGGGAGGGGGATCGCAACGACCTGGGGCTCGCGGCCGCTCGGCTCCACCCGGACCGGTTCGCCGTGATGGGACGGCTGGCCATCGAGCGCCCGGAGAGCCGCGGCCTGCTCACGGGCTGGAGGCGCCAGCCGGGAATGCTGGGCCTGCGCTTCACCTTCGGCACGGCGCTCCAGCGCCCCTGGCTGACGGATGGGACGGCGGATTGGCTGTGGCCCGCCGCCGAGCGCGCCGGGCTACCGGTGATGCTGTCTGTGCCGGGCTCGCTGCCCCAAGTGGATCGCGTTGCCGAGCGCCACCCGGGGCTCAGGCTCGTCATCGACCACCTCGGGCTGTCGCAGGCCAAGAAGGACGCCGCCGCCTTCGAGCACCTGCCGCACCTGCTGGCGCTGTCCAGCCGGCCCAACGTGGCCGTCAAGGCCTCCGCGCTGCCCTGTTACTCCACCGAACCGTACCCATATCGTGGGCTGCACCCGCACATCCGCCGCGTCTTCGACGCCTTCGGTCCCCGACGGATGTTCTGGGGGACGGACCTCACGCGTCTGCCGTGCTCCTACCGACAGGCCATCACCCTGTTCAGCGAGGAGCTGCCCTGGCTCTCGGCGAGCGACAAGGAGTGGGTCATGGGGCGTGCGGCCGGCGAGTGGCTGGGCTGGAGTGACCGCTGATCCAGGCCCGCCAAAGGGAGGAGACCTCGTGATGATGTTGCGTCGTCTGGGAATGGGGAGGCTCGGCCCGCGGTTCGGACCCGCTGAGGGAGGTAGAGATGATCAAGATTTTCTCGCTGGTGGCTGGAGGAGCACGTGCCCTACGCGAGAAAGCTTCCCGGCGCGCGGAAGTACCGTGTGTGCCTCGTCAAGGGCTCGACGACGCACGAGGGCCGTGAGCCGTGGGACGGGACGGGGTCGCCGAACTGGGGTTCGACAGCCGTGGCCCAGGTGCACTCGAGCACCGGCACTCTTGTGGGCGACGCCCGGAGGAGTGAAAATCCACCGTCGCGGCCCGATCAGGTGATCCAGTGAGAACGGCCCGGCGGCAGCCCTCCCCCGACCTCTTGAATAACTAGATATTATTATATAGCCTTGGAGTGATGCCCTGGCCCCCCGGCCGGCTCCAGGCGTTCAAGGCCGAATTCTTCAAGGCCCTGGCCCACCCTCTCCGCATTCGCATCCTGGAAGCCCTCGTCGTGAGGGACCGCAGCGTCCAGGATCTTCAAGAGGCCCTGGGTGCCGATCAGCCCACCGTGTCCCAGCAGCTCGCCGTGCTGCGCGCCAAGCACATCGTGACGGCCAGCAAAGAGGGCACGACGGTCCGGTACGCGCTGCGGGATCCCGCCGTGCGAGACCTCCTCGACGTGGCACGGCGGATCTTCAACAACCAGCTGATCGGCTCGCAGTCCATGCTGCGCGAGCTGCGGCGCGAGAGGCGTCCGCGCTGACGTGCGGCTCTTCGCCAAGATCCTGAAAGTCGGCCTCGTCACCGAGCCCCTGGGACCCGGAGACGACGCCGTCGTCCGGGTGGCCCGCGCCGTCGAGGCCAAGGCCCGGAAGCTCCTGGGCCGAGCGGTGGCGATCCGCGAGGTGGACGCGGGCTCCTGTAACGGCTGTGAAGTGGAGATCACCGGGCTCATGAGCCCGGTCTACGACAGCGAGCGGTTCGGCATTCACTTCGTGGCCTCGCCGCGGCATGCGGATCTCCTGCTGGTCACGGGGCCGGTGACCCGCAACATGGAGATCCCGCTGCTCAAGACCTATGAGGCCACGCCGGATCCCAAAGTCGTGGTCGCCGTCGGCGACTGCGCGCAAACCTGTGGCGTCTTTCGGGGCAGTTACGCCGTGGTCGGGAGCGTCGATGCGATCATCCCCGTCGATGTCTTCGTCGGGGGATGCCCGCCCGAGCCGGCCGACATCCTGCGCGGCATTTTGACCGCGCTGGACCGCCTGCCGGTCCGGAAGGGGCGCGCGTGACGATCGCCTCCTGGTTGCTGTACATCATCGTCGGCGCGCACGCCCTGGGGGCTCTGGCCGCGCTGGGTCTCCGAGGGGCTGCGGGGCGCGTGCTGGGGGCCACGGGCGCGGGCGCCGGGTCGCTGGCGACCCTGGGGCTGGGGGCCTGGTGTCTGGGGACCGGCACCGTGCTGGCCATCACCGCGCCCATCCTGCCGCTGACCGGACTCGCCCTCCGGGTGGACGGCGTCAGCGCGTTCTTCCTCATCGTCGCGGGTGTGGCCGGTGCGGCGGCGAGCGTGTATGGCGCCGCCTACTCGGCCCACTACGAAGGGCGTTACTCGCTTCGTCTCCTCGGAGCCATGTGGAATGTCCTGCTGCTGTCACTGCCCATCCAGGTTCTGGCCGACAACGCGCTGACGTTCCTGATGACCTGGGAGGTCATGTCCCTCTCCGCGTACTTCCTGGTGCTGACGGAGCACGACCGGCGCGAGACGGTGCGGGCCGCCAACTGGTATCTGGTCGTCACGCACGCCGGCTTTGCCGCGCTCGTCGCGGCGTTCCTGCTGCTCGCCGCCGGCGACCCGACGGCGTCGTTTGCGGCCATGCGTTCGGCCGTGCTCGCGCCGGGAACCCGTGACGCCGTGTTCGTGCTGGCGCTCATCGGGTTCGGGGCCAAAGCGGGCATCGTCCCCCTGCACGTCTGGCTGCCGATGGCCCACCCGGTGGCCCCGAGCCACGTCTCGGCGCTGATGTCGGGGGTCGTCATCAAGATGGGCGTGTACGGGCTGTTGCGCGTCAGCCTGGACCTGCTGGGCGGTGGGCCCGCGTGGTGGGGCGGCCTGGCTCTGGGGGTCGGCGCCGTGTCGGCCCTGCTGGGCGTGCTCTACGCGCTGATGGAGCACGACCTCAAGCGCCTGCTCGCCTATCACTCCATCGAGAACGTCGGCATTATCTTCATGGGCCTGGGGGCGGGCCTCGTGTTCCAGAGCTACGGCCTGCCCGCGCTGGCGACCCTGGGCTTCGTCGCCGGACTCTACCACACGCTCAACCACGCCTGCTTCAAAGGCCTCCTCTTTCTGGGCGCGGGGTCGGTGCTCCACGCCACCCACACGCGGAACATGGAGGAGCTGGGCGGGTTGATCCACCGTATGCCGCGCACGGCCGTCGGCTTCCTCATCGGCGCCGCGGCGATCTCCGCGCTGCCCCCGCTCAACGGCTTCGCCTCCGAGTGGCTCGTCTTCCAGGCGCTGCTGGGGGGCTCCACGATCCCGCGGGCCGAGATCGCCGTGGTGATGCCGATAGCGGTGGCCATGCTGGCGCTGACCAGTGGCCTCGCCGTGGCCTGCTTCGTGAAGGCGTTTGGCATCACGTTCCTCGCCCTGCCGCGCTCGGCGGAGGCGGCGCAGGCCCAAGAGGCGCCGCTCGCCATGCAGATCGGGATGGGAGCGCTCGTCCTGGCGTGTGTGGCTCTCGGGCTGGCGCCGTTCTTCGTGGTGCCCGTGCTCGGCAGCGCCCTGGGCGGGGTCGGCGGCCTCCCGACCGCCTCGGTCGAGTTCAGCCTGGGGACCTCGTTTCGCGTCGCCGGTGCCGTCGGTCAGATGTCGCCGCTCCTGGTGGCCCTCGGGTTGGCGCTCCTCATCGGGCTGACCCTCGGGAGCCTCCGGGCCTTCGCGGACCGGCGCCTGCGACCGGGCGACACCTGGGGCTGCGGCCGCATCGGTCATACCGCGCGCATGGAGTACACGGCCACGGCCTTCGCCGAGCCGCTCCGGCGCATCTTCGCCGAGCTGTACCGGCCGACCCAGGATCTCTCGATCGACTTCCACCCGGCCTCCCGGTACTTCGTGGAGTCCATCGAGTACCGGAGCGCGATCCATCCCTGGTTCGAGCAGGCCCTCTACACGCCCGTCCTCAGGCTGCTCCGCGGGGCCGCCCACCGGGTGCGCCGGCTGCAGGCAGGCTCACTGCACCTCTACCTCACGTACATGACGATCGTCCTCGTGGTGCTGCTCATCGTCGCGAGATGGCCACGATGACGGGGTTTCTGCTCGAGGCCGCCCAGGTCTTGCTCGCGCTGGCGCTGGCTCCTGGCCTGGTGGGCCTGATCCGCTGGATGAAGGCCCGACTCCAGAACCGGCGCGGGGCGCCCGTCCGGCAGCCGTACCTCGAGCTCCGAAAGCTCTTCCGCAAGGAGGTCGTGCTCTCGACGAACGCATCCTGGATCTTCCGGGCCGCACCGTTCGTCGTGTTCGCGAGCACGGTGGCGGTGGGCTTTCTCGTGCCGCTGCTGGCTGTCCCCCTTCCGTTTGACGAGGTCGGAGACCTGCTGGTCGTCGTGTATCTGCTGCTCTTGGGCACGTTCTTTCTGGCCCTGGCGGGGCTCGACCCGGGCTCGGCGTTCGGCGGCATGGGCTCGAGCCGCGAGATGACCGTGGCCGCGCTGGCGGAGCCTACGCTGGCGGTGGCGATCTTCGCGCTCGCGCTGGGGGCCGGATCGACGAACCTGGGTCAGATCGTCGGCCGGACGATGGCGGACCCCCTGGCCGCGGTGAGTCCCGGTCATCTGCTGGCGTTCGCTGCCCTGTTCATCGTGATGCTGGCCGAGACCGGACGGCTGCCGGTCGACAATCCGGCGACGCACCTGGAGTTGACCATGATCCACGAGGCCATGGTGCTCGAGTACTCGGGCCGCTACCTCGCCCTCATCGAGTGGGCGGCCGCCCTCAAGCTGCTGATCTTCTTTGCGCTGCTCGGCAACCTCTTCGTCCCCTGGGGGGTGGCGGCGACGCTGACACCGACAGCGCTCAGCCTCGCGGTGGGCGCCTTGCTGGTAAAGCTCGTCGTCTTGGCGGCCGCAGTCGCGATCTTCGAGACCCGGGTGGCGAAGCTCCGGCTGTTTCGGGTCCCGGAGCTCTTAAGCGCCTCCTTCGTGCTCGCTCTGCTCGCGGTCACCTCGTCCTTTCTGCTGAGGTAGGTCGGTGAGCGACGCCTTCTCCCAACTGTCGGTCCTCGGGTCGAGCCTGACGCTGATCTTTGGCCTCATTTTGTTGTGGCGGCGCGGTGTGCCCGCCTACATCAGTGCCTTCGCCGCACAGTCCGCCGTGCTCGCGGGCGTGGCGGCCGTGGTGGCGCACTTCGGCCGCGAGGCCGAGCTGTACTGGGTGGCCGCGCTCCTCTTCCTCGTCAAGGCCGTCGCCATTCCCAAGCTGCTCCGGGACATGGAGAGGCGCTTCGGGACGGAGCGGGAGCTGCAGCCCTATGTCAACACGGCGACGTCGCTGGTCGTGGCCGGCCTCCTGGTCCTGTTCGGGTACGCGATCATGCGCCCGCTGGTGGCGGTCAGCCGACTCCCGACGCGGGCAGCCATGCCGCTCGCCATGGCCCTGGTTCTGGTGAGCCTGTTCGTGATGATCAGCCGCAAGAAAGCGCTCACTCAGGTGGTGGGCTTTCTCATGCTCGAGAACGGGATCGCGTTGCTGGCCATCCTCGGTACCTACGGGATTCCCCTGATCATCGAGCTGGGCGTCTTCCTCGACGCGCTCTTGGGGTTCATCGTCATGCAGATCTTCGTCTACCAGATCCACGACACCTTCGAGACCATCGACGTCGAGCAGCTCAATCGGCTGCGCCACTGAGGCCGGCCTGAACACCTTCTTCTTGCTCCTCGCCCCTCCAGTCCTGAGCGCCCTGCTCGCGCTCGCGGTCACGCCGTATCGGGTGGGCGTCGGTTGGGTGAACGCCGGGCTGTCGCTGCTTCCGGTCCTGTCGGCCCTGACCCTCTGGAGTCGACTGCTCTCCGGCGAGATCGTCACCGCCGGGCGCGGCGAGTTTTTCCGGGCCGACGCGCTGTCCACGCTGCTCGCGCTCTGCGTGAGCGTGGTGGGGGCGCTGGCCGCCTGGCTGGGGCCGGGGCTGGGCGCCGATGACGGCTACGATGCCGGGCAGGCGCGCCGCTTTCGCGTGTTCGCCAACCTGTTCGCCTTCACGATGCTCCTGGCGGTGACGACGAACAACGTGGGGTTCATGTGGGTCGCCATCGAAGCCACGACCATCACCTCGGCCGTGCTGATTCCCCTCCACGTGAACAAGGCCTCGGTGGAGGCCTCGTGGAAGTACATCCTGATCGCCTCGGTCGGCATTGCCTTGGCATTCGCGGGCACGGTGCTGGCCTACTTCGACTTCGTCAACGTCGCCGGCCGGCAGGAAGCGGCCCTCAACTGGACCGTCTTGAGGGCCGCCGCCCCGTCGCTGCATCCCGACGTCGTCCGGATCGCCTTCGTGTTCCTGCTCGTCGGATACGGGACGAAAGCCGGCTTGGCGCCTATGCACACGTGGCTGCCGGACGCCCACTCGGAGGCACCGGCGCCGCTGTCGGCGATGATGTCGGGTGTCCTGCTGGCCGTGGCGCTCTATGCCGTCATCCGTTGGGAGACCGTTGTGCAGGCCGCGGTGGGCCCCGCGTTCACGGACCGGTTGCTCCTCGGGCTGGGGCTGCTCTCGCTGGCGATCGCGGCGTTCAGCCTGCTGGCCCAGCGCAATTACAAGCGCCTACTCGCCTACTCCAGCGTCGAGCACACGGGGTTGATGTGCGTGGGGCTCGGGCTGGGGCCGTTGGGGGCGTTCGCCACGATGCTCCACCTCGTGAACCACACCCTGGTGAAGTCGGCGCTGTTCTTTCTCTCCGGACGGGTGCTGCGGCGCTATCACAGCACGGAGATCGCTCGCGTGTCGGGCTTGCTGAGGGTCCTGCCCTGGACGGGCGGGCTGTTCGCAGCGGGAACGCTGGCGATCGCGGGGCTGCCGCCCTTCGGGCTGTTCATCTCGGAGTTCGCGCTCGTCCGGGCCGGTGTCGCCGCCGGGCGGCCGTGGACCGTGGCCCTCGTGCTGATGCTGCTGGCGGTGGCCTTCGTCGGGGTCGTCGGGCACGTGAACCGAATGCTCTACGGGACCCCGTCCTCCGGCGTCGGCGCCGGGGAGGAATCCGTCTGGCCTCTCGTGCCACTCGCCCTCTGCCTGGCGGCGGTCGTGGTCCTCGGGTTGACCATCCCCGCGCCCCTTGAACGCCTGCTGGCGCAGGCGGCGGAGATCGCCGGCAAATGACGGATCTCGGCCGCGTCGAGACGGCGCTCGCCGCGCGACTTCGAGATGGCCTGTCGGCCCGGCGCCGGGTCCGTGGCAACGAACTGCACTGCGTCGCCCCTCGGGGTGACGTAGCCGCCGTGGCCGGAACTCTTCGCGCCTTCGGCGCCGAGCTGGTGCTGATGGTGGCGGCCGACCGGCGGCAGGAGGAAGGGGGGTTCGAGGTTCACTACCTCTTCGCGCACCGCGAGAACTGGTTCGTGCACGCCACCGTCGCCGTGCCGCCCGGCGACCCGACCATTGTCTCGCTGGCGACACTGCATTACCCGGCCTCGCGATTCGAGCGCGAGATCGCCGATCTCTTCGGCATCCGCGCCGAGGGACATCCCGATCCCCGGCCCTTGGTCCGGCACGGGTTCTGGCCGGAAGACTACTTTCCCCTCCGTAAGGACGCGGGCACCCGTGAGTTCAGGGACGACGGGCGGCCGTTTCCGTTCCAGCAGGTGAGCGGCGAGGGTATCTACGAGATTCCGGTGGGCCCCGTCCATGCCGGGGTGATCGAGCCCGGCCACTTCCGCTTCAGCGTGGTGGGCGAGACGATCATCGACATGAAGTCGCGGCTCTACTTCACCCACAAGGGTACGGAGAAGCTCTTCGAGGGCCGCCGGCCGGCGGAGGGCGTCGCCCTCGCCGAGCGAGTCTCCGGCGATACCACGGTCGGGCACGCGCTCGCGTACTGCCAGGCGCTGGAGGCCCTGGCGGGAGCGGAGGTGCCGGAGCGGGCGAAGCACCTGCGCGTCGTCCTGCTGGAGTTGGAGCGGCTGTACAACCACGTCGCGGACTTCGGGATGATCGCGAACGATACCGGGTTCGCCGCCGCCCATTCGCACTGCTTCAGGATCCGCGAGCGGCTGCTGCGCCTCAACAAGCGCCTGACGGGCAATCGCCTGCTCCGGGGCGGCGTCGTTCCGGGTGGCGTGGCGATGGACCTGCCGGCGGATGTGGACGTGACCGCCGAGGTCGAGTCCGCACTGGCCGACTTCAACGAGATCGTCGACATCACGCTGAGCAACACGCTGGTCATCGACCGGCTCGAGGGCACCGGTCGGCTCACGACGGGGGCGGCGCGGGCCCATGGCGTGCTCGGATTCGTGGCCCGCGCCTCCGGCCTCGACGTCGACGCGCGCCGGGACTACCCGTTCGCCGTCTACGGCGAGCTGGCGTTCAGGGTTCCGGTATTCGACTCCGGCGACGTGAAGGCGCGGACGCTGGTTCGGGTCGAGGAGGCACGGGAATCGGTGGGCCTGATCCGTCAGGCCATCGGCCGGACGCCGGCGGGCCCCTCCGTCTGCCGGCTCGGGCCGCTGCCGGCGTTCGAGGCGGCCTTCTCACTGGTGGAAGGCTGGCGGGGGACGATCATCCACTGGGTCATGGTGAATGCGGGCGGAGTGCTCGAGCGCGTCAAAGTCTTCGATCCGTCCTTCTTGAACTGGCGGGCGCTGTCGTACGCGCTCCTCAAGAACATCGTTCCGGATTTTCCCCTCTGCAACAAGTCGTTCAACCAGTCCTACTCCGGCAACGATCTGTAGCCCGCCCAGCGCGATGGGGCCAGCGCCCGTACGGGGGCGGAGGGGCGACGTCCGTGCCGTCAGGTGCTTGCCTCGTGTGACCGGCTGGCGACGAGCTCGACCCACGTCTTCGTGTTGAAATTGTACTGGTAGACCTCCCCGTCCTCGTCGAGCGCGAAGAGGTCGTCTTGCGAGGCGCAAATCTGGATGAACTTCGCCATATCTCGGGTCGAGGTGAGCGCGGGGATCCCTCGGCGCGCCAGCACGTCGAGCGGTGTGAAGTTCCCGTTCCTAGGCGTGTGCATACCAGACCTTGCGCTGGGCGACGATCACGATGGCCGCCCCGACGAACGCGACGACAACCGTCGCGAACCTCCCCTCGTCCGGAGAGACGCCCAGGGCCCAGATCCCGCTGGCCGCGCTGCTCCCGAGCAGACCGAGGACGACGTCCCAGATCCGCCCGTGCCCTCCGTCCTTCATCACGATCCCGGCCAGCCAGCCGGTCAGGAGCCCCACGAGTGCCCAGGTCGCGAACATTTCGAGATTCATGCCCCGTCCTCCTTCTCTGATCTGCTCCCCGGTGTTTTGGCTTGACACGCTATATATCAGATAATAAGTTATACTACAAGTCGAAGATATATAAGATATAGCCGGCCAGGAGGAGGCGTGATGTTCACGGATAAGACCAGAGTCCTCCTCATCCTTTCGCAGGACGCGGTGGATCGGGCCCGGGTCTTTGCGGGGCGGGCGACGACGACGCTCAAGCTTCCGGTGAGCCTTCAGATCGTCCTCCGGGCCCTCATCGAGGAGGGGCTGAAGTGGGCTGACAACCCGGCCCTCCTCGCCAACGTTGAGGCTCAGGCGAAGGCGGTCCGCCACATCCGGCGGGTGGCGCGTCAAGGGGCGCGACCCGAGGAGAACCGCTGGGATCGACGGTCTGGCAGCCGACAGCAGCCGGGCGGTCGTGAGCGGCCGAGGCGGAAGTGAGGAGGGCGAAGGAGCGATCCAGCGACGAGGCGCGTGGGAGCGACGGGGGGCTCCGCGCCAGCGAAACGTGACGACGACGAACGCTGAGGGTCAGGTCTTTGGCAAGGAGACGGCGATGTCGAAATGGATAGGGCTGACAGTCTTGGCGGCAGCGGTGGCGGTGATGGCCCTGGGCTGCGCCCAGCAGCCCGCCGCGACGGCGGCGGGGGTCGAGGAGAAGACCTACAAGGTGACGCCCGCGTCGATGACGGTGAAGGCCGGCATCCTCACCGGCGAGGTCACGGAGATGAAGGTCACGGAGCGCATCGAGAAAGGTTCTGACCGCGTCGTCTCCCCGGCGAAGCTCACCGGGACGCTCAGGTTGAAGAACACGTCGGCCAATCAGACCGTCCGTCTGGTGGCCGGGAAGATCCAGTACATCGATGCCCAGGGGCAGCCCATCAAGCTGGAGGAGGCGCGGACCGAACCGACCCTCCGGTTCCCCACCTACGGGAACGAGCGGCTCGACCCCGGGCAGGATGCGACCCAATCCCTGGACGTGGAGTTCCCCGCCGAAGCCCTGAAGGCCAAGAGGCTGAAGGAAATCCGCCTGGAGCTCGCGTATATCCCGTCGCCGTACCGGGAGGAGACGGTCAACTTCAGCGTGTCGATCGGCGAGGGCAAGTAACAGGACACGATGCGGCCCATGAACGGCCTCAGCGAGCTTCGCGAGCAGGGCAGGATGACCTGGATGGAAGAGGAGCACGGATGGGTCGCCGCGCCCGAGGACGTTGTGAAGGCGCTTTCGAATGATGGCTTCGAAGAGTGCAAGCGGGAGATGACGACGAGCCGGCGTGATCGCCGGCCGGCCGGGGGCGTGTGGCAGGGACTCAACACGCGCACGGGATCCGTGGCCTCGGCGATCTGGGTGAATCGCCCGACGTGGCCGCAAGCCATCGTGTTCATCGCCATCGATGGCGACTCGCTCAAGGGCGGCCGTCCGAGACTTGAGCGTGATCTGTACCAGGAAGAAGGGGGTGAGAGCTAGCCTTGTCATTTCACGTCTGGGTGGTGCCGCTGGTCGCGATGGCGATCACCCAGGTGGCGGTAATCGCGACCTCGGTCTATTTGCATCGGGCCCTGGCCCATCGGGCGCTGCTCGTACACCCCCTGGCCGATGTGTTTTTCCGGATGCTGCTGTGGCTCACGACGGGACAGCGCCGCCGCGAATGGGTCGCTGTCCATCGCAAACATCACAGGTTCACTGACCGGGAGGGTGACCCTCACAGCCCGCGGCTGCTCGGCGTCTGGCGGGTCCAGCTCTTGAACGTCTACTACTACGTGCGGGAAGGGCGGAACCCCGAGACGATCAAGAAGTTTGCGCCCGACATTCCGGAAGACCGACTGGATCGCGCCGTCTTTTCGTGGGGCGTGGTCGGTCTCGGTCTCGGCATTGCACTGCTGTGCCTCGTCCTCGGCCTCCGGGCCGGCCTCCTGGCCGGACTGGTGCATGCGCTGCTGTACGTCTTTGTCTTGGCTCCGCTGATCAACGCCCTTGGCCACTGGCGCGGGGCGCAGAACTTCGAGAACACGGCGTATAACTGGCGCGCCCTGGCCTGGGTCACGGGCGGCGAGAGCCTTCACAACAATCATCACGCGCACCCGCGAGCGCCGAGGTTCAGCGTGGGGCGTTTCGAGTTCGATCCGTCGTGGCTGGTGATCCGCGCGTTCGCGGCGGTCAAGCTGATGGTGATCGTCGGACCGTCGGTCAGGCTCGTGACCAGGAAGGGTAGGTGATCGGCGCGGTCTGACTGATTGACTGTCGCGGCACGTAGTAGTATACAGCCGCCTACGGAACGCGATGCGCATCGGCTTCCATCTCACGCCGTTCTGGAGTCCGACCGACCGCCCTCCGAGCCAGATCATCGACGAGGTGATCGCGGTCGTGGGAGCGGCGTCCCGGATGGGCTACGCCTGGGTCTCGATCGGTCACCACCTCCTCTCCCATCCCACGGTGTGGCCGCAGCCCTTCCCGATGCTGGCCCGGCTGGCCCCGGAGACCGGCCGGATGCGGCTCAAGACCTCGATGCTGCTGCTGCCGCTGGTGGACGCGGTCGACGCCGCCGAAAACATCGCGACGCTCGACCACATCACCCACGGGCGCCTGGACGTCGGCGTCTCCATCGGCTACCGCGAGACGGAGCTCGAGACCGTCGGGCTCCAGCGCGGGGACCGCGTGCCCAAGCTCGAGGAGTCGCTGACGCTGATGAAGCGGCTCTGGGCGGGCGAGGAGGTGACGTTCGAGGGCCGCTACACACGGGTCACCGCGGGGCGCATGGGCTTCCGGCCCTACCAGCAGCCCCACCCGCCGCTCGAAATGGGGGCCCAGAGCGTGGGCGCCACCCGCAGGGCGGCCCGCCTGACCGACGGAGTGCTCTTCGGCCCCCAGATCGCCTGGGACGCGGTGGCTAAGCTGACGGGCGTGTTCCGCGAATCGCGCCAGGAGGCCGGCCAGACGCCGGGGACGATCGGCGCCTCGCGGGCCCTCATCGTGGGCCCGAGCCGGGAGGCGGCCGCGACGGCGGCGCGGGCCTACCTCGAGAAGACCTTCGCGATGTACCGGGCGTGGGAGATGCAGGAATCGACGATGATGGAGCTCCAGCTCAGCTTCGACGTGCCCCTCGAGAGCTGGACGGTCTGCGGCGCGCCGGGCGAGTGCGTCGAGACGCTCGGGCGGGCCCGCGCGATGGGGCTCGACCGGATCGGCTTCACGATCTACAGCCTGCCCCGCGAGGCCAAGGCCCGTGTCGAGTACCTCCAGATGATCGCGGAAGAGATCCTGCGCCCGGCCGGCGCGCTGGCGACGTGAGCCCCGTTACTCCGACGTGCCTGATCCACAACATCGGCGCCCTGGCGACGGGCGATTGCGCCCGGCCCCTTCGGCGCGCCGACTCCGTCTATATCGAGGGCGGCCTGATCCGCGAGATCGGCTCGGGCATCACCCGCGCGGCCGATGTCGTTGTCGACGCTCACGGGATCACGGCGATTCCGGGGCTGATCGACTCGCACTCGCATCCGACGTTCGGCGACTTCACGCCGGCCCAGAACGCGCTGGGGTGGATCACCCACTACATGCACGGGGGCGTGACGGCGTTGATCTCCGCCGGCGAGCTCCATCTGCCGGGCCTCCCGACGCCACCCGATGCCCGGACCGCCATGGCGCTCGCCCACCTCGCCAAGCGCTGCTGGGACAATCTGCGCCCCTCCGGCGTGAGGGTCTACGCCGGCACGCTCCTGCTCGTCCCCGGGCTCACCGAGAGCGACTTCGTCGATCTTCAAGCGGTGGGGATCCGCCTGGTCAAGTTCATCTTCTACGACTACAGCCTGCTGCCCAATGGCGAGGCCGAGCGCTATGTCGGGTGGGCGCGCAAGCGGGGCATCAAGGTCAAGATCCATTCCGGTGGCGTCTCGCGCTCGGGCGTGAGCCAGGTCGCCGGCATCGACATCGTGAAACGGTTGAAACCCGACATCATCGGCCACGCCACCGGCGGGCCGATCCCGATGCCCGAGAAGGAGGTCGAGCGGATCGTGGCCGAGACCGAGTGCGCCATCGAGATCTGCAGCTCCGGGAATCCACGGATGGTGCTCCCGCTCATGCGAACGGTGGGGGCGAGCCACGCCTTCGATCGCGTGCTGATCGGGACCGACACTCCGGGCGGCACCGGCGTGCTGCCACGCGGGATGCTTCGCGAGATCGCCTACGTCTCCTCCGTGGCCGGCGTGGCGCCGGAGGTCGCGATTGCCATGGCCACCGGCAACGTCGCCCGGGCCCACGGCTTGCCTCAGGGAATCCTGGAGGAAGGCCGGCCCGCCGACATCGTGCTGCTCGACCGGATCAAAGGCTCGGTCGCGAGCGACGTCCTCGATTCGTTCGCCAAGGGCGATTTACCAGGCATCTCCGCCGTGCTGATCGACGGCCAGCTTCGGGTCGCCGGTGGCAGCGAGCAGACGCCGCCGCCGGAACGTCCGGTGACGATCACACGAGGCCTGGCGTGAGCCGGCTCACGTTCGGCGTCGGACTCTTTCCGACCGATCCGCTGCCGACCATGGTCCATCTCGCCAAGCTCTCCGAGTCGCTCGGCTTCAGCCACGTCTGGGTCGGCGACTCGCACCTGATCTGGCGTGAGGCCTACGTGAACCTCGCCGCCGCCGCCCTCAGCACGTCGAGGGTCGTGCTGGGCACCGGCGTGACCAACGTCCTCACCCGCGATCCGTCCGTCGTCGCCAGCGCGTTCGCGACCCTCCAGGAGGCGTACCCCGGCCGGCTGATCCTGGGCCTCGGGCTCGGCGACAGCGCGGTCGAGACGATGGGCAGGAAGCAGGCGCGCCTCGCCGACTTCGAGCTGGCCGTCAATCGGATCAGGGAGCTGATGGCCGGCCAGGACGTGCGCATCGACACGACAACGTTGCGGCTCAAGCACGGCCCCCACCAGCGCGTCCCCATCTACTTCGCGGCGAGCGGGCCGAAGATGCTCGAGCTGGCCGGGCGGATCGCCGACGGGGTGATCGTTCTCGTCGGCGTCGATCCGCCCAGGGTGCGACAGGCGATCGAGGCGATCGGCGTCGGGGCGCGCGCGGCCGGGCGCGCGCTCGGCGACATCGACCTCGTGCTCTGGGTCCCCTGCGCGGTGGCCGACGCCGGCGCGCGGGAGGTGGTGAAGGCCCACGTCGCCCGCGTGGTCGTGCACCCGCTGCCGTACACGCTCGCTCCGGACGAGCAGAAGGTTGTCGACGAGATCCGGCGCGCCTACAACTACTATCAGCACATGGATCCCCGGGCGAGCCAGGCGATGGTCGTACCCGACTGGCTCGTCGACACGTTCGCGGTGGCGGGGACTGCGGCGGAGTGCCGCGCCGCGGTGCAGCGGCTGCAGGGGACCGGCATCAACCAGATCGCGATCATCCCCTACGGCGCCGGCGGCGGGGATCGCGAGGCGACGCTTCGCCGGTTCGCCTCGGCGGTGATGGGAGCGTGACGTTGGGAGGACCCGCTGGAGGTCGCGGCCTGATCGGCAGATCGCTCGAGCGCCAGGACGCGCGGGACAAGGTCACCGGACGCGCGCGCTACACCGTCGATCTCAGGATGCCCGGGATGGTCGAGGGCAAGGTTCTTCGAAGCCCGTATCCGCACGCGCGCATTCTCGGCATCGACACGAAGGAAGCCGCGCAGCTTCCCGGGGTGCTCGGAGTCATCACGGGCGCCGATTTGGGAGACATCGACCCCTACTTCGGCCAGGCCGTGAAGGACCAGCCGCTGCTCGCCATCGACCGTGTCCGCTTCGCGGGGGAGCCCGTCGCCGCGGTGGCGGCGGTCGATGCGCTGACCGCCGAAGAAGCGGCGCGGCGCATCGTCGTGGACTACGAGCCCCTGCCGGTGGTGCGGGACGTCGCCGAGGCGCTCGCCCCCGGCGCGCCCCAGCTCCACGTGGACCGGCCCCGCTCGACGCTCTTCCCCGACGTCCAGGACATCAAGCCCGACGTCACGCGCAACATCTGCCACCACTTCGTCTATCGGCGTGGGGATCCGGACGCGGCCTTCCGCCAGGCGGATGTCGTCTTCGACGACACGTTCACGTTGCCGAGCGTCCACCACTTCCCGCTCGAGCCCCTCGGCGCGATCGCCCACTACCGGGGGAGGGAGCTGACGGTGTGGACGGGCACGCAGTACCCGTTCGCGATGCGGCAATCGCTCGCGGAGATGTTTGGTTTGCCGCAAAGCCGCGTGAGGATCGTCGTCCCCTACGTGGGCGGCGCGTTCGGGAGCCGGGAGCTGATCCCGGCGGCGCCGATCGCCGCCGCGCTCTCCCGGAGGGCCGGCGCACCGGTCCGCGTGCTCTTCTCGTCGGAGGACACCGCGCGGACGGTGGTGAGGAACGGCGGCCGCGTGAGGATCCAGAGCGCGGTGCGCAAGGACGGTACCATCATCGGCCGCCGCGCCGAGATCCACCTCGACACCGGCGCCTACACCGACCAGGGCTCGCGCGTCTCCAAGAAGGCCGGCTACCGGATCATCGGTCCCTATCGCATTCCGCACGTCGAGGTGAACTCCTACGCCGTGTTCACCAACACCGTCTCGGCCGGCTCCTACCGCGGCTTCGGGACACCGGAGGTCTGCTGGGCCTACGAGTCCCAGTTGGACATCATCGCCGCCAAGCTCGGTCTGGACCCGTTCGCGCTACGGATGAAAAATCTGCTCAAGCGCGATGAGGAGTATGCGCCGGGTGATCGGCCGCTCGACAGCGATATGGATCAGGCGCTCGACATCCTGGCCAAGGAGGTCGGATGGCGCGAGGCGCGCGCATCCGGCGAGGGCGTCGGCCTCGCCTGCGCGATCAAGGACGGCGGCGGGACGCGGACGTCGTCGACGGCGATCGTGAGGCTCCATCAGGACGGGAGCGCCACCGTGCTCGCCAGCTCGGCCGAGATCGGCCAGGGCGTGCAGAGCGTGCTCGGCCAGATCGCCGCTGCCGAGCTGGGGATCGACCCATCGCGGGTGACCGTCACCGCGCCCGACACCGGCGTCACGCCCTTCGACCAGCGCACCAACGCCAGCCGCGCGACGTCGCTGCTGGGTCACGCCGTGCAGGAGGCGGCTCAGCGCGTGGCCGACCAGGTCCGCGCGATCGCCGCCGAGGCGCTCGAGGCGAGCCCCGACGAGTGCCGGCTCGAGGGCGGCGGCGTCAGCGCCGGCGGTCGGCGGCTCGGGTTCGGCGAGGTCATCCAGCGCTTCTTCCGCGATGCGGGCGGGGAGCTGATCGGCTATGGCTATCAGCGCCCGGCCATCGGGCTCACCGCGCTGGGCGCCACCGCCAGCTTCTGGGAGATCGGGCTCGGCGCGGCGGTGGTGTCGGTCGATCGCGAGACGGGCGCCATCTCGGTCCATCGCTATGTCTCGCTCTCCGACCCCGGACGCGCCATCAACCCGGCCGGCGTCGAGGGCCAGGACCTCGGCGGCGCCATGCAGGGCCTCGGCCCCGCGCTCTTCGAGGGGATGGTCTACGACGAGGGCCAGCTCGTGAACGGCAGCATGATCGACTACCGGCTCCCGCTCTTCTCGGATCTGCCGGAGTCGTTCGACGCGGTGATCGTGGAAGGCGGGGGAGGGCCGGGCCCTCACGGGGCGAAGGGCGTCGCCGAGGGCAGCATCATCCCCGTGGCGCCGGCCATCGCCAACGCCCTCTTCGCCGCCACCGGCGCCCGGGTGAAGGACCTCCCGCTCACCCCCGAGCGCGTCTGGCGCGCGCTCAGGTCAGGAGCTGGCCGGGACGCTTGAGATAGCGGGTCCTGATGGCCTCGACGGCGAAATAGGTCAGGGCTCCCACCGTGCCCGTCGGGTTATAGCCTCCGTTCTGCGGGAAGGCGCTGGCGCCGATCACGAACACGTTGGGAACGTCCCAGGACTGCGAATATTTGTTGACCGCGCTGGTGGCCGGGTCGGCGCCCATGATCGCGCCGCCGGTGTTGTGGGTGCTCTGATACGGCACGATCGTGTACTTGCCGGTACGGGGGTTGACGTTCATCTTCGACGGGCCGATGGCCTTCGCGATCTCCGCCGCCTTGTTGGTGAGGTAGACGGACATCTTGTGCTCGTTGTCGTGGCGGTCGAATGTCATGCGAAGCAGCGGCAGGCCGTAGGCGTCGCGGTAGGTCGGATCGACATCGAGATAGTTGGTGCGGTAGCTCTGGCAGGCGCCCTGAACGGTGATGGGGAACGAGCGGTTGAAGTAGTGCGCGACCGCCTTCTTCCAGGCCGAGCCCCAGCGCGGGGTGCCGGCCGGCACCGGACGGACCCCGATCGGCCGGGCGCCGGTGGAGGCGGCGCTGAAGAAGCCGCCGCCGATGAAGCCCAGGCCCGAGTGGTCGAAGTTGTCGCCGTTGAATTCGTCGATGGCGATGCCGAGCCCGCCGGCGCCCATGAACTGGTTGAACACCTTGTCCTCGAAGAACAGCGTCACGGCGCTGGGGGTCTGGTAGGCGTAGTTCCGGCCGACCACGCCCCGGTTCCGCACCGGATCGTAGGGCCGGCCGATGCCGGAGAGCAGCATCAGGCGGACGTTGTTGAGCACGTAGGAGGTCAGCACCACCAGCTCGGCCGGCTGCTCGAACTCGCGTCCGCGCGAATCCACGTAGGTGACGCTCAGCGCCCGCCTGCGGGCGGAATCGAGGTTCACCTTGACCACGTTGGTCAGCGTGCGCAGCGTGAAGTTCTTGTTGTGGAGCAGCACGGGGAGCACGGCGGTCTGCGGGCTGGCCTTGGCGCCCATCTCGCAGGCGAAGAACTGGCAGTACCCGCAGTAGACGCAGGCATTGATGGTGGCGCCGTACGGGTTGGTGTAGCCGCGTGACAGAGCGCCGGTCGGCACCGGGAAGGGCTGGTAGCCCATGGATGCGGCGGCCTTCCGGAAGAGCGAGCCGGCGAACGTGGTCTTGAGAGGCGGGTTCGGATACTCGCGCGCGCGTGGGCCTTCGAACGGGTTGCCGCCGGGCTGGATGGTGCCCTTGATGTTGCCGGCCTTGCCGGAGATGCCGTAGAGATATTCGAACCGATCGAAAGACGGCTCCAGCTCGGCGTAGGTGATGCCCCAGTCCTGGCTCGTGCAATCGGCGGCGAGCTGGTCCTGGCCGTAGCGGGCGATGGTCCGGCTGCGGGTCTCGAAGTCCCAGGGCAGGAAGCGCCAGGTCAAGCCGCCCCAGTGCACGGCGGCGCCGCCCACGCCTTCGCCGGGCAGGAACGAGCCGAGCTCGCGCATGGGCAGCGCCGTCTCGCCCATCGCGTTGCGGAAGGTGATCGTCTCCCGCGACAGATCCTGCATCAGCTCGTGACGGCGGACGTATTTCAGCTCGTCGTGGGCGTTTGGCAGCGCGAAGTCGGGATAGGTGTCCCGGAACCGCCCGCGCTCGAGCCCGACCACCGTGAGTCCGGCCTCGGCGAGCTCCTTGGCCATGATCGTACCGGTGAGTCCGACACCGACCAGGACGACGTCAACGGGCTTGAGCGTGGTGGCCGCCATGGTCGCGCCTCACCGGTCGCGGCTGAGCCGGACGTGCTGGGGGTGCCCGTGCTCGTCGCCCTGGGTGAGATTCTGCTGGACGTCGGCGATGCTCACCGGCTCCACGAGGTAGGGCACGTTGTATTTCTCGATGTGGTCCGTGTAGACGGCCGGCACGCCGGGAAAGCCGACCAGCTTCCAGCCGATCTTGTTGCGGTTGCCCCCGTAGACCGGGTCGGCGAAGAAGCCTTCCTGGGTGTTGGCCAACAGCAGGTCGAAGAAGAAGCGCGAGGGCACCGACTCGAGCGCGATCTTGCCCTCGTCGAGGCCGCGCAGCACCTGATCTTGTTGCTCTGGAGCGAGCTCGTCGAACGTCTTGCCATACTGCCGCCTGCAGTAGAGATTGCTCTCGCGGATCGCCGCCCGGTACACCTCCTGCGGCGTGAGCGGCGACTGATAGCCCTGCTGCGGCGTGCCCTCGGGCCACGGCCCCTGGCGGTACTTTTTCGCCATCGTGCCGTAGGCGCCGAACAATTGCTGGTCGATGAAATACGCGACGCCGGCCTCTTTGGCGCCGGGGCCGAGCTCATCGGCGGGAATCAGGCGGGCCGCGGCGGCTTCGACGAACGCGACCTCCGGCGGCGTCAGGAACATGTACGCCCGGGGTGGCGCGGCGCTCGTCTGGGCGGATGCGGCGGGCACGCCCGGCGGGGCGTGTTGAGCATGGGCCTCGTCGGCCTGGCCCGGGGCCGGCAGGCCGACGGCACCCATCGCGATCACGGATTTCAGAAAGCGGCGCCGACCGGAAGGCTGGTCCATGGATGACCTCCTTGGAGGGCCGAAGGATAGCTCAACCCCTCGGTCGGGGACAGGGGGCAAGCCTTGACACCCGGCGACGGCGCCTGATAAGGAGCTTACCGAACGAGGAGGGTCCGATGAGCCTGTGGGCGGCGGCGCTGGTGGTCATCGTCACGCTGCTGGGCGGCGGTGTCGCGTCGGCCCCGGCGCCGAAGGTCAAGGTGGGCCGCACCATCGGGGCCACCGGCTTCCACCTCCCCACCTACGTCGCCATGGACCGCGGCCTCTTCAAGCTTGAAGGGCTCGACGCAGAGTTCGTGAACATGACCGCCGGCGAGCTGGTCCGGGCCACCATCGCCAAAGAGATCGATTTCGCGCCGGTGCCGGGCGGTAGCTCCGAAGCGATGCTCAAGGGCGCGCCCCTCGTCTTCGTCGTCGGCGAATCGCTGGTGTCGCAGTGGACGCTGACGACGGCGGCCGACATCCAGAAGGTCGAGGATCTCCGGGGAACGACCCTGGGCTTCGGCCGTCCCGGGTCGGCCGATTACAGCGAGTTCATCGTCGTCCTCAGCAAGTTCTTCAAGATGGAGGCCGGGAAGGACTACAAGGTCATCACCTTCCGCGGAGAGCCGGAGCGGATCGCCGCGATCCTCTCCGGCTCCATCCAGGGCGCGGGGCTCTCGTTCCCCCACGCCGCTCGCGCCGAAGCCGAAGGGCTCAAGGTCCTGCTCCGGACGGGGGACTATCTCCCGCGACTGGGGGGCACGATCAGCGCCCACCGCGACAATGTCCGCGACCGGCGCGACGCCATGAAACGCTTCATCCGAGCCATCGCCAGGGCCGCCGACTATATTCGCACCGAGAAGGCGGGAACCCTCGAGGTCATCCAGAAGCACTTTCAGCTCCAGGACCGCGTGGCGGAGAACTTCTACAACCAGATTCGCGACAAGTTCGCGCCCCAGATCCCCAAGGATCTCTTCCGGCAGCTCTTCGACTCGGTCGCCACGCCCGAGCTCGGCTGGCCCCCGGGCAAGCCGTTGCCCGACATCGAGCAGTTCGTGGCCCGCGACCTCCTGCACGAGGTGCTGCGAGAGATGGGCAAACCGGTGAACTAAAACCGGCCGGCGTCACCCGCACCGGCGAGCACCGCTCGAATGCCCAGACACGGGAGGACAGATGGCGAACGTTTTTGCTTGCTCCGTCGCAGTGGGGCTTCTGCTGGCGGCGCTGCCGGCCGCCGCCCAAACGGCGCCGACGTCGAGTCGGCAGCAGGAGCGCGCGCTGCGTGGCGATGACCTGTGGTCGTACGGCTTCCACAACAACCGCCGCGACCTGGAAACGTTGAAACGCCATCTTCACGAACAGAACCTCCTGCAGCAGGACTTCGCGCTGGAGGAGGCGTTCGTACCGAGCACGCTGGAGACGTTCCGGCAGTAGAATCTACCGCTGAGGAGGGTCACCATGGCTTATGAGATCCACGTCGAAGACGTCGAATATGTCCGTCACGGCGACACGCCGCTGCTGGCTCGTCTCTTCAAGCCGCGGGGCACCGGGCCGTTCCCGCTCATCGTCGAGGTGCATGGCGGCGCGTGGTGCCGGAAGGACCGGCTGGACGACACCCCCATCAACGAGCCGCTGGCAAAGAGCGGCGTGGTGGTGGCGGCGCTCGATTTCCGCATGCCGCCGGTGGCGCCGTATCCGGCCTCGATGGTGGACATCAATTATGCGATCCGCTGGCTCAAGACCCGGGCCGCGGAGCTGGGCGCTCGCCCCGATCGGATAGGGCTCATGGGCACCTCGAGCGGCGCGCACCAGGCCATGCTGGCCGCGATGCGGCCGCGCGATTCCCGCTACGCGGCGATTCCGCTGCCCGCGGGGGCGGCGGCGGTCGATGCCAGCGTGAGCTGCGCCGTCCTGTGCTGGCCCGTCATCGATCCGCTGGCGCGCTACCGTTATGCCAAGAAACTGAGAGAGGGCGGCAAACCGTACCCGGACGTCATAGACCGCGTCCTGCCCGATCACGACCAATACTGGCAGAGCGAAGAGGCGATGGCCGAGGGCAATCCGGTGCTCACCCTCGAGCGCGGCGAGCGGGTCGAGCTGCCTCCGGTGCTCTACATCCAAGCCACCCGCGACGTCGCGCATCCCCGCGCCGACCTCGACCGCTTCGTCACCTCGTACCGCAAGGCGGGGGGCCAGCTCGAGCTGGAACTCTACGAGGCCGAGGGCGAAGGGTTCGCCAAGAAGGATGGGCCGGCCGCGGAGCAGGCGAGGAAGCGGATCATCGAGTTCGTCCACAAGCAGCTCGGGTAAGCGGGAGGCTCTGGCCGATGGCGCTCACCACGCTGATGCAGGGGCCGCTGCCCGTGACCGCGCCGCTGGTGCTGAATCCGCTGATGGCCAAGATCGCCGAGGCCGCCGGCTTTTCGGCCGGGTATCTCGGCGGCGGCGCCACCGGCTACCAGAAGGTCTCGCTCGAGGCCAATCTCAACCTGACCGAGATGTGCCAGACGGCCCTCGACATCCGCGCCGTCTCGTCCCTCCCGCTCATCCTCGACGGCGCCTGCGGCTACGGCGATCCGATGCACATGCACCGCACCATCGGCATGAGCGAGGCGGCCGGCTTCGCAGCGATCGAGATCGAGGACCAGCTCGTCCCCAAGCGGGCCCATCATCACATCGGGATCGAGCACATGATCCCCCTGGAGCTGATGGCGGCCAAGGTCAAGGAGGCCGTGGCGGCCCGCCGCGATCCGGACTTTCTCATCATTGCCCGCACCAACGCGATGCGGGCCAGCACGATCGACGATGCGTTGCGCCGCGGCGAAGCCTACCGAAAGGCCGGGGCCGACGTCTTGCTGCTCTCGATGGCGCACACGCCCGAACAGCTCCACGCCATCGCCGAGCGGCTGGGCGGGCCGCTGATGTATCTCACGTCACGCGGCGGACTCGCCGGCCTGGGCATGACGCTGCGGGAGCTCGGTCGCCTGGGTTACCGGATCGTCGCCGACCCGCAGACGCCGTTGCTGGCGGCGTATGCGGCCTGGAAGAAGGTGTACCAGGACCTCGCTGACGGCTTCGGCGCCCCCAGCAGGGCCAAACCGGACTGGGGCCCGACCGAAAAAGATATGCTGGTCACGATCGAGCTCGAGAAGCTCTTGGCGGTCGAGCGCGCGACCGTGGAGAAGGGCCGAGGGTAGCATCGCTGGCGCGGCTCCGGCGGATGGCCACCGAGGTCGGCCTCGCCGGCGAGGTCGTGCCGTCGCTGGCCACGGACGCCGGCCTCGAATCGCAAGTGGCGGGCGTCCACACGTCGCGCGCGTGCGGCGGGGTGAGACACCACCGGCCTGGTGACGTCGAACTGACCGGGGAGGACGAGGATCTTATCCAGCGCTTGACTCCCCGTCCCAGCCCGCTATAGTCCTGCCAACCCCATCCCAGGGGCGACCCGACAACCGCGTCACCCGCAGGAGGATGCCATGAAGGACGGCCTCCGGTTCGTCGACTCCGACATGCACATCATGGAACCGCCCGACCTCTTCGAGCGCTATCTGGACCCCAAGTTCAAAGACCGCGTCAGCGTGCCGGTGGGCGCCGACGGCCGCCCGACGCGGGGCTGGGCCGCCGGCTTGATCATCGTCGACGGGGTGCCCGTCTCGGACGCCGACCTGCAGCAGTACCGGAAGCGGCACCGCTCCGGCTCCACCCAGAGCAGCCAGCCGCTCTCGGGATCGCGGCTCTTCGACACCGGCCGGCTGGACTTCGCCATCGAGCGCAACTACAACGCCGAGGCCCAGGTCATGGGCATGGAGATGGAAGGGGTGGACATCGCGGTGCTCTACCCGACCACCGGCCTCGCCCTCCTCGGCCGCAATAATCTCGATCCCCAACTCTCTCTGGCCCTGTGCCAGGCGTACAACAACTGGATCCACGACTTCTGCCGGTACAGCCCCGATCGCCTGAAGTTCGTGGCCATGCTGCCCGTGCACGACGTCCACCTCGCCTGTCGAGAGTTGGTGAGGTGCGTGAGGGAGCTCGGCGCCGTCGGGTCCTTCATCCGGCCGAATCTCGTCAATGGCCGCTACTGGCACTCGAACTACTGGGAGCCCCTCTACAGCCTGCACGAGGAGCTGAACGTGACCTGGGGGTTCCACGAAGGCGTGAGCGCCGTGTACTCCCGCATGATCGAGCTGTACGGGGAGAACCGGTTCTACCGCCACGTGGCCAGCCACTGGATCGAGATGCAGCAGGCGCTGATCGCGATGATCATCGGCGGCGTGTTCGAGTTCCACCCCAAGCTCCGGGTGGGATTCCTGGAAGCCCAGAACTCCTGGGTCCCCGGCCTCCTGTCCCGCATCGAGTGGGACTATCCCCAGTACCGTGACTCCCACGCCCCCTACCTCAGCCTCACCCCCCGGGAGTACTTCCGGCGCAACTGCTGGGCCGCGGTGGAGGGCAGCGAGCCCGAGATCGAAGCGACGGCCGGGCTGATCGGCGCCGATCGGATGTGCGTCTCGACCGACTACCCGCACTTCGACTCGAACTTCCCCCACGTGGCCGAGAACCTCCTGAAGAACATCCCGCGCCAGATCGCCGCCCAGATCCTCATGGGGGGCGCGCACCTCTACGGCTTCACCGAGGCTGACTTCCAGAAGGCCGACGCCGCCGCGGCGGCCGGGAGGCTGGCCTGACGCTGACCTTCCGAAAACTTCACCCGCACTTCGTCGCCGAGGTGAGCCCGGTCGATCTACGTCAAGCCGACGATCGGGAGACGCTGGCCCGGATCCGGGCGGGGATGGACGAATACGCCATCCTCGTCTTCCGCGACCAGCCGTTCAGCGACGAGGAACAGCTCGCGTTCGCGCAGCGACTCGACGGCCAGCTGCACTCGAGGACGGGGAGCGCCGTCCTCGGGAACAGCCGCCTCGGCCACGAGGCCCTCTCCGACATCTCGAACGTCGACGAGCAGGGCGAGATCTTGAAATCCGCCGATCGCCGTCGCATGTACGGGCTCGGCAATCGGCTGTGGCACACCGACGCGTCGTTCCAGGATCCCCCGGGACGGTACTCGATGCTCTCGGCGAGGATCGTCCCTCCCGTCGGGGCGGACACCGAGTTCGCCGACATGCGCGCCGCCTACGACGCGCTTCCCCCAGAGATCAAGGCGCAGCTCGAGGGGCTCCGCGTCCATCACTCGATCGCGTACTCGCGCCAGACGCTGGGGTTCGAGTTCTCCGAGGAAGAGCAGGAGAAGTTGAAGGGCGCGGTCCATCCGCTCGTCCGCACGATCCCGCGCTCGCATCGCCGGTCGCTCTACGTCGCCTCCCATGCGTCGCGGATCATCGACTGGCCGGTCCCCGAGGGGCGGCTCCTATTACGAGATCTGATCGAGCACGCGACCCAGCCGGAGTTCGTCTACCGCCATGCGTGGCGCGTCGGCGACCTCGTGATCTGGGACAACCGCGCCACGATGCATCGCGCGCGCCCATTCGACGACGCGAAGTATCCACGTGAGCTCCGTCGCGTGACGACGCTCGATATCGCTGAGCCCGCCATCGTCGCCAGCGGCTCCTAACTCCATCAGCGCTCCCGTGCCGAAGGCCTGAGCGTCCCCGTGCGCAAGAGTGTGGTCTGGGCCAAGCTCCGCTCGCTCACGGAGGGGGCGGCCATTGCCAGCCGGCGCCTGTGGGGGCAGCAGGCGCCCGGTGGCCCACGTGGCTAGAACCCCGAAGCTCTCGCTCGTGACCGACGTCCCTGACAAAGTGATGGTGATCTTCGCCCACCCCGACGACGCCGAGATCGGATCCGGAGGCGTCGTGGCCAAGTGGGTGGCCGCGGGCTGCGAGGTCACGTACGTGCTCTGCACCAACGGGGGCGCCGGCACCGCCGACCGGTCGCTGACGCCCGAGCAGCTCGTCAGGAGGCGAGCCGACGAGCAACGCGCCGCCGCCGACTTCATGGGGGTGAAGCACGTGGTCATGCTCGGCTATCCCGACGGCGGGCTCGAAGACACCCGCGAGTTCCTGGGCGACGTGGTGCGGGTGATCAGAACATACCGGCCGCACACCGTCTTCGTCCACGACCCCTACCGCATCAAGGGATTCCAGCATCGCGACCACCGCAAGGCGGGTCTCGTAACGACGGACGCCGTCTATCCGTTCGCCCGCGACCATCTGCACTTCGCCGAGCAGATCGCGAGGGACGGCCTCGAGCCTCACCGGGCCCGGGAGCTCTGGTACTGGGGCATGGACGAGCCGAACGTCATCGTCGACGTGACGGACTCGATCGAGCGGCAGATCGCCGCCTTGATCCGCCACGAGACCCAGATGCCCGGCTTCAACGTCCCGGCCGGCGAGACGATCGGGCAACGGTTGAAGCGACATGCGGCCGAGCTGGCGAAGGGCTACGGCTTCCGGTACGGCGCGGTGTTCAGGCGCCTGATCGCGCGAAGGTAGTCGCCGCGCGACGCTCACGATCCGCCGACGACGGTGAGCCCACAGGCCCGCGCAGCCGTGGCCAGCGCAACGTCGTGGGTGGCCATGATGATGTCACCGCCGCTGTGCTCGCGCCAGAGGAGCGCCGTGGCGAGATGGATCGCGTCGAGCGTGCCGAGTTCGGTTGGCAGCGGCTGGGCGGCCCGAGCGAGCACCGGAGCCGTCACCTCGACGACCTCGATACTCTCGAGGAGCCGGAACACAGTCTGTCGCCGTCGGGCCAGCTCCCGGTCCGACAGGCCGGCCCGCAGGCGCAGGCGGTCGAGGGTGCGAAGGCACTCCGCCTCGGCCAGCGCGCTCGCCACTCCCGTACGGACGGCCGTCCACTCCCTGAGCGAGCCGGGCTGGCGGAGCACCTTGCGAAGGAGGACCGACGAGTCGAGGTATGCGATCACCGCTCGGGCTGCCGCTCCTCGGCGAGGAGCGCGACGATGTCCACCTTCACACGCAGAGCAGGCGGGAGCGGCACGCGCGCCAGCGGGGCTGCCCCCGGCCGTGGGGAACGGACGGTGAGCGGCCGGCGTTCCGCGTCGTAGGGAACGATGCGGGCGACGGGCCTGTCGCGGTCGAGCACGGTCAGTGTACGCCCACGGCGAACCGCGCGGAGATGTTCGCTCAGGCGCGCCTTGAGATCGGCGATCCGCACGGTATCCATGACCACAATCTAGTCATTAATGGTCACTTCGTCAACCAGGCAGGTGACCGGGAGGCGCGCTTCGGAGGGGGCCGCGAGGCCCCCTCTGACTATGGATCTCGAGGGGGTCGTAACGTCCGCCCCCTCCGAGGTTCTAGAGTCCCTGCCAGTAGCGGCGCCCCTGCAGGCGCACGATCTTCCCGAACCCGGGCGCGGGGAAGTGTCCGGCCGCCACGATGATGTCTTCGCGCTCCAGCCGGTCCAGCAGGGCCCCTCGCGTCTGGCGTGTCAGCTCCGGATCCATATCGGCGCGCGAGACCCAGTCGGGCTCGAGCACCTGCACCGGGCCGTGCGCCGCATCGCCGAGGACGAGCGCGCGCTCTCCCTTCGAGGTGATCAGGATACTCATGTGCCCGGGGGTGTGGCCGGGCGTCGGCATCGCGGTCAACTCACGCGTCAGGCTGTGCTCGCTCCGCATCAGCTCGACCAGGCCGAGCTCGGCCAGCGGCCAGACGCACGTGGGGGCGTTGGCAAAGCGGGCCGGCTGGACCGCGGGCTGGTGGCACGCCTCCCAGTCTTTCGCGCTCATCCAGTAGCGGGCATTCGGAAAGGTCGGCACGTACTTCTGCCCGTGGGCCAGGAGGTTCCAGCCGACATGGTCACGGTGCAGGTGCGTCATCACGACCATGTCCACCTCTTCCGGGCGCACGCCATTGGCCTTGAAGTCGTGCAGGAGCTGGCCCCAGGGGACGTCGGGAGCATCGGCGGGCTTGGGGCCGAGACCCGTGTCGACGAGGATCGTTCGCCCGTCGGACCGTATCAGGTACGAGCCGAGATTGAAGCGGATCTTGTGCTCCTCCGTGAGGTGAGACTCGTACGGCTGCCACTGGTCCTCCGGAATGGTCGGGAAGAAGTTGCAGAGGTCGAATTCGAGCATGCCGTCCGACAAGGCCATGATTTCCACGTTGCCGACGCGGATCACGTGCTTCGCCATGGTGACCTCCAAGGCCTCGCGGTAGCCGCCGACAGGCCGGGTGGATGATCGCACGCTAGGCCGAGTGCAAGGAATGGGATAGTATGCGTCTCCGCGATGGCGGTCGAGTTCGGCGTCCTGCTCCCCACCCGCGAGGCGGTCATGTCCGGCCGTCCGGAGACGGCCCCGCTGCTGGCCATAGCCGAGCGCGCGGAGGGGGCGGGCTTCGACTCCGTGTGGATCGGCGACTCGCTGACCGCGCGGCCGCGACACGAGCCGCTGACGCTTTTGGCGGCGGTGGCAGCGCGCACGCGGCGGGTGCGTCTCGGCACGGGGGTGCTCCTGCCGGCGCTGCGCAATCCGGTCGTCCTGGCCCACGTGGTCGGCACGCTCGACCGCGTCGCCGAGGGGCGGGTCATCCTCGGGGTCGGCATCGCCGCCGACACGCCGGCCATCCGCCGGGAGTTCGCGGCCGCGGGCGTGCCGTTCGAGCGCCGGGTCGGTCGGTTTCTCGAGACGCTGGAGATCTGTCGCGCGCTGTGGCGGCGGGACGGCGTCAGCTTCAGCGGAAAGCACTTCACGCTCCAGGACGTCACGATGGAGCCGAAGCCGCATCGCCCCGGCGGACCGCCCATCTGGATCGGCGGCAGCGGCCCCACGGCCCTGCGCGAGGCCGCGCGCTTCGACGCCTGGTTCCCCACCGGGCCCAGCGTCGACTTCTTCGCCGAGCGCTGGCCGGGCGTGCAGTCGGCCGCGCGCGCGGCCGGCCGTGCTGCCGACGCCGTAACCGGCGCGGCGTACGTGACACTCGCCCTCGACCCGAGCCCCGCCGCCGCCGAGCAGCGGCTGCACCGCTTCCTCGAGAGCTACTACGCGGCCCCGGCGCGTGTGATCCTGGCTCGCCAGGCCACCTACGCCGGACCCATCGACGGCTGCGTCGAGTGGCTCCAGCGCTGGATCAAGGCCGGCGCGCGCCACATCAGCTTGCGCTTCGCCGGAGGCGACCAGCTCGCTCAGGTGGACGAGGCGGCGGCGCGGCTGCTGCCGCGGCTCCAGCGCGCGTGACCCTTCACCTGAACCCGCCCGGAGAGGAGCTCCATGCGTAGCATCGACGTCCATGCGCATCTGACGCCCCAATGCTTCTGGCGAGCGACGGAGAACGGCGGCGACTGGCACACGATCAGGCGCGAGAAGGACGCGCGGGGAACGGAGTGCGCCGTCGTCGGCAGCCACCGGCAGCCGCTGCCGCCCCGGGCCAGGTGGACGCCGGAACAACGCCTCGCGGACATGGACTCGCTCGGCGTGGACGTCCACGTCGTCTCGCCGTACGTCGGGTTCTACAACTATCATCTCGACACCGCGGTCGCCGTCGCCACCGCCCGGGCCACGAACGACGAGATCGCCGGCATGGTCCGAACCTGGCCGGAGCGCTTCGCCGGGCTCGGCACGGTGCCCATGCAGGACGTGAAGGCGGCGATCGCCGAGCTGGAGCGATGCATGACCCGGCTGGGGCTCAAAGGCGCGGAGATCAACGATCACGTCACCGGCCGCACCCTCGACGAGCCGGAGTTTCGCCCGTTCTGGAAGGCCGCCGAGCAGATGGGCGCCTTGATCTTCTTCCATCAGGGCGGCGAGACGCTGGTCACGCCCCGGAGCAAGCGTTATCACCTCCCGAACAGCATCGGCAATCTCGTGGACCGGGCGGTGACGTTCGCCACGCTGGTCCACGGCGGGGTCCTGGACGAGCACCCGGATCTCAGCATCGTGCTCGGCCACGGGGGCGGCTACACCTGC
>MNEF01000026.1 GCA_001917535.1 Candidatus Rokubacteria bacterium 13_1_40CM_69_27
AACGTGTGGAAGTGGAGCGGCAGGCCGACCTCGCTCACGGCCTTCCAGAGCGGCTCCCAGATCGGATGCCACATGGGCTCCATGTCCCAAGAGCACGACAGCTCCACGCCGCGCAGGCCGAGCCTGGCCGCACGGTGGAGCTCCTTCACGGCGGCGTCGATGTCGCCATACGGCAGACAGGCCAGCCCGATGAAGCGGTCGGGGTAGTGACGGCAGAAGTCGGCGAGCCAGTCGTTGTAGATCCGGAACATCTCGCTGGCGGCCTCGTGATCGCCGAGCCGCGTGGCCGCGCCGAGGATGCCGAAGATCACCTCGGCCTGCACGCCGTCGCGGTCCTGGTCTCGGACGCGCAGGTCGGGATCGCTGACGCGGCGGACGCCCTTCTGGCCGTCCTCGTAGAGCCCGGTCGACGCCATGGCGTCGACACGGTAGTTGGCCCCCGGCACGAACTTCTGGCCGGAGGGCCCGACGCTGTTGACGAGCCCGAAGGACTTGCCCTTCTTGGAGGTCCAGTGCGGACCGTCGGGGCCGTCGGTCACGTAGGGCATGCGATCTTTAAGTCCCGCCGAGGCGTTCGAGGTGAAGAGGTCGGGCGGCAGCCAGGGCAGATCGATGTGGCAGTCGGCGGAGATCCTCGCGTAGCGCATGTCGCCTCCCTCGGTGGTCAGCGGCCCCGGGGGGCCGTGGCCGGCTCGGCAGGATTCTAGCCCGCGTCGCGGGCGTTGTCGCGCCCTTTCCCTCGCCGCGGTCAGGTTTCCTGGTACTGTACATACCTTGAAGCCGAGCGCCGACACAACTTGTATACGCTCCGGTGAGATCTGTCGCCGGTGAACCCCTCCCAGATCTTCATTCTGCGCCCGGTCGCCACCTCGCTGCTGACGGCGGGCATCCTCCTGGCCGGCGCTGTCGCCTATACCCAGTTGCCGGTCTCGGCGCTGCCCCAGGTCGACTATCCCACCATCCAGATCCTGACCTTCTACCCGGGGGCCAGCCCGGAGGTCATGGCCTCGTCGGTCACGACCCCGCTCGAGCGGCAGTTCGGTCAGCTACCCGGACTCAGCCGGATGACGTCGACCAGCTCGTCCGGCGCCTCGCTCGTGACCCTGCAGTTCAACCTGGAGCTCAACATCGACGTCGCCGAGCAGCAAGTCCAGGCGGCGATCAACACCGCGGCCACCTTCCTGCCCAAGGACCTGCCGACCCCTCCCGTCTACAGCAAGGTCAATCCGGCCGATAGCCCGGTCCTGACGCTCGCCGTCACCTCCGACACCCTGCCGCTCACGAGGGTGCAGGACCTCGCCGACACCAACCTGGCCCAGAAGATCTCGCAGCTTCCCGGCGTCGGCCTCGTCAGCATCAGCGGCGGCCAGAAGCCGGCCGTCCGGGTCCAGGCCAACCCCTCCGTGCTCGCGTCCTACGGGCTGAGCCTGGAGGACGTCCGGGCCGTGCTCTCGCAGGCCAACGTCGACCAGCCGAAGGGGAACCTCGAGGGCGCGCGACAGTCGTTCACGATCGGGGCCAACGATCAGCTCTTCTCCGCCGACGAGTACCGGGCGCTCGTCGTCGCGTACCGCAACGGCGCGCCCGTGCGCCTATCCGACGTGGCCAACGTGGTGGAGGGCGCCGAGAACGTCAAGCAGGCGGCCTGGATGAACGACAAGCCGGCCGTCATCGTGAACATCCAGCGCCAGCCCGGGGCCAACATCATCGGCGTCGTGAACCGCATCAAGCGCCTGCTGCCCCAGCTCAAGGCGTCGCTGCCGGCCTCCGTCGACATCACGATCCTGACCGACCGCACGACGACGATCCGCGCCTCGGTGGCCGACGTCCAGTTCTCGCTGCTGCTGACGGTGGTCCTCGTGGTCATGGTCATGTTCCTCTTCCTCCGGAGTCTGGCCGCCACCGTCATCCCGAGCATCGCCGTCCCCATCTCGCTGGTGGGCACCTTCGGCATCATGTACCTGCTCGGCTACAGCCTGGACAACCTCTCGCTGATGGCGTTGACGATCTCCACCGGCTTCGTGGTCGACGACGCCATCGTGATGATCGAGAACATCGCCCGCTACATCGAGGCGGGCGAGTCACCGCTGGCGGCCGCCTTGAAGGGCTCGGAGCAGATCGGATTCACGATCGTCTCCCTCACCGTGTCGCTGATCGCCGTGCTGATCCCGCTGCTCTTCATGGGCGAGGTCGTGGGCCGGCTCTTCCGCGAGTTCGCCATCACCCTCAGCGTCACCATTCTCGTGTCCGCCGTCGTCTCGCTGACCCTGACGCCGATGATGTGCGCCAAGATCCTCCGGCACCAGGAGGCCGCCGCGCAGGGCTGGTTCTACCGGGCAACCGAGCAGGGCTTCAACGCGTCCATCGCGTGGTACGGGAAGACACTCCGCTGGGTGCTCGGGCACCAGCCGGCGACGCTGGTCATCACCGTGGCGACCCTGGTCCTGACCATCGTGCTCTACGTGGTGGTTCCCAAGGGGTTCTTCCCCGTGCAGGACACGGGCGTCATCCTCGGCATCTCGGAGGCGCCGGAGTCCGTGTCGTTCGCGGCGATGGCCGAGCGCCAGCAGGCCCTGGTGCGGGAGATCCTGAAAGACAAGGACGTGGAGAGCCTGTCGTCGTTCATCGGGGTGGACGGCGTCAACATGACGCCCAACAGCGGGCGCATCCAGATCAATCTCAGGCCGCGGAATGAGCGGGCGGTCGACGCCTCCTCGATCATCCGGCGCCTGCAGAGTTCGCTGGAGAAGATCGACGACATCACGCTCTACATGCAGCCGGTCCAGGACCTCACGGTGGAGGACCGCGTGAGCCGGACGCAGTACCAGTACGCGTTGCAGGACGCCGACCCGCGAGAGCTGGCGGAGTGGGCGACGCGGCTGGCCGACCGGCTGAGGACGCTGCCGGAGCTGCGGGACGTCGCCATGGATCAGCAGAACCGGGGGCTGCAAGCCGCGCTGGTGATCGACCGCGACGTCGCCTCCCGCCTCGGGATCGTCCCCCAGGTCATCGACGACACGCTCTACGATGCCTTCGGGCAGCGGCAGGTCTCGACCATCTTCACCCAGCTCAACCAGTACCACGTGGTGCTGGAGGTGGCGCCGGAGTTCCAGCAGAGTCCCGAAGCGCTCAAGAGCATCTACGTGAAGTCGTCGACCGGCGCCCAGGTGCCGCTCAGCGCCTTCACGCGCTTCGAGCCGAGCACCGCCCCGCTGGCCGTGAATCACCAGGGGCAGTTCCCCTCGGTCACGCTGTCGTTCAACCTCGCGCCCGGCGGGTCGCTGGGCGCGGCCATCACGGCCATCTCGGCGGCCGAGCGGGAGATCGGGCTGCCGGCCGCGGTCCGCGCCAGCTTCCAGGGGACCGCGCAGGCGTTCCAGGCGGCGCTGGCCAACGAGCCGCTCCTCATCCTGGCCGCGGTGGTGACGGTCTACATCGTGCTGGGAATCCTCTACGAGAGCTACATCCATCCGGTCACCATCCTGTCGACGCTGCCCTCGGCCGGGGTGGGCGCGATCCTGGCCCTGCTCCTCACCCGGATCGATCTCAACCTCATCGCCCTGATCGGCATCATCCTGCTCATCGGAATCGTCAAGAAAAATGCGATCATGATGATTGACTTCGCGCTGGATGCCGAGCGCCAGGAGGGCAAGCCTCCGGAGGAGGCCATCTATCAGGCGTGCCTGCTGCGCTTCCGTCCCATCATGATGACGACCCTGGCCGCGCTGCTGGGCGGCGTGCCGCTGGCCTTCGGCAGCGGCACCGGGGCCGAGCTGCGCCAGCCCCTCGGCATCACCATCGTCGGCGGTCTTCTTCTCTCCCAGGTGCTCACGCTCTACACCACGCCGGTCGTCTACCTCTACTTCGACCGGCTGGGGCGGCGCGCCCGCCGGGCCCGCATCCGGCGCCCGGTCGCCGCTGAAGTCCCGGCCGGGGACTGACCGTGGGGATTTCTGCGCCCTTCATCCGGCGGCCGATCGCCACGTCGCTCCTGAGCGTGGCCCTGCTCCTGGCGGGCGTGCTGGCCTACCGCACGCTGCCGGTGGCGCCGCTGCCCCAGGTGGAGTTCCCCGTCATTTCGGTGCAGGCCACGCTGCCGGGGGCCAGTCCGGAGACGATGGCAGCCTCGGTGGCCACGCCGCTGGAGCGGCAGTTCGCGCGCATTGCCGGGGTGACGGAGATCACCTCGGCGAGCCTGCTGGGCGCCACCAGCGTCACGTTACAATTCGACCTCGACCGCAACATCGACGCCGCCGCGCGCGACGTGCAGGCCGCCATCAACGCCGCCCGCAGCCAGTTGCCGCCCAACCTTCCCAACAACCCGAGCTACCGGAAGATCAATCCCGCCGATGCGCCGATCCTGATCCTGGCCCTCACGTCGGACACGCTGCCGGTGGGCCGCCTGTTCGACGCCGCCGACTCGGTCCTGGCCCAGAAGCTCTCCCAGGTGGCCGGCGTGGGGCAGGTGACCATCGGCGGCGGCGCGCGCCCGGCCGTGCGCGCCCGCGTCGATCCCAACGTGCTGGCGCAGCTCGGGATCGGCCTGGGCCAGGTGCGGGCGGCGCTGGCCGCGGCCAACGCGAACTCGCCGAAGGGCGAGCTGGCCGACGGCTCGACGGCGTGGACGATCACCGCCAACGACCAGCTCATGGAGGCCGACCACTACCGGCCGGTGATCATCACCTACCGCAACGGCGCTCCCGTCCGGCTGGGCGACGTCGCCACCGTGGAGACCTCGGTGGAGGACGTCCGCACGGCGGGCCTGGCCAACGGCAAGCGGGCCGTCCTGATGATCGTGTACCGCCAGCCGGGCGCCAACGTGATCGAGACGGTCGATCGGGTGTTCGCGCTGATGCCGGAGCTCAAGGCGTCGATCCCGCCGGCCGTGAACCTCGCCGTCGTCCTCGACCGGACCACGACCATCCGCGCCTCGTTCCGCGACATCCAGCTCACGCTGCTCCTGTCCATCGTGCTCGTCGTGCTCGTGGTGTTCGTCTTCCTCCGCAGCGGGTCGGCCACGGTGATCCCCAGCGTGGCCGTCCCGCTCTCCCTGCTGGGCACGTTCGCCGGGATGTACTTCTTCGGCTACAGCCTGGACAACCTCTCCCTCATGGCGCTCACGGTCTCGACCGGCTTCGTGGTCGACGACGCCATCGTCGTGCTCGAGAACATCACGCGGTACCTGGAGCGCGGCGACTCACCCGTGCAGGCGGCCCTGAAGGGCGCGCGCGAGATCGGGTTCACCGTGCTGTCGATGAGCACGTCGCTGGTGGCCGTGTTCATCCCGATTCTCTTGATGGGCGGCCTCGTCGGCCGGCTCTTCCGCGAGTTCGCGGTCACGCTGACCCTGGCCATCACCGTCTCCCTGCTGGTCTCGCTGACCACGACGCCCATGATGTGCGCGCTGTTCCTGAAGCCCGGCCACGCGCAGCGGCACGGGCGGGCCTACCGGCTGGGCGAGCGGGCCTTCGACGCCGTGCGGAATCTCTACGCGCGGACGCTCGGCTGGGTGCTGCGCCACCAGCTGGCGACGCTGCTCGTCACCCTGGCCACGATCTGCGTGAACATCTACCTCTTCGCCGTGGTCCCCAAAGGCTTCTTCCCCCAGCAGGACACCGGGCGCATCGTCGGCAACATCCAGGCCGAGCAGGACATCTCGTTTCCGGCGATGCGCGCCAAGATGGTCGAGTTCGCCGGGATCGTGCTCAACGATCCCGCCGTGGAGAACGTCGTGGGCTTCACCGGGGGCGGCGGCAACACCACGAACAGCGGGCGCATGTTCATGGCGCTGAAGCCGCTGGCCGAGCGGAAGGTGTCGGCCGATCGGGTCATCGATCGCTTGCGCGGCCGGCTCGCCCACGTTCCCGGCGCGACGCTGTTCCTGCAAGCCGTGCAGGACGTGCGGGTCGGCGGCCGGCTCAGCAACGCCCAGTACCAGTACACGCTGCAGAGCCCGAATCTCGACGAGCTGAACGCCTTCGCGCCGCGGATGCTGGCGGCGCTGCGCGGGCTGCCCCAGTTGCGGGACGTCGCCACCGACCAGCAGAACCGCGGGCTGCAGGCCGCGCTCGTCATCGACCGCGACACCGCGTCACGACTGGGCGTCCCCGCTCAGGTCATCGACGACGCGCTGTACGACCGGTTCGGCCAGCGCCAGGTGTCGACCATCTTCACCGAGCGCAACCAGTATCGCGTGGTGCTCGAGGTCGGGCCCGACTTCCAGCAGAACCCCGACGCCCTGGCCGGCGTGTACGTCCGGGGGGCGAACGGGGCGCAGGTGCCGCTGAGCGGTTTCACGCGGTTCGCGCCGCGCACGACGCCGCTCTCGGTCAACCACCAGAGTCAGTTCCCCTCGGTGACGCTGTCGTTCAACCTCGCCGCCGGCGTGGCGCTCGGGAACGCGGTGAATGCGATCGAAGCCGCCGGGCGTCAGGTCGGGCTGCCCTCCTCCATCCGCGCCAGCTTCCAGGGCACCGCCCAGGCGTTCCAGGCGTCGCTGGCGAACCAGCCCGTGCTCATCCTCGCCGCGCTGGTGGCGGTCTACATCGTCCTCGGCGTCCTCTACGAGAGCCTCGTCCATCCCATCACCATCCTGTCCACGCTGCCCTCGGCCGGCGTGGGCGCGATCCTGGCCCTGCTCCTCTGCCGGATGGACCTCAACATCATCGCGCTGATCGGGCTCGTCCTCCTGATCGGGCTCGTCAAGAAGAACGCGATCTTGATGATCGACTTCGCGCTGGACGCCGGGCGGCGGCAGGGGATGCCGCCGCGGGAGGCGATCTACGAGGCCTGCCTCCTGCGCTTCCGGCCGATCATGATGACGACGATGGCCGCCCTCCTCGGCGCCCTGCCGCTGGCGCTCGGCACCGGCGTCGGCTCCGAGCTGCGCCGCCCGCTGGGCATCACGATCGTCGGCGGCCTCCTCGTGTCCCAACTCCTCACCCTGTACACCACGCCGGTCGTCTACCTGTACCTGGAGCGCGTCCGCCTGGCTCTGCGCGGGGTGCGGGCTCCGGCGCTGCCGGCGCCCTCGTGGGAGGCGCCGCGGTGAGCCGGCGTCGCGGCGCCAGGGTCCCCGAAAGCGCGACCCATGCCTGGCGGCTGCTGCTCGTGCTGCTGGCGGCGGTCTGCGCCGCGTGCGGTGACACCAAGGCCGAGTCCAAGCAGCCCCAGCGTCGCGCCGCGGTGCCGGTCGCGGTGGCGGTGGTGGAGCAGAAGACGATGCCGCTGCAGATCCAGGCGATCGGGACGGTCGAGGCCTACACGGCCGTCTCGGTGAAGGCCCAGGCCCCGGGCGAGATCCTCCGCGTCCACGTGAAGGAAGGCCAGGACGTGCGCAAGGGCGATCTGCTGTTCACGATCGATCCGCGCCTCTTGGACTCGACCCTCGCCCAAGCCCAGGCGAACCTCGCGAAGGACATGGTGCAGGTGCAGCAGGCCCGCGCCGTGCTGGAGCGGGACCAGGCCCGGGTGGCCCAGACCCGCGCCGCGCTGGCCCGCGACGAAGCCCAGGCCCGGAACGCCGAGACGCAGGCCCAGCGCTACGCCGACCTGTTCAAGCGGGAGCTCATCGCCCGCGAGCAGTACGATCAGTTCCGCACGTCGGCCGAGGCGTTTGCCGCCACCGTTCGCGCCGACGAGGCCGACGTGCGGAGCGCGGAGGAGACCGTCCGCGCCGATCAGGCGGCCGTCCGGGCCGCCGAGCAGCTCGTCCGCGCCGACGAGGCCGCGGTCGAGAACGCCCGCGTCCAGCTCGGCTACACCACGATCCGCTCGCCGATCGACGGGCGGACGGGCAGCGTCATGATGACCGAGGGCAACGTCGTCCGCGCCGGTGGGACCAGCGACTCGACCCTCCTGCTGATCAACCAGATCCGGCCGATCTACGTGTCATTCACGGTGCCGCAGCAGCAGCTGCCGACGATCAAGCGCTACATGGCCTCGGGCCGACTGCAGGTGGCGGCCGTCCCGGCCGGCGATCCGCGGCCGGTCGGGGGCGTGGTGACCTTCATCGACAACGCCGTCGATGCGGCGACGGGAACGATCCGGCTCAAGGCGACCTTCGCCAACGACGAAGGCCGGCTCTGGCCCGGCCAGTTCGCCAACGTCACGCTGACCCTGGCCAGCGAGGCCGATGCCATCGTCGTGCCCTCCCAGGCGGTCCAGAGCGGACAGCAGGGCCCCTACGTCTTCGTGGTGAAGGCAGACTCCACGGTCGAGCTGCGGCCGGTGGTCCCCGCCCGCACGCAGGGCGGCGAGACCATCATCGCCAAGGGCCTGCAGGCGGGCGAATCGGTGGTCACCGACGGCCAGCCCCGCCTCACCGCCGGGGCGAAGGTCGAGGTCCGAGGAGAAGGCCGGCCAGCGGAGTCCGGACGCAGCGACTCCGGACGGGGCGAGCCCGGAGGGAAGCGGGAGCGGGCGCCCTGACGAGCGGAACGCGGGGGTCGGATAACGCCTGGCGCTACGCGAGCTCCGGGATGACCCACCGTGGCCGGCCGCCGGCGGCCACGCGCTGGATGTTGTCGAAGCCGTTCCGGAACCTCGCCGTCCAGTTCTCCCAGGTCGGCCCCGCGGAATGCGGGGTGAGCGTGACGTTGGGCAGGGCGAAGAGCGGGTGATTCGGCGCCGGGGGCTCCTCGACCAGCACGTCGAGCCCGGCCGCCGCGATCTGGCCCTCCGTCAGCGACCGGTAGAGCGCGGCCTCGTCCACGACCGCCCCCCGGCAGGTGTTGATCAGGATCGCGCTCGGCGTCATCAGCGCGAACTCGCGCGTGGACATCATGTTCCGCGTGGAGTCGTCGAGCGGCACGTGCAGGCTCACCACGTCTGAGGTGCGCAGAAGCTCGCCGAAGAGGACGAAGCGGACCTCGAGGGCGTCCTCCTCCGCCTGGGTGAGCCGGACGATGTCGTAGTACTGGACCCTCATGTCGAACGCCGCCGCGCGCCGGGTCACCTTCTTGCCGATGTTCCCGAGGCCGACGATCCCCAGGGTCTTGCCCGCCAGCTCATGCACGCGCGCATCCGCCGGATTGCCCACGCGCCACTTGCCGGCGACGATGTCGTTGTGGAATCGGACGAGCTTTTTGAGCACCGCCAGCATGAGCATCAGCGTGTGCTCGGCCACGGCGATCGCATTGGCGCCGCCGTTGTTGGCCACGGGCACGCCCGCCTTCCGGGCCGCCTCCATGTCAACGCGGTCGTAGCCGGCGCTGAGGAGTTGGACCAGCCGGAGCTTCGGCGCGGCCCGGAAGAACTCGCCGCCCATCTGCCGGGCCAGACCGAGGTAGTACTCGGCGTCGGCGGCCGCCTGGTAGAACTCGGGCGTGCCGGGGTCGGCGACCACCAGCTCGAAGCCGGGCGGCGCCAGCGACCGCGCGATGTCGAGGATCACCTCGGATTGGCGGGGAGCGAACAGGATCCTGGTCATGGCTGCGCCAGCGGGATCGTCGCTGTCACACAGGGCTGAGTCCCGAGCACACGGGTCGTGTGCCCCTTGCCCGTCGTGTCCTCGACCAGTCGCGCGTCGCCGGGGCCGAACACGTGCTTCCCGCCGTCCCCCAGGCCGATCTCGAGCTGCCCGGAGAGGATGATCACGAACTGGCGGCGCGGGGCCGGATGCCAGTCGAGGAACTGTCCGACCGGCCAGACGCGGAACGAGATCTGCGTGGCCGCCAGCCCCTTCGTCCACTCCGGTGCTCGAGCCAGGTCGATCGGCTCGCTCTGCGAGTGCCCATCGGGCCCCGTGTAAAGCCGGAACGTTCCCATCGCCGCGCCCCCCCTGACTCCTTAAGAATGGACGGCATGCTAGCATGACCACGACCCGCCGAGGCGTAAGGAGGAGGTCCCATGATCCGGCTGAAGAAGCTCGGCCACGTGCAGCTCCGTGTCGCGGACCTGGAGCGGTCCAAGGCCTTCTATCGCGACGTCCTCGGCTTCCGCGTCGCCGAGCAGGATCCCAAGCACGGCGACCTCTTCATGACCCTGGGCGAGGACTTCCACACCCTGGACTTCTCCCAGCACCCGAGCCCGGAGACTGGCCAAGGGCCGAGCCGTCCGCTCGGAGTGGCCCACATCGCCTTCCAGGTGTCGAGCTACCAGGCCCTGCGCGAGGCCTACTGCACGCTGCTGGAGCGCGGCGTGCCGATCGACCGTGCGATGGATCACGTGAACCAGCGCAGCATCTACTTCCTGGATCCCGACGGGAACCGCCTGGAGATCTACTACGAGATGCCCGGCGCCCTCCAGCGTTTTCCCGAGGGCCGGGGCGACCAGAACTTCGAGCTGGCCGTCACCCGGGCGGGTGAGGCGCTCCCCGACTGGCTCTCCGAGCGGTGGCCTGCGTCATGACCCTCGCGAGGCCGACGCCGCTGGCCCGACCTCGCGCGCGGTGATGACAAGGTCTCAGGGCGCTGGCGTTGTCGGGAAGGTAGAGGTCCTTGATGCCGGTGTAGCCGTGGCAGAGCACGATCCCCGCCCGCTTCTTTCCAGGTGACAGGCCATCGGGGTAGTAGACGTCGCCGGCGAGCCTCACGCCTTCGCTGTAAAACACCACGGGCTTCTTCATGCCGGCGGTCAACGGATGAAGCCGTAGAGCTTGCCGGCGTTGTCGCAGACGATCTTCTGGCGCACTTCGGCGGGCAGGTGCCCCAGCTCGCGCTGGATGAACTCGCCGGAATCGGGCCACACGCCGTCGGGGTGGGGGAAGTCCGAGCCCCACATGATGGTGTCGTGACCCAGGTCGTCGAGCAGCTTGATCCCGATGCGGTCGGTCTGGTACGTCGCTTTGCACTGCCGGCGCCAGTACTCGCTCGGTCGCATGGTGAGCGTGAGGTCCTTGAACTGGTCCTCCCACTCCGCGTCCATCCGCTCCAGGACGTAGGGAATCCAGCCGATCCCGCTCTCCCCGATGACGACCTTGATGTTCGGGTAGCGCTCGAGCACGCCGCCGAAGATCAGTGACGTCAGGATCGTCGCCATGTGCATCTGAAAGCCCGTGATGTGGACGGCGCGCGCCACCAGCCCCAGCCGCGGCGGCAGCTTCTCGAAGTCCGGCCGCTGGCCGCCGACGGTGTGGAAGTGGAGCGGGAGTCGCGCCTCGTGCGCGACGTCCCAGAGCGGCGCCCACTGGGGATCCCAGAGCGGTACGATGTCGTGCTGATTGGCGACCTCCAGACCGCGGACGCCGCCGCGCTTGACGACCCGCGTGACCTCCTCCACCGCCGCCTCCACCGGGTGGTTGGGGATGCACGCGAGTCCGGCGTAGCGGTCGGGGTGGGTCTCGCAGAAGTCGGCGAGCCATTCGTTGTAGATCCGCATGACCGCTACGGCCGCCTCGGCGTCGCCGAGACGCCGGGTGGTGCCGAGGATCCCGTACAACACTTCGGCCTGCACGCCGTCGCGCTCCTGATCTTTCAATCGCAGCTCGGGATCGGTGAGACGGCGGATGCCGCGCTTGCCGTCCTCATAGAGCCCGGTGGAGGCCATGCGATCGGAGCGGTGGATCTGGCCGGGGACGTATTCGCGTCCCGCTGACCCCATGCCGTTCACGAGTCCGAGCGTGGCGCCCTTCTCGGTGACCCACACCGGCCCCTGGGGGCCGTCGGTGACGTGGGGCATGCGGTCCTTCATCGCCGCCGAGGCATGTGAGGTGAAGAGGTCCGGCGGCAGCCAGGGCAGATCCACGTGGCAGTCGGCGGAAATTCTCGTGTAGCGCATGTCAGCCCTCCTGACTCACGGCCGCTTCAACCGGAGATCTTCGTAGGGCCCCGAATACGCGAATCCCTTGATATGGTCCACGCCGGCCTCCTCCACGCGAGGTCCCACGCCCCACAGGAACGCCAGCTCGTAGACGGGGACGTGCGTCACCTGGTCGTGGATGATCTGCTGGATCTGGTGCAGCAACATCTCTCTCTTCTTCCGGTCCGTCTCCCGGGCCTGCCGGTGGAAAAGGTCCTCGACCTCGGGAATGACGCCCGCGGCGTAGATCCCGTTCTTGGTGACGTAGGCCTCGAGCCGCGTCGCCGCGTTGCCCGCCGCGCCGGCGATGCCGACGATCACACCCTTGAGCTTTTTCTCGCGCCACTCCGTGAGGAACGTCGCGCGCTCCATCGTGCGTGTCCGGGTGCGGATGCCCACCGCGCCGAGATAGTTGCCGATGGCCTCCCCCAGGGTGGTGAACGGAGGGAGCGGGGTGAGGTCGCCGCCGTCGAAGCCTTTGGGATAGCCGGCCTCGGCGAGGAGTTGCCGCGCCTTCGCGGGGTCGTAGGCCGAGGGCTCGAAGAAGCGCGCGAACTCTAGATTGCGATGCAAGAGGCTCCCGGTGGGCCGCGAGAATCCGAGCGTCTCGGCCTGGTTGAGGGCCTGCCGGTCGAGGGCGTGGCTGGCCGCCAGGCGCACGCGCCGGTCGTGCCACGGCGACTTCGGGTCGAACTGCTCGGGGAAGTCGAGCCAGAAGACGCCGGGTGGGTAGGCGGCGACGAGCCGCAGCCCCGGCGTCCGCTTGATGTCCTCGGCGACAGGTCCGCTCAGGAGATAGGAGATGTCCACCTCGCCCTTCTTGAGCGCCGCGGCCCGCGTGGTTTCCTCGGGCAGGCTCCGGAAGACGAGCCGCTTGACGGCCGGGGCTTTGCGCCAGTAACCGTCGAAGGCCTCCATCACCAGCTCGATTCCCGGCGTGAAGCTCACCACGCGGTACGGCCCGGCGCCGATCGGAGCCTTCTTGAAGCCGTCGTCACCCACCTTCTCCACGTATTTCTTCGGCACGATCCAGGCGGCGCCGGTGGCCGAGGTGCCGTAGAAGGTCATGAAGTCCGGCCACGGCTCATTGAGGTGGATCCGCACGCGGCCCGGATCCACGATCTGGACCTCGCGCACGCGGTCCTTGAGCAGCTTCGCCGACGCTCCCCGGTACCGCTCGAACGAGAACTTGACGTCCGCCGCCGTTACGGGCTCCCCGTTGTGGAACTTCACGCCGCGCCGGATCACGAACTCGTACGTCAGGCCGTCCTTCGACGCGGTCCACGACTCGGCGAGGCTCGGGGTGTTGTTGTTCCCCGGCATCGGCTTCACCAGCGCGTCGTGGATGGCGTAGAGCACCATGAAGGGCGTGATCAGGGCCTCGGTCTCCGCGGGGTCGAGCCAGCGGGCCGCCAGCGTGACGTGGAGGCCCCACGTCATGGTCCCCTCGGGCGCGGCCACCGCCGGCCCGGCGCTGCCGAGGAGCGCCAGGAAGGCCAGGGACAGGCCACGGCGCACGGCGAGTGGGTTCATCGGGCGGCTCCTCTCTGGCTTGTGGCAGCATCTCCCACCCGCGGCCGGGTTCTGTCAAGTGCGTTGTGGTCGCGCTCGTCTCGGGGGGGACGACCGCCCCGCCGCTTGCGCGACCGCGGCCGGTGGGGCTAGCATCCCGACAGCTACTTCCCTCCGAAGAGTCCGCTCCCGATGGGAGCCAGGAGGTGCGCGATGAGCGGCACGCAGCGACAACGTCTCCTCGGGGTTCGCGACGCCGGAGTGAACCGACGCGGGTTCCTCCGGACCGGTGGACGGACGCTGGCCGGGCTGGCCGGGATCCTCGCGGCGGGACGGGCGCCGGCGAGCGGGGCCGCCCGGGAGATCGCCATCCTGACCGCCGTGAACTACGCGCCCGCGTCGGACGCGAAGCTCGCCGAGCTGGGCAAGCGGTTCTCGAAGCTGACCGGCGTGAACGTGCGCATCGACCACATCCAGAGCGTCCAGATGCCGGGCAAGCTCTCGGCCGAGCTCATGTCGAAATCAGGCCACGACATCGTCAGCCTGGAGATGCACTACCCGTGGCTTTTCGCGCCGGGCCTCGCGGACGTGTCCGACATCTGTCATGACCTGGCCCGGAAGCACGGCGACTGGTATTCGTTCGCCAAAGACCATGCCCGCGTGAGAAGCCAATGGCTCGGCATCCCCTACCTGTTCATCTCGTTTCCGGGAAGCCATCGGATCGACCTGTTCGAGAAAGTCGGAGAGAACGCGCCGGACACGTGGGAAGACCTGCTCCGAGCTGGCCGAAAGCTGAAGAAGCTCGGCCATCCCGTGGGATTCGCCATCAGCCAGACGACCGACTCCGTGACGACCCTCTACTCGATCCTGTGGTGCCACGGCGCCAAGGACGTCGCCGAGGACGGCAAGACGATCACCATCAACTCCCGGGAGACCGAGGCGGCCATCGACTACGTCATGGCGCTCTACACTGACGCCATGGATCCCGCGGTGCTCTCGTGGGACAACGCCTCCAACAACCAGTGGCTGAACTCGGGGGCTGGTTCGTGGATCCACAACCCGATCAGCCACTACGTGGTCGCCAAGGAGAAGCAGATGCCGGTCGCCCAGCTCACCGGCTTCCACCCCTCGCCGGCGGGACCGGCCGGACGACACACGGTGGGCGTGCCGCGCAGCCTCGGGATCTGGAAGTCCAGCAAGAACGTGGAGCCCGCCAGGGAGTTCCTCCGCTGGTTCTTCGAGCCCGCGCAGTACCACGAGTGGATCATGTCGGGCGACAACTACAACCATCCGGTGTGGCGCGACATGGAGAACCACCCGATCTGGAACGTCGATCCGAAGTACGGGCCGCTGAAGACGATCGCGCAGTACTCGCACCTGTACGGCTGGCCCGCGCCCCCCGACGAGCGGATCCAGCTCATCACGAACAGCTACATCATCCCCAACATGTTCGCCAAAGTCGTCACGAACGCCGCGAAGCCCAAGGAGGCGATCCGGTGGGCCGAGACCGAGATCAAGCGGATGTTCGAGAAGACGTAGGAGCGACCGCATGACGTACGACCTCCTGATCAAAGATGGCCGCATCATCGACGGCTCCGGCCGGCCCGCCTTTCACGGCGACGTGGCGGTGGCCCAGGGGAAGATCGTGGAGCTGGGACGCTTGAGTGGCCCCGCGCGCCGCGTCATCGAGGCCGATGGACGCGTCGTGGCGCCGGGGTTCGTGGACAACCACTGTCACTACGACGCCCAGGTCCTCTGGGATCCTCTGTGCAGCTTCTCGTGCTTCCACGGCGCGACCACTGTCATCATCGGCAACTGCTCCCTGACGCTCGCCCCCGTCAAGGCCCACGAGCGCGAGAAGCTGGCCGGGATGCTGTCCTACGTCGAAGCGATTCCGATGGACGTCTTGCGAGCTGGCGTGCCGTGGACGTGGGAGACGTTCCCCCAGTACATGAACGTGATCGGGCAGCGGCTCGGGGTCAACGTGGGAACGCTCGTCGGCCACTCGGCGGCCCGGCTCTATGCCATGGGCGAGGACTGCTCGGAGCGCCCGGCCACTGACAAGGAACTCGAGGTCATGCGGGGCGTGGTGGGGGAGGCGCTGGAGGCGGGGGCGCTGGGGCTCTCGATCACGCGCAACATGAACCACTTCGACATCGTGGGAAAGCGGATCCCGGCCGCGTGTGCTCCGGAGTCGGAGCTGTTCGCGCTGGCCGACGTCCTCCGCGAGTCCGGTACCGGGGTCATCCAGTGCGGAGGAGGAACCAATCCCGAGCTGAAGGATCGCCTCCTGAGCCGGCTCGCCCAGGCCTGCGGCCGCCCGATCATGTACAACACCCTCCTCGAGCAAGCCCGGCTGCCGGGTCAGTGGCGCAAGCACCTGGCGCACGTCGAGGAGACGGCCCAGCAGGGGATCCGGGCGGTGCCGCTCTGCAATCCCGGCAGCATCGTGAACCGGTTCACCATGAAGAACTGTCAGGTGTTTCGCGGCATGCCCACGTGGCTGCCCATCCTCCAGGCCTCCGATGCCGAGAAGCTGCGGGCCTATCGCGATTCGGCGACGCGCGCGAAGCTCCGCGCCGAAGTCGAAGCGCCTCTCGGTCCTGACTCGACGTTCTCCAAGCGCTGGGATCTGATGGTCGTGGAGGAGCCGCAGCTCCCGAAGAACCGCGGACTCAAGGGACAGAACGTCGCGGAGATCGCGAAGGCGCAGGGGAAGGACCCGCTCGATGCGTTCCTCGATCTGGCCGTCGAGGAAGAGCTGGACACGATCTTCAGCCTCGGCGAGATCAACATGGACACCGAGGCGGTGGCGCAGATCCTCGGCAGCCCCTACGCCGTCGTGGGGCTTTCCGACGGGGGCGCCCACGTCCAGTTCCACTCGAACGTGAGCAATCCCACCCGGCTCCTCGGCTACTGGGTGAGGGAAAAGGGGATCATGTCGCTGGAGCTGGCGGTCCGCCGCCTCACCTTCGATTCGGCCTCGGCCTTCGGGATTTACGATCGCGGGCTCCTGCAGCCGGGGATGGCCGCAGATCTCGTCGTCTTCGACGCCGACATCGTGCGGCCGGCGCCGGAAGACGTCGTGCATGACTTCCCGAACAACGGCTGGCGCGTCCGGGAACTGGCCGAGGGGATTCACTACACCGTGGTGAACGGTGAGGTGTTACTGGAGAAGGGCGCGCACACGGGGAGCTACCCGGGCCAGGTGCTGCACAACGCCCGATACCAGGCCGCCCATCGCGGGTCGGCGTGAGGCACCAGCGTCAGAGATCCCCTTCGCCGAGGGAGAGCCACTCGCGGTAGACCTCGGCGTTGGGCTGGCCGAGGAGGGGCGCCGGCTCGACCAGCTGCGCGCGGCGGCGTACCTCGTCGGGGATCCGCTCGGAGCGGAACCCGGCGACGAAGTCGGCGATGCCGCGCGTGGAGCGAGTGTCGGGTGCGCCGCCGCCCTCGTCCGCCAGCAGCCCGTCATGGCCGTTTCAACCGCAGATCTTCCAAGGGTCCGGAGTACGCGAAGCTCTTTATGAGATTAATGCCCGGCTCCTCGACGCGCGGGCCGACGCCCCAGATGAACGCCAGCTCGTAGATGGGGATGTGCGTCACCCGGTCGTGAAGGAGGCCCTGGATCTGGTGGAGCAGCGCCTCGCGCTTCTTCACGTCCATCTCGCGCACCTGACGCTGGAACAGATCCTCGACCTCGGGGATGACACCGGAGGTGTAGATGCCGTTTCGGCTGACGTACGCCTCCAGCCGAGTGGCCGCGTTGCCGCCCGCGCCAGTGATGCCGACGATCACGCCCTTGAGCTTGCGCTCGCGCCACGCCGTCGTCATCGCCGCGCGCTCCATGATTCGGATCTTCGTGCGAATGCCGACGGCCTGGAGATACGAGGCCAGCGCCTCACCCATGGAGTTGTAGGGCGGCCACGGATAGAAGTCGCCGGCGTCGAAGCCGTTGGGATAGCCGGCCTCGGCCAGGAGCTGCTTGGACTTCTGGGGGTCGTACGCGTGTGGCTCGATGACGCGTGCGAACTCGAGGGCGCGGGGGATGAGCGAGCCGGTGGGCTTCGAGAAGCCGAGCGTCTCGGCCTGGTTGAGCGCCTGCCGGTCGATGGCGAGGCTGGCGGCCAGGCGCACGCGCCGGTCGTGCCAGGGCGACTTCGGATCCCATTGCTCGGGAAGGTCCAGCCAGAAGACGGCGGGCGACTGGGCCGGGGCCACGAGTTTGAATCCGGGAGTTCGCCGGATCTCTTCGGCCACAGGCCCGGTCAGGAGATAGGAGATATCCACCTCGCCCTTCTTGAGCGCGGCGGCGCGCGTGGTCTCCTCGGGCATGCTCCGGTAGACGAGCCGCTTGACGTTCGGGACCTTGCGCCAGTACCCCTCGAAGGCTTCCATCACCAGCTCGACACCCGGCGTGAAGCTCACGAACTTGTATGGTCCGGCGCCGATCGGGGCCTTCTTGAAGCCGTCGTCGCCCACCTTCTCGACATAGCTCTTGGGGACGATCCAGCCGGCGCCGGTGGCCGAGGTGCCGTAGAACGTCATGAAGTCGGGCCACGGCTCCTTGAGGTGGAAGCGCACGCGGCCCGGGTCCACCACCTGGACTTCCCGGACCCTATCTTTCAGTGCCTTCGCCGCCGAGCCCCGGTACCGCTCGAACGAGAACTTCACATCCTCCGCCGTCACCGGCTCCCCGTTGTGGAACTTGACGCCCTTGCGGAGGACGAACTCGTAGGTGAGCCCATCCTTCGATTGGGTCCACGACTCGGCGAGGCTCGGCGTGTTGGGGCCCGCCGGCATCGGCTTCACCAGCGCGTCGTGCATCGCGTAGAGCACCATGAACGGCGTGATGATCCCCTCGGTCTCGGCAGGGTCGAGCCAGCGGGAGGCCAGCGTGATGTGGACTCCCCACGTCATCGTCCCCTCGGGCGCCGCCGACGCCGGCACGGCACTGCCGAGGAGCAGCAGGGCCGCCAGGGACAGGACACCGGAGCGCACGGTGGATGGTCTCATCGGTCGGCTCCTCTCTGGCGTGGTGGCAGCATCTGCTACCCGCGGCCGGGTTCTGTCAAGTGCGTTTTGGTCGGGCTCGTCTCGTGCGAGACGGGCGCGCCACCGGTTGCGCGGCCGCCGCCGGCCGGGCTATCTTCGAGTCCACGTGGAACACATGAGAGTCAAAGTCTTCAACCGCAAGGGCCAGCTCGTTGGACCGGTCGAGACAGCCCCCGTGGAAAAGACTGACGCGCAGTGGCGGGTTCAGCTCACCCCCGAGCAGTTCCAGATCGCGCGCGGCAAGGGTACCGAGCGCCCGTTCTGTGGCCCGCTGCTCGACAACAAACGACAGGGTGTCTACCGCTGCGTCTGCTGTGGTCTGCCACTCTTCATGTCCGATGCCAAGTTCGACTCCAGCACCGGCTGGCCGAGCTTCTTCCAGCCGGTGGCGGCCGAGAATGTCGGTACACATGAGGACCGCAGCTATGGGATGGTGCGGGTCGAGATTTTGTGCGCGCGATGCGGCGCTCATCTGGGCCACGTTTTTGAGGATGGCCCGCCCCCCAGCGGGCTCCGCTACTGTGTGAACTCGGAATCGCTGGCCTTTACTGACGCGCAGGATGTGGCCAGCCTCGCCGACCCTGCTGCCGACTGAATGCCGGTGGGCGGTGCATCTGGCTGCTCGATCCACAGGTGTCGCGCTTCGTTGGCTGCACGTTCAGCATGGCGCCGCCGGCGAGCGAGTCGCCTGCAGGTGAAGCGCAATTCCGTTCGCCGCACAGCGGAAGCGGCCGGGAAGTAAGGGAGCCATGAGACGGCCAGGCAGTACGAGGGCGAATTCAGCGCAGCGGACGAGGCGGTCCTCGTCGAGTTGGGGCGACTCGCGTCGGTCGCGTTTGAGGAGATCCGTCGGTCAGCGCGGGCCCAACGCCGACGTGGCGCGGTCGCACGATCAACCCCCAGCGGCGACGAGGATCGCGGGACGCGGGGCGTGACTCCGCGAGCGTCCTCTTGAGACGTCGGACTCCGCAGTGCAGCGGACCGGGGGCTCGCGCTACTCGCCTCCCGGCCGCTGAGCGCGGGCGGTTGAGCGGCGGAGAGATTCAGCTCCGGCGACGCCTACACCGTCGCCAGCGCGGGGATCACCTTCGCCCCCATCAGCTCGATCGAGCGCATGGTCGTCGGGTGGTCCATCCGGGACTCCTGGGCTTCCAGAAGCAGGTGGCCGATCCGTAACTCGCGCCGCAGATTGGCGAAGCGGTCGGTTACTTCGTCGGGAGTGCCGGCGATGATGAAGTGGCCGGCCAGCAATTCCTCGTAGCTCATCTGCGCCAGCGCCCGCGGTCGCGTCTTCAGCGCGAATTGCGCCCCGGCCCGGGAGCGCATGCCCACCGGTGAGAAGTACTCGGCGGGCCCGCGCAGCGTCGGGCCCATGCGCCAGACAAAATAGCGGCCGGCCTCGAGAGCCTTGGCTCTGGTGTCCGCGGCGACGGCGCAGATCAGGAAGCCGAGGTTGTCCGGAGTCACCGTGCGCCCGGCCTCGGCGGCCCCCTGCCGGTAGAAGTCGAACAGCTCGCGGGCGACGTCGAACGACACCAGGAACGGCACGTAGGTGTAGCCGCGGCGGCCGGCCCAGACCGCCGTCTCCGGGCTCGCCGTGCCGGGGATCCAGATCGGCGGATGCGGCTTTTGGAGCGGCAGGCACCACGGGTTGACGTGACGGAAGTGGTAGTGGCGCCCCTCCCAGCGGAACGGACCGGGCTCGGTCCAGCACTTCACGATCAGATCGTGGCATTCCTCGAAGCGCTCGCGGTTGTGGATGGGATTCGTGTTGGCCCACCAGGTCTCGATGCCGACGCCGCGCACGAAGCCGGAGAGCACGCGCCCGCCGGAGATCAGATCGGCCATGGCGATCTGCTCGGCCATGCGCACCGGGTTGTCCTCGATGGGCAGGATGTTGCCGAGGAGAAGAAGCTTGGCCCGCTTCGTCGTGCGAGCCAGAACGGCTGCGATCATGTTGGCGCCCACGTTCACGCACGAGGGCGTCGAATGGTGCTCGTTGATCATGAGCCCGTCGAAGCCCGCCTGGTCGGCGAACTCGTACTCGGCGAGGTAGCGCTGATAGTTCGCCGCGGCCGTCTCCGGGCTGAAGAACCGATTCGGGAAGTCGAGCCGGAGCGACGGGTACTTCTCGCCTTCTCCGTCGGGGAACTCGTGGTGAGGCATCTCGCTGAAGTAGTAGAGCTTCATGCGGGGGCGTGTCCCTCGGGCGGCGCGACCGGCGCCGAGAGGAAGTCGAGCACCAGGCGCGCGAAGGCGTCGGGCTGCTCGATGGGAGGCAGGTGGCCGCACTTCTCGAGCACCGTGAGCGTCGCGCTGGGCAGGAGCCGCCGGTACTGCTCGCCGCACTCGACCGGCACGATGCGATCCTCGCGGCCCCAGACGATCAGCGCCGGATTCGTCACCCGCGGCAAGAAACGATCGAGACGCGGATTGTGCATGTACGGTTTCCAGGTGAGCCGCGCCGCCATCTCGCGGTTGCGGGTGGCGATCTCCAGCTCGGCCGGCGTGGGCTTGTGGCCGAACAGCTCGTCCCACTCGGGGATCGTCGTGGGGTCGTGGACGGTCAGGCTGAGGAGCTGCGGGGGCGGATAGTAGAAGACGTCGAGGATCTCCCCCGTCTCGGGCTTGAGGCCGACGGGGGCGACGAGGACGAGGCGGTCGATCGAGCGCGGGCTCATCGCCGCCATCTCCGCCGCCGTCCACCCGCCGATCGAGTGGCCGAGCACGTGCGGCCGGCGGAGCCCGGAGGCGTCGATGAACCAGAGATAGAACCGGGCGAGGTCGTCGATGCCCTCCATCCAGTCGGCGTCGCCCGAGCTGCCGAAGCCGGGATGCGTCGGAGCCCAGACCGTGAAGTGCTCGGAAACCTGCTGCACCCAGCGTGTCCATCCCCGGTTGCCGCCGGCGCCGTGGAGCACGAGCAGGGGATCGCCCCGCCCACCGATCCACGCGTGGACGTCGATGCCGCCGACCGAGATCGTCTCCTCGCGGGGTCGCATGCTACGTGAACGCCGGCATCACCTGATGGGTGAGGATGTGGAGGGTGCGCGTCGCCAGTTCCGGGGGAATGAGCCCACGAAGACCCCGAACTTCATGGTCGCTTGAGCCTCAGGTCTTCGTACGGCGCGGAGTATGGGAAGGCGGGGATCAGGTTCAGAGCCGGCTCCTCCACCCTTGGTCCCACGCCGCGAATGAACGCGTTCTCCCAGATCGGGGCGAACACCACGCGGTCGTGGAGGATCCGCTGGATCTGATGGAGCATCTCCTCGCGCTTCCGGCGGTCCGTCTCCCGAGCCTGACGCTCGAAGAGATCATCCACCTCCGGGAGGACGCCTACCGCATAGAGGCCGCTTCTGGTGGCGAGGCTCTGGATCCGCGTGGCGGCATTGCCGGCCGCCCCCAGGCCGCCGAAGACCAGGCCCTTGAACTTCTTGTCGCCCCACGCCGAGAAGAAGGCGGCCCGCTCCATCGTGCGGATCTTCGTCCGGATCCCGACCGCCGCCAGGTAGCTGCCGATCGCCTCGCCCACGGAGTGGTAGGGCGGGTGGATCGTGAAGTCGCCGGCGTCGAATCCGCGCGCATAGCCGGCCTCGGCCAGGAGCTGCCTGGCCCGCTTGGGGTCGTACGGGTGGGGTTCGATCGGCAGCGCGAACTCCATGTGCTTGGGGATCACGTTGCCGGTCAATCCCGCGAAGCCGAGGAGCTCGGCCTCGTTGAGGGCCCGTCGATCGACGGCCAGGCTCGCGGCCAGCCTCACGCGACGGTCACTCCACGGCGACTTCGGATCCCACTGGTCCCGGAAGTCGAGAGCGAACACCGCATTGGTGCGGGTGCCGAGCAGCTTGAGGTCGGGCGTTCGCTTGATGTCCTCGGCCACCGGGCCATTGAGGAAGTAGGCGATGTCCACCTCGCCCTTCTTCAGCGCCGCCGCGCGCGTGGTCTCGTCGGGCAGGCTTCGGAGCACGAGCCGCTTCACGCTCGGCGTCTTTCGCCAGTAGCCGTCGAAGGCCTCCAGGGTCAATTCGATGCCCGGGGTGAAGCTGACGACGCGGTAGGGTCCGGCCCCCACCGGAGCCTTCTTGAAGCCGTCGTCGCCGACGGTCTCGACGTACTTCCGGGGAACGATCCATCCGGCGCCGGTGGCCGTGGTTCCGTAGAACGTGATGAAGTCGGGCCAGGGTTCCTTCAGCTGGAAGCGCACGCGCCGGGCGTCGGCGATCTGAACGTCCTTCACCTTGTCCTTGAGGAGCTTGGCCGCCGCGCCGCGGTAGCGCTCGAAGGAGAACTTCACGTCATCGGCGCTGACCGGCTCGCCGTTATGGAAGCGGACGCCGCTCCGAAGGACGAACTCGTAGGTGAGACCGTCGGGCGAGACCGACCACGACTCGGCGAGGCTCGGCGTGGTGAGGCCGGCCGGCATCGGCTTGAGAAGCGCGTCGTGGATCGCGTAGAAGAACATGAACGGGGTGATGGCTCCCTCGTGCTCGGCCGGATCGAGCCAGCGCGCGGCCAGGGTCACGTGGACGGCCCACGTCATCTGGGTCGTCTCCGCCGTCGCGACCGGGGTGGCCGGGACGCTTCCGAGCAGCAGGACGAGGGCGGCGAGCGGTCGGGCCAGCCACCTCGGCATCGCGCCTCCGATCACGACGCGCCCGACTGACGCCCCCGCGCGGCCAGCGCGCGGATGAACCGGCGCGGGCCGCCGATCACGTCGCGATCGAGCCCGCTCTCGCTCTTGCCCTTGGCGACCTTCACGTTGACGACGAGCGGGCCGGGCTCGGAAAGGATGCGGTCGTACGCGCGCTGGAGCTCGTCTTCCCCCCGGACCGTCATCGCCTTCTCGATGCCGGCGCCGCGGGCGATGGCGGCCAGGTCGGAGCCCGCCGCCGTCGCCGTCGGCTGGCCGCCCGTGGTCTGGTGCACCTCGTTGTCCCAGACGACCAGCGCGTAGTTCGGCGGAGCCGTGGTCGCGATGGTGCAGAGCGAGCCCAGGTTCATGAGCAGCGAGCCGTCGCCGTCCAGCGCGATCACGCGCACGTCGGGACGGGCGAGCGCGATCCCCAGCGCGATGGACGAGCACTGGCCCATCGCGCCGAACGTGTAGCAGTTGAGCGGGCGGTCGGCGACGGCGTGGAGATCGAACGAGGCCTGGCCGAGATTCGCGACCACGACCTCGTTGCCGAGGCGCTCGGCGAGGAGGCGGGTGGCGATGGCGCGGGTCAGCGGGGCGCTCATCCGAGCTTCCCGCCCGTCAGCTCCGCGGGCAGCAGGAACGCCACCGGCAGCGCGCGGGTATAGGCGAGCTTGATGAGGCCGTCACCCTGCGCCTCGAGCTCGGCGATCGAGCGGGGCACGATAGACCGGATGCCGAGCGCGTCGAGGATCTTCGGCGTGGCCTGGCCCATGGGCACCTGCGCCGGGTTGAACTCGCCAAGATCGCCACGGTGGCTGATGACCAGCACGACCGGAATCTGGCTGGCGACGTTGAGCGAGCCCAGCGTGTTCACGCAGTTGCCGAGGCCGCTGTTCTGCATGAGCAGCGCGCCGCGCTGCCCCGCCAGGAACGCGCCCGCCAGCAGCCCGACGCCTTCTTCCTCGCGCGTCACCGTCACCACGCGGCACGCCGCGTCGGCCCCCAGGTGCTCGAGGACCTGGGTCACGATCGAGTCGGGGACGGTCGCGAACATCCGGATGCCGTTGCGGCGGAGGACGTCCGCCACGTGCTTGGACCAGCTCGGGTCCCCCGCGGTCACCCCGGCCATGGCCAGTCCTCCCGCCGCGCCTCAGGAGGCGGCGCGCTCACTCCCCGCGTAGTCCTTCTGGTGGAAGTAGTTGGCGCTGTAGAACTCGAGGACCAGGTCCCGGTAGACCGCGCGCGGGTAGCGCGGCGGACGGTCGGCGCTCACGCAGGTCGGCAGGCATTCGAGCACGGCGTCCGGGTTGGGGCTGTAGAAGAACCCGATCGAGTAGCGGTCCTGGCCCGAGTCGTTCAGCACGCCATGGGGCGTCGAGAGGAAGCGGTCGTTCGACCACCGCTTCGTGACGTTGCCGAGGTTGACGAGGAAGGTCCCCGGGATCACGGGCGGGGCCAGCCACTCCTCGCTGGGAAGGCGGACGGCCAGCCCGGGCACGTCCTCGCGGGCGAGGATGGTGAAGAACGAGTTGTCGGTGTGCGGCCCCTGGCCGAACTGCTCGTCGTCGTCCGCGTGCTGGGGCGGGTAGTGCAGGAAGCGTAGATTGATGTGGGCCTCGTTCTGGAAGAACGGGTCGAAGTACTCGGCGGGCAGGTCGAGCGCCCGCGCGAGCACCGGGAGCATCCTCTCGCCGAGCGCTTCCAGCGTCTTGAAGTACCGGATCATGGTGGCCCGCATCCCGTCATGGCCCGGAGGCCACTGGTTACGGCCCCGGAGCGGAATGCCGGCGAGGACGTCCGGGTGGTCGGCGCCGCGGTCGTGGCTGATGAAGAAGCTCTCGTTGTAGTTCGGGCGGGTGGCCTTGTGGACGGTCGAGTGCCGCTGCATGCTCTGGTTGACCGCGAGATACCCGATGTTGTTCTCGTTGATCTTGAGCCGGAGCTTCTCCTCGATGGGCATGGCGTGAAACTCGCGGGAGGCCTCGAAGGCGGCCTCCACCACCGCCGGCGGCACGCCGTGGCCCGCGAGGTAGAAGAAGCCGACGGCCTCGCAGGCGCGCCGGACCTGACCGGCCACGCCGTCCAGCTCTGGGGCGCCGTCCCTGAAGACTGGCCCGAAGTCGATCACCGGGATGGCTCGGGTGGCTTCCTCGAGGTTCTTCACGGCCATGGCCTTGAAGATGTTCATCGGCCGCTCCTCCGTTCTCGCCTCTACACGCCCGCCCGGCGCAGCACGAGCCCGATATTCTGGGGCTCGGGCCGGCGCCGGCCGTCTTCCACCTCGTGCACGACCTCGACCGCGGCCGCCGAGACCGGCGTGGGCACACCGTGCTCGCGGCCCTGCGCCACCACGTAGCCGTTCATGTGGTCGATCTCGGTAGGCCGGCCCTTGGCGACATCTTGGGCCATCGACGCTCGCCAGTTGCGGGGAGTCGCCGAGGCCGGCGTGAGCATGCGGTCCAGGACCTCCCACGTCTCGCGCCGGTCGGCGTCCGCCCACTGCTCGGCGGCGGCGCCGTTGAACTTGGGGACGCGGTAGCCGAGCGCGCGCCCGACGCGCGCCGACTCCCCGGCCAGATGGATCGTGATGGCGCGCCCCACCTCGCTCGCGGCGATCTCCAGCGAGCCGAGCCCGGACATGGCCTGGACCGGGTTGCCCATGGCGTTGGCGCAGAGCTTGGCCCACCGCTCGCCCCAGAGATTGTCCGTGACCTGAGCGCCGTCGATCACCGAGAGCATCTGGGCCAGCTCGGTGGCGCGCGGCGTGGTCCGCCCGTCGTGCTCGCCCACGCGAAAGACGTCGTGCCCTCGGCCCTGGCCCTTGTCCATGCCCCGCTCGACCTGGCCGGGCTTCCACAGCGCCACGCCGATCTTGGACATGACCAGCCCCACGGCACGCGGGGCGCCGGTCACGGCCGCCACCACCGGGTCGGGCCAGCAGTTCTGCGCCGCGACGACGTAGCCATCGGGGGCCAGGTGCCGGAGCGCGAGTTGAGCCGCCCACGCCGTGTCGTACACCTTCATGGCGACGAATGCGATCTCGTAATCGCGGGGCAGGCGGGCCGCCTCGTTGAGGTGGACGGCGGTGGGGCGCGCTTCGAAGGGCTCGTGAGGCCCGGTCACCGACAGGCCGCGCTGTCGGATGGTCTCGACCTGCTCGGCCCAGGGATCGACGAGCGTCACGTCGTGTCCGGCGCGCGACAGGAAGGCCCCGAGGTAGCTTCCGATGGCCCCGGCGCCGACGAAGAGAAGTCTCTTACCCATGGTGCCTCCCGGGAGAGTCCGGCCGCCGGGTATTATCCCTCTTTGTGGACGTTCCGGCCCGCGAACCAGACGCGATGCTCCGGGAGCGGCTGCGCGCCCTCCACCCCGGGGCGTCGGGCCGCGGGATCAAGCAGTGGCTGGCGAGTGGACGCGTCCGGGTCAACGGCGCCGTGGTCCGTCGCGGCGACGCCCGGGTGGGCCCGGCCGACCGCGTCGAGCTTGGCCGGCCGGAGATCGCCTTCCCGGCGTCCCTGCGGCTCGTGCAGGAGGATGAGCACCTTCTCGTCGTCGACAAGCCGGCCGGACTCCTGACGATCGCGACCGACAAGGAGCGCTCCCGGACCGTGTACCGGCTGCTCCGGGACTGGGCGGAGGCGCAGGGGGACCGGCGGATCTTCGTCGTCCATCGGCTCGACCGGGAGACCTCCGGCCTGCTCGTCTTCGCCAAGTCGTGGGCCGCGAAGCGCGCGCTCCAGGCGCAGTTCCAGGCGCGGACGCCCGAGCGGGTGTACGTCGCCCGGGTGGAGGGCGTCGTCCGCGCGGACGGGGGCACGCTCAGCTCACGTCTCGTCGAGGACCGGGCCTTGCGCGTCCGCCCCGCGCGCGGCGCCCGCCGCGGCAAGGACGCGATCACCCGCTACCGCGTGCTGGAGCGTTACCCGGACACGACGCTGCTCGAGCTGGCGCTCGTCACGGGGCGCCGGGGCCAGATCCGGGCCCAGCTCGCCGCGCTCGGCCACCCGATCGTCGGCGACCGCGCGTACGGGAGCCGCCGTGATCCCCTCCGCCGCGTCTGCCTGCACGCCACCCGGCTCGGCTTCGTCCATCCGAGCGGGCGGCGGGTCGTCTTCGACAGTCCGCCGCCGCCGGGCTTCCGGCGGGCGTAGGAGCGCGAGGGGCAAAGCGCTAGGCCGGCTTGGCCGCCCGGACGAGCGTCAGCGTCTCTTCGACCGTGTCCCTGCCGGTGATGGCGCGGATGACGACTTCGTCGACGACGCCCTGCCAGGCGCCGAGCGCCGTCGAGATCGCGGCCGGGCTCTCGGCGGCGATGGCCGTCTCCACCGGCTTCACGCCCATGCGCGCGAAGTTGGCCGCGTACGCCGGAATCGCTCCGTAGCGGTCCGCCTCCTGCGCCAGCCGGTCGCGCGCGCCGGCGCCGACGGCAAGGCGCACGTACGCAAAGATCTTCGGCGGGCGCCGGCTCGCGGCCGCTGCGCCGGCGCACACCAGCTCCGCCGAGCGACGCGCGTGCTCCGGAGTCAGCCAGTTGAAGAGCACGCCGTCGGCGATCTCGCCGGCCAGGCGGCACATCTGCGGGCCGAGCGCCGCCACCACCAGGCGCGTCTGGAACTGCGAACGCAGCGTGGCGATGCCCTCGCGCACACGCGGCAGCGCCCCCGGGTTGGGGCTTCCGACCCCGAGGAGGAGGCGGCCGAGAGGCAGTCCGTGGGCTCGCACGCCCTGGACGATGCTGTCCGGTCCCCGCGTGTGCAGGGGAATCACGCCGATGCCGAGCTCGATGCGCTGGGTCTCCCGCGCGGCCAGGGCCAGCGCGGCCAGCCCGTCGGTCGCGCCGGGATGGTTCACCCAGAAGGAGCTGTAACCGAGCGCCTCGGCCTCCCGCGCGGACGCGCGGATGATCTCGGGCGCAATGCCGGCGAACAGTGCGAGGCCGCGTCCCATCACGTCAGTCCCGGCCCTGCTCGACCACGGCCAGGCCACACAGGAGCAGGCCGCTGGCGATCATCAAACCCTTGAGTTTCATTTCGCGATCTCCCCGTGAGGTGCGCGGTGACGATCACTGCTGCGAGAAGGAAAGTCGGAGGTGGCATTGTCGTTCGTCCGCAGTCCGGCGTCAAGGAGAAGTCTGGCGGGGCCCGCGCGCCCCCGGCCGACCGCTGAATCCACCGAACCGCGCGCCTGGCGCTGCCCCCCCCCGCGGCGGCCGGGCTGGCGGTCGCCACCGCAGAGGCGGCCGATCGGAAGATCGAGACCCTGCCCGACATCCTGTTCGCCACGAATGCGGGGACTGGGAGCCCGCGGTCCGCTATGATGTTGGCATCATCCAGTCTGAGTTCGTTCACGAGACCGTACGGCGTGTCTGGGGCTACGACCGCTTCCTTCCGCTGCAGGGCGAAGCCATCGCCGCCATCCTCGACGGGCGCGATTCCATCGTCGTGCTCCCCACGGGCGGCGGCAAATCGCTCTGCTACCAGGCGCCCGCCGCGCATCTGAAGCGCCTGGCCATCGTCGTCTCGCCGCTCATCGCGCTCATGAAGGACCAGGTCGACGGTCTTCGCGAGGCAGGCGTGCCCGCCGCGTACCTCAACAGCAGCCAGACGCCGACGGAGCGCGCGGAGGTGCTCCGCGGCCTCGGCGCCGGCCGCTACCACCTGCTCTACGTCGCGCCGGAGCGCCTGGTCATGGACGGCTTCGCCGAGCAGCTGGCGCGCGCCAATCCGGCGTTCCTCGCGGTGGACGAGGCGCACTGCATCAGCCAGTGGGGCCACGACTTCCGGCCGGAGTACCGGCAGCTCCGCGTGCTGCGCGAGTGGTTCCCCGGGCTCGCGGTCCATGCCTACACGGCAACAGCGACGCCCCCGGTGCGCGCCGACATCATCGTCGAGCTGAAGCTGAAGAACCCGGCCGTGCTGGTGGGTTCCTTCGATCGGCCGAATCTGGTATATCGCGTGCGGCCCCGCACGGACCGGCTCGCCCAGGTGCTCGCCGCCATCGCGCGCCACCGGGAGCAGGCCGGCATCATCTACTGCATCCGCCGCGCCGAGGTGAACGAGCTGGCGGCGGCGCTGGCGCGACGCGGGCTCCGCGCGCTCCCCTATCACGCCGGGCTCTCCGACGACGAGCGGCGCGCCAACCAGGAGGCGTTCGTCAACGAGCGCGCGGACATCGTCGTCGCGACCGTGGCGTTCGGCATGGGCATCGACCGCTCCAACGTGCGCTACGTCGTCCATGCGGGCATGCCGAAGTCGCTCGAGCACTACCAGCAGGAGGCCGGGCGCGCCGGCCGCGACGGGCTCGAGGCCGAGTGCCTGCTGCTGCACAGCGGCGCCGACTATGGACTCTGGAAATCCGTGCTGGGTGATCCGCCCCCGCCGGGCGCCCTGCGCAAGCTCGGGGAAATGTACGCGTTCTGCCAGGACGCGGTCTGCCGCCACAAGGCGCTGGTGACGTACTTCGGCCAGCCGTACGACCGAGCGAGCTGCGCCGCGTGCGACGTGTGCCTGGCCGAGACGGTACAGGGGACTGACACCGCGGCCGTGACTGCGAAGATCCTCAATGCGGCGGCTCAGCTGCGCGGCAGCTTCGGCGCCACCCACGTCGCCGACGTGCTGTGCGGCGCCTCGACGGCGCGCATCGCCCAGCTCGGCCACGACCGGCTGACGGCATACGGAACGCTGCGCGGCGAGAAGAAGTCACAGGTCCGGGCCTGGATCGACCAGCTCATGGCCCAGGGCTACCTCGCCCGGTCCGACGCCGAGTACCCCACGCTGCTCGTCACCCTGAGCGGCCACGCCGTCCTCCGGGGCGAGAGCGCGGCGGCGCCCCTGACGAGCGCCGTCACGCCGCCGGCCGCATCGGCTGCGAAGGCGGGGACGCCATCCTCGAGCCGGGAGCCACGGCGGATTCCTGAGAGCACGCGGGCCCCAGACACCTCCGGCGTGGCGGACGAGAAGGTGTTCCAGGCGTTACGCGTGCTGAGGCGGGAGGTCGCGGAGGAACGCGGGGTGCCGCCGTACCTCATCTTCTCGGACGCCTCGCTGCGCGACATGGCGCGCCTGCGCCCGACGACGCTCGAGCGGTTCCGCGAGGTGAAGGGCGTGGGCGACTGGAAGCTCGAGACCTTCGGCGAGCGCTTCGTGGCAGCCGTGCGCCAGGCCTGCTCGGCCTCCAGCTCCGCCCGCGAGTAGCGCTACTTCTTCTTCTGCTTCGGCTTCTTCTTTTCCTTGCGCATGCCCGTGCCTTTTGCCACGCGCTCACCCCTCTCGCTGTCTCTCCCGTGATTATAGACGACGCGGTGCGTCTCACGGAAAGATCGAGAAGTCGACCGCCTTCTCGGTGATGAACTCCAGCAGCGCCGGCGTGCCCTCCCGGGTCTTGTCGATGGCGCGCTTGATGGCGGGCACGATGGCGCCCGGCTCGGTCACGCGCTCGCCCCAGCCGCCCAGGGCCTTGGCGAAGTCGGCGTAGTTGCCGCCGATGTCGGTGGACCGGTACTTCTCGGTGGCGACCTTCATGACCTTGAGCTCGATGGCCATGGAGAAGTTGTTGAGGAGCACCGAGAGGATGGGGAGGCGCTCGCGCACGGCCGTCTCGAAATCCATGCCGGTGAAGCCGATGGCGGCGTCGCCCCAGACGTTGACGCAGAGCTTGTCGGGGGCGGCCAGCTTGGCGCCCATCGTGAGCCCCAGGCCGTAGCCGAGCTGCGTGGTCTTGCCCCAGCCGATGTACGTGAGGGGCGCCACCGGCTCCCAGAACGGCGAGATCTGGTCGCGCGGGCTGCCGGCATCGTGGGTGATGATCGTGTTGGCGACGTCCACGGTGTGCAGGAGGTCCCAGATGACCCGGTAGGGCGACAGCGGCGTGGCGTCGGACGTGAGCCGCGGCATCCACTCGCCGAGCCACTCGCTCTTGAGCTGCTTGATCTCCTGGGTGACGGCGGCGGCCCGGCCCCGGGGACCGCCGCGCAGGCGGTCGCTGACCTCGGTGATGAGCGCGTCGAGAGTCAGCCCCGCATCCCCGACCAGCGCCAGCTCGGCGCGCACGTCCTTGTTGATGTCGGCGGGGTCGAGGGTGGCGTGGACGATGCGCTTGCCCTTCGGCATGGCCACGCCGTAGTTGGTCGTCGAGAAGCTGCAGCCGATGCCGAAGATCAGGTCGGCGTTGGTGAGGCAATGGTGGAGCTGCTTGGAGATCGAGCGGCCGCCCGAGCCCAGCGACAGCGGGTGCATCTCCGGGAAGGCGCTCTTGCCCTGCAGGCTGGTGGTGACGGGCGCCTCCAGCAGCTCGGCCAGCTCGCGGAGCTGCTTCCACGCGCGGGCGTAGTGTACGCCCTGGCCCGCGTAGATCACCGGCCGCTCGGCCGCCAGCAGCGCCGCCGCGACCTCGGCGACGGCGCGTGGGTCCGGGGCCGTGCGCAGGCGGGGCGCCGGCGTGTAGGTCCAGCCGTCCGCCACCTCCTCGCGGAGGACGTCGACGGGCAGCTCGACCAGCACGGGCCGCGGGCGGCCGTTCCGCACCTGGGTGAAGGCGCGGCGCATGGCGTCGGGCACGGCGTCGGCCAGGATCACCTGCTCGGCCCACTTGGTGACGTGCTGGTAGTTGAGGAACGAGCTGAAGTTGGGTGGGATGTTGAGGAGTCGCCGCGGGTAGCCGCCCGGGAGCACCACGATCGGGACCGAGTCGCCGTAGGCCTGGGCGACGCCGCCGAACGAGTTCTCCGTCCCCGGACCGTGCTGCATGGCGAACACGCCGATGCGCTCACCGGAGGTCACCCGGCTGACGGCATCGCACATGTGCAGGCCGGTCCGCTCCTGGCGCACGATGATCGTGCGGATGTCGGCCTCGGCGGCGGCCTCGATGACCGGGTTGACGGGATAGCCGATGAGGAACTGCACGCCCTCGCGCTTGAGAATGTCCGCCACCACCGCGGCTGCTTTCACGGCTCTCCTCCTTCTGGCCGGCGCTGCCCCGAGCGAGGAGAATAGCATACGCCTACCTCTTGACAGCCTTGCTGCCGCCGGCGCAGGATCGCCGCCGATGGAGCAAGCCGCGTCTGCGTCGAGCGCTGCTGGTTCTGGACGGCCAGCGGCAGCTCGGCCCGCGGCTCCCGGCCGGGGGCAACGATGCTTGAGGGCGTGCTGTACCTGGTGTCGAGCTTCTGGCTGGGAGCGCTGCACGCGGCGACGCCGGGACACGGCAAGACCATCGCGGCCTCGTACATCGTCGGCGTGCGGGGGCGACCGGTCGACGCCCTCGTCCTCGGAATCTTCGTCACGCTGTCGCACACGAGCGGCATCATTCTGGTCGCCGTGCTGGCGACGCTGGGCTCGGCCTGGTTGATCCCTCAGCGAGTGGAGGCCTATCTCGCTATCGGGACCTCGATCCTCGTCATTGGCCTCGGCCTCTGGATGCTGCGAACCCAGTGGGGCATGCTGTCGGTCGACCGCGACGAGGGCGACGTCCGTCCCGAGCACGCGGCCGGCGCCGACGCTCACAATCACGACCATGACCACCATGACGAGGCGCCCGACGCATCGGCCCACCATCATCACGCACACCATCATCCGGACGACCACAGCCACCGTCACGGGTGGGGTCCGCGGCACACGCACAACATCGAAGCCATCACCCAGGCCCGGCCCAGCCTCGCCATTCTGCTCGGGCTGGGCATCGCTGGTGGGTTACTGCCCGACCCGGGCGCACTGGCCATCCTGCTGGCGGCGATCTCCAGCGGCAAGCTGATCCTGGGGCTCTTCACGGTGGTCGTCTTCAGCCTGGGGTTTGCGTCTGTCCTGGTCGTCGTCGGCGTGGTCGCGGCACGCGTGGGACAGCTCGTTCTCACCTGGTTGAGCAGCCACTGGATCGCCTGGGTTCAGATCGGAGCGGCGTTGCTGATCCTCGGTGTCGGCCTGGTCCTGACGGCGAACGCACTGCGGACCGTCACCGCAATGCGGTGACGCCCAGCCCCTGAACCTACCGAGCCTTCGCGCGGTCGGCGCGCAGCATGCCGAGCCATCCGCTGAGGTCGGTGTACCAGACGTTGTTCGCAGCATCGACGGCCACCCCGAACGGACGGGCATCCGAGCGTGGCAGCCGAACCTCGCTCACCTGTCCCTCGCGCAGTCGGCCGAGCTGACCCGCGCGGATTTCGGTGAACCACAGCGATCCGTCGGGCGCCGCGGCAAGCGCGGTGAGGCCAGCCGACGGCGTGGGGATGGTGAACTCGGTGAAGCGTCCGTCTGCGAACCGCCCGATCTTGTTCACCCGAAGCTCGAGGAACCAGACCGCTCCGCTCGCGTCGACGGCGACGTCGCCCAGCCCACTGGCTCGGGTCGGCACGTCGAACTGGGCCAACCGGCCGTCCGCCGAGATGTGCACCAGCTTGTTCGCCTCCTGGAGCGTCGCCCAGACGGTGCCGTGCGCCTCCACCGCCACGCCGAAGGGGCTGCTCCTGAGAGACCCGATATCGTGCCGCGTGAAGACGCCGTTCTTGAGTCGGGTGATGCTCAGCGTGGTTGCATCGGTGAACCAGACGGCGCCGTCGGGAGCGACCGCGAGGCGGCCGAGCCTCGCGATCGGCGTCGCCAGCGGGAACGATTTGATCGCGCCATCCGGCGAGACGCGCGAGATGACCCGCGCGGGCGCGTCCGTGTACCAGGCGGCGCCCTGAGCATCGACAGCGAGGCCGAGCGGCTCGAGATTCTGGGTCCCCTTTGGTAACCGTTGAATCCTGCCGTTCCGGAGAACGCCGATCGCGTCCGAGAACTCGATCGTGAACCAGACGGCGCCATCTGGCGCGACAGCGACCGCGGTCGGGATGTCCGTCCTGATCAGCATCGGGTACTCGATGAGGCCGGATTCAGACCATGGTTCGAGACGCCAGAGAACCGTCGCGACGGCGGGGACGAGGAGGAGCGCGGCCAGCACCAGCCAAACCCGCCTGCGGCCGCTCCACTCCGCGATCCGTCCCGCAACCGTCACGGTCAAGCTCATCGAGGAGTTTTCCCGATCCGGTCATGGCCCTGGCCTTGTGGCGCTGAGCCACTGCCGCCGGGAGTCTGATAGTAGCGCGCCAGCCTCCGCACGGCGACGACCGCACCGAGTGTCAGGAGGATGAGAAAGGCCGCGCCCCCTGCGAGGCTACTGAGGTTGAGCCGTCCAAGCGAACCCCCGCCCTCGGCAGCACGTCGCCAGAGCTCGGGATAGGGCGTCAGCGAGAAGCCCGCATAGAGAGTGGCCGCATCCGCGGGATCGCGCACGAGCGGCCCCGCCTCGAGGTGAGCTGGCAGATTTTCTATCACGAGCTCCCAGCGCTGGCCGCCGTCGGCGCTCCGGTACAGACCGCGCTCCGTGGTGAGGACGATCGAGTTTCCGGAGGCGGCGATCCCGCGCACGGCGGTGTTCGATTCTGGAAGCGGCCGCCCTACGAGACGCCAGTGCTCGCCGCGGTCGTCGCTACGGAACAGCCGATCGGCTCCCGCGGCCCAGACCCGCGCCTGGTCACGGGAATCGACGGTAAGAATGTCGACATCGATGACGGGTAACCCGGTCGTCCGACTCACCCAGGTGCGCGCCCCGTCGGTGCTCGCCCAGATCTTCCCGCCGACGATCACGTAGACGGTTTCGGGGGGGCCAGGTGAGACAGCGAGTGCGGTCGTAGACCCCTCGGAGAGCCCGTCAGTGGCCGGTGACCACGACGCTCCCCAATCGTCGCTGCGAGACAGTCCGCGCCAGCCGGCCAGGTAGACGCGTCTGGCGACCGAGCCACGCACGATCGCGCGGGCCGGCGCCGCGTCGTCCGGGGCCGGCACCCTGCGCCAGCTATTCTCCTCGTCGGTCCGAAAGATGCCGGAGCCCGTCGAGACGAGCGCCCGCTGTCCCTCCGCATCGAACGCGGCCGCAAAGACGGCGCCGACGAGCACGGTCGGCGCTTCGACGCTCCAGTCGCGCCCTCCGTTCCGTGAGCGCAAGAGCCCGCTGTCCGTCGCCAGCAGCAAGTGGTTGGCGTCGATCGGGCTGATCGCCAGCGCGATGGCGCCGCCCACGAACCACCCCGCATTGGCGAGAAACCAGGTCGCGCCCTGGTCGCGCGAGCGGAAGAGCCCACCCCAGGCACTCGGGTCGTGAGCGCGCGCGGGACTCGACCAGAAGGCAAATAGAAACGCAAGCAGCAGAACGCACGGAAGCGGTCCGCGAAGTTGCAAGTGCGACGTATCGTGCGAGGACGCCACGTGCCTGTGTCGCTCCGGGCTCCTCGGGCCCGAGCGGGCCTGGAACCAGCAGGCGCGGGTTCCAGGCCGGGCCCAGACCTACCCTACGGCATGATCGTGTGGGGGGGCACCACTGCGATGGTGTTCTTGCACACGGTGGAGTCGATTCGGAAGAGAACCGTCATGCCGTTGACCGTGGTCGTGCCGGTCGCGACGTTGGTGGGAACATGGCTCGCCTCGCCCGGCGCCAGCACCAGCTGGGCAGCCCGTGAGCAGTTCCCGTTGGGGATCGTCCACCAGTTGGACGTGATGGGGTAATCCGCCGAGTACGAGAGCCGCTCGTGGGCCGCAAGGCAGTTGTTGAAGCTGTTCGAGGTCGACGTCAGGATGTAGCACTTCTCGTAGGCGAGGAACTGCTGGATCGAGTCCGTCTGCTGAATGTTCGCGACGTTCCAGTCCCGGATCCCCTCCCAGGACGAGTACGTGTCGCTGCCGAACACCAGCTCGCCGATGGCGGTGTGGACCTGCAGGAGCTGCGAGCCGTAGGTGTGGCCCCGGAACACGGGGTGGATGATCAGCCCCGGAGCGATCTCGTGTCGTCCGTTGACGATCACCGCCTTCCCGCTGAGGACCTTACCGAGGATCTCCTGGACCGTCTGCGGCGGATACCCGCAGACAGGGCTCCGCGCGCAGAACTGCTGGGGCGGTCCCACCTGCATGCCCGTAAGCGGATTAAGGGTGTTCACCGCGCGGATGTGCCCGCCGTTGAACGAAACGGGGTAGTCGAGGAAGAAGTCGATCTGTTTGAGCTCCTCCTTCTGGATGTAAAGCGTCGCGTCCGGGAACGAGCTGAGCTGGCCGACATGGTCCCAGTGACCGTGTCCGGCCACGATCCTGGTGACATCTGCGGGGTTCAGCCCGATGGCCAGCATCTGGTCGCGGAGGTCGGCCCAGCAGCACGAGGTGTTCCAGTCGAAGATGTAGGCGAGCTGCTTCCAGCCGCTGTCGGCGAGCGTGATCTTGCCGTCCGGCCCCTTGATGATCCCGACGTTCACCGGAAAGTCGATCCTGTTGATGTTATGCCGCGGATCCGTGCTTCCGACGATGAAGTCGCGATCCGGCATGAACGAGCCGAATGGTACACCCGTGAACCGGCTGCTCTCGACGATCCACGCGGAGTGCAGCGGAGCGGCGGCGGCGCGTTCAGCGTCGCGCAGGAGATGTTCCCTCTTCTCGAAGCCTTGCTCCAGCGTTTGCGGCGGCCGCTTGGTCTTGTCCTCGTCGTCAGCGAGGAGCACCGGTGTCTTGACCGGAGCGCCGACCAGCATGAGCAGTCCGAGAGCCAACAGGGCGCGCATCAGTTTCCGCATCATCTCTCTTTCCTCCTCACGAAATTTGCCCAATGCCCGCTTGTCTCTATTTTGACATTCCCCCTTTCACTGTGAGTCCTGACCGAACGTATCAACGGGAGTCACACAGCCGTCCTGCACCTCCCCCGACCCTCAGTTGGGCGGAAACTCCTCAGGCCAGAACTTGGCGCCCACCTCTCTGATCCTGTTGCTTCCCTCGAGGCTCAGCGGGTGCGCGGCGAGCAGGTGATCATCGCTCCCGTCGTCGAACATCCTGAGCGCTTCGATGGCAGACTTCTGGAAGAGGCGCACGGCAGCGAGGTACTCGTCGTGGGCGCGCTGGAGCGACAGCGGCGGCTGCAGCGCGAGGAGCCGCCTCTCGGCCCGTCGATAGGTTGCCAGCGCCTCGTCGACCCTGGTCTTGAGCTCTGCCCGACTCAGGTCCTGGATCTTGTAGAAGATCTCCCCGAGGCTCATGCGCATCGTGCTGCGCTCGACTTCACCGTGGATCGGCCAGAGTGCCTGAATGTAGGCCTCCTCGGCACGGGTAAGGGGCGGACGCGGCGGCGCTGGCGGCTGCGAACGCGCCGCCGTGGCGGATTGACTCGGGATCGTCATCTCCCGGACCAGGGCGAACGCGACAATCCCGAGACAGGTCAGGAGAGCGATCCCCAGCAGGACTGCCGTGACCCGACGCCGCCACCGTGGGCTCGGCGGCAGCTTTATGAACAGCGCACGGGCCGTATCTCGAGACAGCCCGGAAAACGTCGCCTTGCTGCGAGCCATGCCGCCTCGCTCATCCTGGACAGGAAGCCCGTGAAGCCCGAAAGTCGTAGGACCTTAGCCCGAACGCGTGGGTACAGTATTCGGGCGGCTTTCCGTTGTCAAGAGCCGTCCGGTGTCAGACCCGTCCGGTGTCAGGCCCGACTTACTGGGGGGTCCACCGCGGATGGCCGGTAAAGAGGCCCTGGGCTATGCCGATACGATAGACGAGGAAGAGCCCGAACGCGAGGCTCAGGAGGCCGGAGGCGACGCGCAGGTGCCGGTCGAGGCGCGAGAGCCGCTTCGACGCGTATGTCAATGGTGCGGCGATCGCGACCGTGATCAACATCATCCCGACGACGGTGCCGATCCCGAAGAGCAAGAGGTAGGCGATGGCCCACCAAGGGTTCTGGATGGTGGCGAGAACGAGCAGGGCGACCGCCGCTGAGCCGGCCAGGCCGTGGACGAGGCCGACGACCAGCGGGCGAAGGACGTGGTAGAGACCGAGACGACCGAGCCGCCGGTCGAGCCAAGCCTGTGGCGTCTGATCCTCGCGGTGCCCGTGACTTTCCTGCTCGTGCCCGTGAGGGTGACTGTGGAAGTAGTCTCCGTGGCTGTGCAGGTGTGCGTGGAGCCCGCCGGCACGCTCTCTCCCTGACATGAAGGGGTCACGGATCCACCGCACGATCCCCGTCAGGTTCCACATCCCGAGCACGACCAGCATCAGGGCCACCGCCATCTCCATCGTCAGGCCCAGGCTGGGCGGGATCACGACGCTGAAGAGGATGATGGCCCCGCCGACGGTGATGATGGTCAGGGTGTGCCCGATTCCCCACAAGCTCCCAATCAGGACGGCGTCCCGCATGGTGCGCTGCCTGGTCACGATCGTGCTGACGGCGATGACATGATCGGGGTCGGTCGCATGACGCATGCCGAGGAAGAAGCCCAACGCTATCAGGGAGAGAACAGTAATCATGCGGCGTCAGGGGAAGATCGAGAAGTCGGCCTCGGCGGCGGCCTCGATGACCGGGTTGACAGGATAGCCGATGAGGCACTGCACGCCCTCGCGTTTCAGAATGTCCGCCACCACCGCGGCTGCTTTCACGGCGCTCCTTCCTCTGGCTGGGTCGGTCCGGGCGTCAAGCATAGTACGGCATCCGGGGCCCTCCGCGCAGGGGGGCCACCCTCCTTGACAACGGCCGGGACTGGAGCATAGCGTGCCGTCACTCTTCCCTGATGTGGGGTCAGGGGGGATATCCCGTCACGCTGACGTTCTCATCCGAGGGAGGACATGCAATGGTGCACCGATGGGTCGCTCTCTTGTCCCTCGTCGGTCTGGCGCTGCTCGGGGGTCTGGCTTGGACGCCTCCGGCGTGGTCGGAGACTTTGGTCCAATCGACCTTGGACAGCCGGATCGCCCTGGCCTTCCGCGTGAAGGCGGAGGAGCTCCAGCGTTTGGTGCCGGCTTCTTGGCAGATCAGCCCCGCTGGCACCGGACCGTCCAAGGACGCCAATCTCACGGTGACCTTCGCCGAACGGCTGCTCGACCAGGACGGCCAGGGCAAGCCGGTCGCGGTGGCGACGTACCGGCTCGTGGCGCTCTCCACCCAGGTCAAACACCCGCAGACGGGTGAAGCGGGCCCGATGAGCATTCGGGTCTTCAGCAGCACTCCCGACGGGGTTCCGGGCTTTTATAAGACCGCAGTCCAGGCGACCGTCCGACGGGAGCAGACGGTCAAGGGTATCGGCGTCGAGCCCGGCGCCGTGGTCGAGACGTGGGAGATGCGAAACGGTTCGGGGGGGACGATCGAGCTGAAGGTCCAATACACCCGGGCCACGCCGTCGCGAGCGAAAGGGGAAGCCAAACCCAGATCCAGCGTCGATCCGGCGATCTGGCGTATCTATCGGTTCGAGCAGGCCGTGGACGTGCTCAGGAGCATCCCGGCCGGCATCGACCGTGTGCAGAGCTACCAGCTTCGGGTGAACGTGCCCGAGATCGGCAAGCTGTTCGACGGTAGCGAACAGCTCGTGAGCATCTCCGCGGTTCCCGTGTACACGCGGCAGACGTTCCTGCCGTAACCGAAGACACAGTCCGGTCTGAGTCGCGGGCGTCGGGGCCATCCTCGGCGCCCGTGGAATCCTCCCGCGGCTCCCGGGCTTGAGACGGCCGGAGGAGTGATAGACTCCCGCCGGTGGGCACCGGGTTCCGCGAGTTTCTCAAGCAGCTCGAGGACGCGGGCGAGCTCCTGCGTCTTCCG
>MNEF01000082.1 GCA_001917535.1 Candidatus Rokubacteria bacterium 13_1_40CM_69_27
CAGCGTCTGCCGCGGAGCCGCGCTCTCGAGCGAGCCGTCGCGCTTCGGCGGGCCGAAGCGCTCGTGGGCCCGGACGTGACAGCCGGCGCACACCAGTCCTTTCTTCCCGAGGGCTGCGTCGAAGACGGGGTTCGGGCGAAACCCCGTGCCCTCGGCCACCAGCGGCGCCTGCTCGGCGAGCGGCGCGTGACAGCCGAGACACCCGAGCGCCATCGCCGGATCGCTCGCCATCATTTCGACGAGCTGGCCGCTCACGCCCGGTCCCATCGCGCCGGCGTGCCAGCTCGTGCGCCAGTCGGCGAGCTGCGCGGGATGGCATGTCCCGCACGACTCCGGCTGGAGCGACGCCTCCTGCGGCGTGAAGCGCGCCGGGGGCGGACCCTGGGGCGCGATCGGCGTGCGCCAGTGCCGGCGCAGGAACTCCTGGGGCCCCTCGGCGCCGAGCGCACCGGTCGCCAGCGCGGCGATCAGCGTGAGCGCGAGCCAGGCGGCGAGGCGGGGGCGCACGGCCTCCACCTTATCAGCAACGCGGCGCGCAGGTCCGCTTCCGCGCGTGATACCCTGCTTACCGGACTGCCGCGTGTTTCAGGTATTCTCCAGTCGTGAGTCCGACCGTTCTGCGAGTTCGTGGTTACCGGTTCTATTTCTTCTCACGTGAAGAGCCACGGGCACACGTGCACGTGCAGCATGCCACCGGCGAGGCGAAGTTCTGGCTGGAGCCGGAGTTGAAGCTGGCGCAGAATTATGGACTGAGCAGCGCTCGTATTAACACGGCGCTGAGAATCATACGGGGGCATCAGAATGAAATCCGGGCAGCGTGGAAAAAGCACTTTGGGCGTTAAGGTCACTAATGTCTCGCCCCAGGGATTCTGGCTGCTCATCGCGGACAGCGAGCGGTTTGTCTCGTTCAAAGAGTTTCCCTGGTTTCGCGAGGCGACGATCGGTGAACTGACGAACGTCATACTCCCAAGCACGCATCACCTGTACTGGCCAGATCTCGACGTCGACCTGGCCGTGGACTCGCTGGATCATCCAGAGCGGTACCCGCTGTTGAGCAAGGGACGACCTAACGCCGCCGTCAAGGAGCAGCGGGCGGCTTACAGGGCTCGACGCAGGGGCCGCCGCGGCTTAGCCGCTGGCCGATAGCGTGCCCCGTGGACACCGTCCTGGTTCCGGTGAGCGAGATCGGCTGGCGGGCCCACGCCGCGATCCAGCGCGCCGGGGGCCGCGCGCGGCGGCTGGCGGCGCTGTCGGAGTCGGCCTATCTCACGGCCGCGGACGAGATCGTCTGGCTCGGGCGCGCCGACTCCACCCTCCACGCTCGCGCGATGCTGACGGCGGCGCCGCCATCCGAGTCCGCCGACTTCCGCCTCGACGCCAGCGGCGCGCGCGTCTGGCGACCGCCCGAGCCGATCATCACCGCCGACTCGCCGGCGGCGATCGTCGCCGGCTGTCGGACGCTGGGTGACGCGGTCACCGCCCTCGGCGAGCCGGACGGCTTCGGCGCGCTGCTGGCCGCACGCACGCCGTCATTCCCGCTCGACCGCGCCGTCGACGCGGCCCGGGAGCTGGCGCGGGCCTGTGCCGCCGACGACGCGCGCACGGCGGCCGCCGCGGCCGAACCCCTCATCGGGCTCGGCCCCGGGCTCACGCCCGCCGGTGACGACTATGTGGGCGCCGCCTTCTTCGCGCGCGCCCTCCTCCATCGGGCCGGCGCCGGCGAGCCCGACGGTTGGGACCGGGCCCGCGCCGACGTGAGCGCGCGGGCGCGGGAGCGGACGCATCCAATCAGCGCCGCGCTGCTCGCTGACTTGCTCTCGGGCCAGGCGCACGCGCCCCTGCACGAGCTGGCCTGCGCTCTGGCGGCCCAAGCTCCGTTCCCCTGCGTCCTGGCCGCGGCGCGGCGGCTCACACGGATCGGGCACTCCTCGGGCTGGGACATGCTGGCCGGCTTCGTGGGCGGAGTCCTCGGCGCGTGCGGTTGACGGCTGCGGTAGAGTGACGGGCGCGATCACCCCCCAATCCCCGGAGGCCATCAGCGTGGACCCGTATCGGCTGCCCCGCCACGTCGTTCCGACGCGTTACGAAATCCGTCTCGAGCCCGATCTCACGACGTCCACCTTCACGGGCGTCGAGACGATCGCCGTCACGGTGACCGAGCCGACGTCGGAGATCGTCCTCAACGCCGCCGAGCTCAGCGTGTCCGAGGCGGCGATCACCAACGAGCGCGGCCAGACTCACCGGGGCGCGGCCGTCATGGACGAGGCGGCCGAGCGCTGCCGGCTCACGTTCGACGCTCCCATCGCGGCGGGCGCCTGGACGCTGCGCCTGGCGTTCGCGGGGACGCTGAACGACAAGCTCCGCGGCTTCTACCGCAGCAGCTACAAGGACCCGGGCGGCGCCACCCGGGCGCTGGCGGCCACCCAGTTCGAGGCCACGGACGCGCGCCGGGCGTTCCCCTGCTGGGACGAGCCGGCCTTCAAGGCGGGCTTCGCCTGCACCCTGGCCATCGATCCGGCGCTGATCGCCGTCAGCAACACGCGGGTGGTGGCCGAGCGGATGGAGGGCGGCAAGAAGACGGTCACGTTCGGCGACACGGTCCGGATGTCCACCTACCTGGTGGCGTTCGTCGTCGGCGAGCTGGAGGCGACGGACCCGGTGCCCATCGGCAAGACGCCTCTGCGCGTCTGGTGCGTGACGGGCAAGCGGCGGCTCTGCGCCTTTGCCCGGGAGATCGGCGCTGCTTCGCTGCGCTTCTTCGAGGAGTACTACGGCCTGCCCTACCCGGGCGACAAGCTGGACCTCCTGGCCATCCCCGACTTCGCCGCCGGGGCGATGGAGAACCTGGGGGCCATCACCTTCCGCGAGACGGCGCTGCTGGTGGACGAGCGCCAGGCCACCCACGCCGAGCTCGAGCGGATCGCCGACGTCGTGGCCCACGAGAACGCCCACATGTGGTTTGGCGATCTCGTCACCATGACCTGGTGGAACGGGATCTGGCTCAACGAGGCCTTCGCCACGTTCATGGAGATGCTGGCCGTGGACGCCTGGAAGCCGGAGTGGAAGCGCTGGACGGCCTTCGGCGTGTCGCGGGCGGCGGCGTTCGCCACCGACGCCCTCTGGTCGACCCGCCCCATCGAGTACGAGGTGCACGCGCCCAAGGACGCCGACGCGATGTTCGACGTCCTGACCTACGAGAAGGGGGCGTCGGTGCTCCGCATGCTGGAGCAGTACCTCGGCCCCGAGGTCTTCCGGGCGGGCGTGCGCGAGTACCTGCGCGCCCACGCCTACGCCAACGCCGACACCGGCGACCTGTGGGCGGCGGTGGGGCGGGCCTCGGGCGCCCCCATCCCCGCCGTCATGGACGGCTGGATCTTCAAGCCCGGCTTCCCGCTCGTCAGCGTGCGGCGCGACGGCGACGAGCTCGTCCTGGCCCAGCAGCGCTTCACCTATCTGCCCGCGCCACCCCCGTGGACCACCGCGGACGTCGCGCCGGACCAGCGCTGGCAGGTGCCCAGCCAGGTGCGCGTCGGCGCGTGGGGGACCGGCGAGGCCACCGAGCGCGCGCTCCTGGTCGAGGCCGAGACGCGGCTCCGGCTGCCGAAGGATTTCGAGTGGGCGCTGGTGAACGAGGGGGGCCACGGCTTCTACCGCGTCCGCTACGCCCCGGATCTCCGGGAAGCGCTGCTCCGACGCCTGGACCGGCTCCAGCCGATCGACCGCTTCAACCTCGTCGGCGACGCCTGGGCGGCCACGAGCGCCGGGCTCACGCCGGTGGCCGAGTACCTCGAGCTGACGACGCGCTTTGAGGCCGAGCGCGACCGCAACGTGTGGACGATTCTGGTATCCTCGCTCGGCGCTCTCAATCGCATCATCGGGCCCGGCGACCGCCCCCGGCTCGAAGCCTTCGTCCGCAACCTCCTGGCCCCCGCCGTCGCCGAGCTGGGCTGGGCGCCGCGCGCCGGCGAGGACGAGCTGACGCGGCAGCTGCGCGGCGACCTCCTGCGCGCGCTGGGCACCCTCGGCAACGACCGCGCCGTCCAGACCAAGGCCCAGGAGCTCTACCGCGCCTCTCTCGGGGACGCGACAGCGGTGGACCCGAACGTGCTGCCGGCCCTCATCGCCATTCTCGCCCACAGCGGCGACGCCGCCCGCTACGACGACTTCGCCCGGCGGTTCCGCTCCGCCACCACGCCGCAGGAGGAGCAGCGCTACCTCTACGCGCTCGCCGCCTTCCAGCCGGCGCCGCTACTCCAGCAGACGCTCGAGCGAACCGTCAACGGCGAGATCCGGACCCAGGACGCGCCCTTCGTGGCCCGCGCGCTCCTCATGAGCGTGTACGGCCGCGAGCTGGCGTGGAGCTTCATCAAAGAGCGCTGGGACGTCATGGACCGCCTCTACCCCAAGCACGGCCTCCGGCGGATGTGCGAAGGGGTCATCGGCCTGGCCACGCCGGAGCTGGAGCGGGACGTCCACGCGTTCTTCACCGAGCGGAAGATCCACTTCGGCGGTAAGACGCTCGAGCAGTACCTCGAGCAGCTGCGGGTGGCGGTCGCCATGGGCGAGCGCGAGGGCGCGGCGCTGGCGGCCTCTCTGGCGCGCTTCCACTGACGGGCGCCAGCGGGGTGCAAAGGGGACGCGCCCCGTGGTACCGTGCAGTGCCATGAAGCGCCGGCTGCTGGGAGCCGTGCTCGCCGCCGCGTGGCTGGTGCTCCCGTCGCGCGCCGCGGGTCTGACGGTGCAGGAGGCGATCCTCCGCGCCAAACCCGCGGTGGCCCTCATCACCGCGCGAATCGACGCGGAAGTCACGATGAACTGTGGCCAGGGTCCGGTCACGGTGAAGCCCTCGCCCTTCGTCGAGACGGGCACCGGCTGGCTCGTGGACGGCCGCGGCTGGCTGATCACCAACGCGCACGTCGTCGATCCCGCCCATCGCCTGCCCCCCTGGGTGGCGCACGAGCTGAAGAAGAAGGCAATCGACCAGGCGTGCGTCGAGCCGGCGCTCCGCGCCCAGGGACTCATGCGCGGCCAGCGGCCCGACGCGGAGGACCGCATCCGCCGCGAGCTGACGGACCGCGCCATGGCGGGGCTGAAGTTCACGCCGCTGCCGTCGCTCACAGTCCTGCTCTCGAACGGCACCCGGCTCTCCGCCGAGGTCCGGAAGTTCAGCGCGCCTCTGCTGCTCGACGCCACCGGCCGCCCGCTGTCGGACTCCGGCCGCGACCTCGCGCTGCTGCGCGTGGCTCCGGGCGTCTACCCGGCCCTCGCGATCTCCACGCGCGACGCCCAGATCGGCGACCCGATCCACATCCTCGGCTTTCCCGGGGTCGTCCTCTCTCACGAGTTGCTCAACCAGAGCGTCTCCATGGAAGCCTCGGTGACGAACGGTGCGGTCTCCGGCTTCAAGCAGGACGCCATCGGCCAGGACGTGATCCAGACCGACGCGCCGGCCGCCCACGGTAACAGCGGCGGACCGGCCATCGGCGACGAGGCCACGCTAGTCGGCGTGATGACCTTCGTGTCGCTCTCCCCCGCCGGCGGGGCGATCGTCCAGGGCTTCAACTTCCTCATCCCGGCCCGGGACGTGCTGAAGTTCCTGCAAGGGACCGACATCAAGAACCCCGGGGAGAGCGCCTTCAACCCTGTCTGGGCCGCGGGCCTCCAGGCCTTCTTCGGCGAGCGCTACGCCGTCGCCGTCGCGAAGTTCCAGGAGGCCAACCGCCTCCAGCCCAATCTCCCCGACGTCAAGCGCGCCCTGGGCGAGGCCGAGTTCAAGATCAAGAACCCGCCGCCTCGGCCGTTCCCGTGGGCGTGGGCCACCCTGGGCATCACGCTGCTCAGCGCCGGCGTCTACGGAGGCATGGGCGCGCGCCGCTGGTGGCGCAACCGCTTCCGCGTGCATCCGCCACAAGTCATCGGGTTCATGGAGAAGGAACTGAACCCGCTGCTGGTCGACGTCCGCACCAGGACCGATTACGAGACGAGCCCGCTGACGCTCCCCGGCGCCGTCCGGCTGGAGCCGGAGGACGTCGAGGCGGGACGCATCGTGCTCGAGGCCGACCCCAAGCAGCTCATCGTCACCTACTGCACCAGTCCCGACGAGCAGACGAGCGCCCGGGTCACCCAGCTGCTCCGCCAGCGCGGCTACACCAACGTGCGGATCCTCAAAGGCGGGCTGGGCGGCTGGACCAACGCGCGCCTGCCCGTGGAGGCCAAGTCATCGTTGCCCTCCATCGGCCTGGAGATCTACAAGAACCTCACCCTCGGCGACGTCGAGCGCCGACGGTTCAAGGCGGGCGAGGTCATCTTCAAGGAAGGCGAGGATCCTCACGGCGAGGCCTACGTCGTCCATGGGGGGACGGTCGAGATCCGCCGAATCATCGACGGGCGGGAACGGGTGCTGACCACGCTCGGCGAAGGCGAGCTGTTCGGCGAGATGGCGCTCTTCCGCCGGTCGCCGCGCTCGGCGGCGGCCGTCGCCCTCAGCGACGTCGAGCTCCTCGTCATCCGGAACGAGCGGCTGGAGTGGCTGATCCGCAACCGTCCCCAGCTGACGATCGAGCTGCTGCGGCGGCTCAGCGACTGGGTGGTCTCGACCGATCGCGAGCGGAGCGAGCGCGCCGCCCGCGCCTAGCGCTGCCCGCCCCCTGACCGACGCCGGATCCTTTCAGAGGAGAAGAAGCGATGAGCGACATCTTCGTGCCCGGTGTGCCCGGTGGCATCAGTGTCATCCCCTTCGCGAGCAAGGGCCGGCCCGGAGACGAGCCTCCCCGTGTGGTCCCCTGACGTGGTCCGCGTCGCCGTCCATCGACTCCATCCGGACCTGCCGCTCCCGACGTACCAGCGCGAGGAGGACGCGGGGCTCGACCTCTGCGCAGCGGCGTCGGTGACGCTGGCGCCGGGCGCCCGCGCGCTGGTCCCCACCGGCATCGCGGTCGCGATCCCGCCGGGCTACGCGGGCTTCGTCCTGCCGCGCTCAGGACTGGCGCTCCAGCGGGGCGTGACCGTGCTGAACGCCCCCGGCCTGATCGACCCCGGCTACCGGGGAGAGGTCAAGGTGCTGCTGATCAACCACGACGCCCGGCCGGTGAGCTTCGAACAGGGCGAACGTATCGCCCAGCTCGTGCTGCAGCGTGTCGAGGGGGTACAGTTCGCCGAAGTGGACGAGCTGCCGCCCAGCGACCGCGGCAGCGGCGGCTTCGGCTCGACCGGCACCTAGCCCGCCCGGCGCTCCTCGCCCGCGAGCCCGCCCTGGATCGTCTCTTTCGCCGACTGCAGACCCTCGGCAGCCGCCTGCAGAGTATCGGCGGCCTTGCCGCGGGCCATGCGGGTCTTGTCGTCAACGTACCCGCGGATCTCTCGCCCGTAAAACCACACCGCCGCGCCGCCCATGACCAACCCGAGCATGAAGCTCCCGATCATCGTGTGCCTCCTGCCGCCGTGAAGGGATTGCACTGCTCGACCACCACCAGGACAATCACAGCAAGGACAGTGCCGTCAGCAAGGACGATGGACGGTCGCGCACACTCCTCGTGAGATTACCCGAGCGGGTCTGGCTCCTGACCGGCCGCCCCGGCGTAGGGAAGACGACCTGCCTGCGCCGGGTGATGGAGCGGTTGGCCCTCCCGGCCGGAGGGTTTTTCACGGAAGAGATCCGCGAGCGGGAGCAGCGCGTCGGCTTCGCGCTGGTCACGCTGCGCGGCGAGCGGGCGATCCTGGCTCACGTGCGGCGCCCTGGCGTACCCCGGGTGGGCAAGTATGGGGTGGACGTCGAGGTCCTCGACCGCGTCGGTGTGCCGGCCATCCACGACGCCGTCCGCCAGCGCGCCCTGGTCGTCATCGACGAGATCGGAAGGATGGAGATGACCTCGGCCACGTTCCGTCAGGCGGTCGAGGCGGCGCTCGCGAGCGGCGTGCCCGTGCTCGGCACCATCCTCAGGCCCGCGCACCCGTGGGCCGATGCGATCAAGCGGCACGCCGCCGTGCGTCTCATCGAGGTGACGCCCGCGAACCGCGAGACCGTTCCCGAACAACTCGCGGATCTGGTCGCCCGCCAGGCGGCGGCGCGCTAGAAGCGGGCGGTGATTCCGCCGAGGATCAGGCGGGTATCGATCGTCGTGTTCAGCCGGAGGCGGCCGGATTCCACCTCGGGCTCGAAGTGCGTCGCTCGATACTCGGCGAACACGCCAATGTCCTTCGTGAAGAGCCAGGTCAGCCCGGCCCCGGCCTTGACCCCGCCTGAGGCGCCCAGGTCGAAATGCTGGACGTCGGTGAGGTACAGGCCCGGCCCCGCCGTGAGATAGGGCTGCACGCGCCCGCGCGGGAACTTCTCGCTCGTCAGCAGCGGCCACCGAAGCATGAGGTCCAGGGAGATTGCCGTGACGTTGATGTGGGTGTGACCGAGCCTGACCGGTCCCGCGAAGGAGGCGCCCGAAGGAACGCCCAGCAGCGGACCGGTCAGGGTTCCCCTGGGGGTGACCGTCTGAGAGCTGATGTCCGGCTGGAAGTACGACACGTCCGCGGCGACGCCGATGAACCGGAGCGCGTCGAACCAGTGACCGAGGCGAGCGCCGAAGGCGAACGAGTCGTCGAAGTCGACGTCCGTGAGCTTGCCGTCGACGGCGACGCCGGACGGCGTGCCTCTGACCGAGATGTCCCGACTCTCCGTGAAGGCGCCGCCGGCGTACAGATCGGCGAACCACTCGCCCGCCGCTGGAGGCGCCACCACCATCGTCACGCCGAGGACTGCGAGGATCAGACGCCCGGTCATTCGCGCCATCGCCAGCTCCTTGGTGTGCAGAAGCGACCGACAGGCCGTTGGGGCAGGTCAGAGGGGCGGCGCCCACGCTGTCCCCTCTGACCGCTTTATTCGAATGGCGGGCTCGACGGGACTTGAACCCGCGACCTCTGGATTGACAGTCCAGTGTGCTAACCAGGCTGCACCACGAGCCCACGCAGCCCTCACACGCTATCACGCGCCTCCCCAGGGGGTCAACGCGACGATCCCCACCCTTGACGGGCGGAGTCGGGCGCCCGATGATCGCCGGCACATGGGGACTTTCGCCGGGCGGGTGGCCTTCATCACGGGCGCCTCCTCGGGGATCGGCGCCGCCCTCGCCCGCGAGTTCGCCCGCCAGGGTGCCGACCTCGCGCTCGCCGCGCGGCGCCTGGATCGCCTCGAAGCGCTCGCGGCCGAGCTCGCGTCGACCGGACGCCGCGCGCTGGCGCTGCCGTGCGACGTCACCAAGGACGGCGACCTCGAGCGCGCCGTCGCGCGCACGACCGCCGAGCTGGGAAGGGTCGACGTGCTCGTCGCCAACGCCGGCTTCGGCGTCGTCGGCCGGCTCGACGGGCTCACCCTCGAGGACTACCGCCGGCAGCTCGAGACCAACGTCTTCGGCGTGCTGCGCACGATCTACGCCGGCCTGGCGGAGCTCCGGCGCGCGCGCGGGCGCCTGGTGATCGTGGGGAGTGTCAGCGGCCACGTCGCCACGCCAGGTTCCTCGGCGTACGCGATGAGCAAGTTCGCCGTCCGCGCTCTCGCCGAGGCGCTCGCCTTCGAGCTGGCGCCGGCGGGCGTGTCCGTCACGCTCGTCAGCCCCGGGTTCGTCGACACCGAGATCCACGAGGTCGACCGCCGCGGCGTGCGTCACCCCGAGGCCCGCCACCCCGCCCCGGCGTGGGTTCGCATCAGCGCCGACCGGGCGGCCCGCCAGATCGTGCGTGCGGTCGCGCGGCGCCGTCGCGAGGTGGTCGTCACCTGGCTGGGCAAGGTGACCGTCCTCGTGCGTCGCCACCTGCCGTGGCTCTACGTGTGGAGCGTGCGTATCTTCGGCGTCAGGGCCAGGCCCGACCCCAGTCGACCCTGACCGGTCGCCCTCCGGCTCGCCGGCGTGGCGCCCGCGCCGACCTCAGTACGACCAGACGAGCGAGAGCGAGGTGACGTTCCGGGTGTAGTCGAACACGTCGAGATTCGAGCGGTTGTCGGTCCTCAGGTACTCCGCCGCCAGCGTGAATCGATACGGCAGCGGCACCTCGACGCGAAACGTCTGGGTGACCTCTTCGTCGTAGCGCCGGCGACGGCCGGGGTCGTTCGACGGCAAGATCGAGTTGTGGTGCGTATAGCCGCGCACGTGCAGGTCCAGGTCATACTTGAGCCGGATGGCCTGCCAGGGCAGCGTATATTGCGCCCCGGTCAGGATCCGGTGACCGCGATACGCGTAGTTCTTGCCTTCCGCATCCTCGTAGTCGAACTGGTAGCCGAGCTTGAGGTAGTGCCGGTCCTCCGAGAATCGGAGGAAGTGCTGGATCCCGGTCATCCAGTTGTCAGCATCCCGTATCTCGCGCGGGACCGTGCCCTCCCGATCGTTGAAGTCCTTGTTCTGATAGCGGCCGAGGACCTGCGTCAGATGCTGGTCGCTCTCGGCGATGGCGCCGAAGAGGGTGGCGGTGTGGCGCCGCACGAACTCGGGCCCGCCCAGGAAGAGCGCGTCGAAGGCATACTGCACCCCGGCCTGGACCGGCATCGTCCCAATCGCGTTCTTGTGCACGAGGCTGCCGGTCACCAGATGGTCGAGGATGTTGAAGGACGGGACGTCGTTGTAGTACGAGAGGAAGAACGAGTAGCCGACGGTCGACTCCCAGTCGGGCGTCCGCCACCAGACGTACTCCGCGCGGGCGCCCAGCAGCTCGCCGATGGAATCGCGCGACTTGTGGCTCTGGCTGCGAAGGGTCGAAACGAGCGGGTCGGCGCTGGGGTCGCCACGACCCACGGCGGTGGGCAGCACCCGTATGTTGTCGTCGAAGAACACGCCCACCCGCAGCTCGGCCGAGAACCGGCGCTCCCGCTCCCGCGCGGCGACCACCGCGTCGCGCAGGCGCTCGGCGGGGCCGGTGACCGCTGATCCCGGAGCGAGGCGCAGGGCCTGCTCCACCTCGGCGGCCGCCTGCCCGGGCAGGCCGACCGCCGCCAGCGCCAGGCCGGTGTACACGCGCATCAGCTGCTGGATTTCGGGGTCGCTCGCCCGCCCCGCCCGGAAGGCCCGCAGGGCGCCCCGGTAGTCCTTCTTGCGGTACCGGATGAATCCGACGTAGTAGCCCAGTCCGTCCAGCGTCGGCTGCGCGCGAAAGACTTCCTCGAGGAGCGGCTCGGCGCGGTCGTACTGCTCCTGGGCGAAGTAGGCCAGCCCCAGCTGAAAGGCGATCGACGGATCGGTCGGCGACTTCGCCCGCGCGCGCTCGAGGAAGGGAACCGCCTGGGCCGGACGCCGCTGTGCCATGTGCACGACGCCCGTGTAGTAGAGGGCCTCGACGTGATCGGGCTCGATCTGAAGCGCGCGGCGGAGGTTCGCGAGCGCGGCGTCGTAGCGCTTGTCGTCGAAATCGACGATCGCCTGCCCGACGTAGACGTCGGCTTCGGTACTCTGGGCGCGGACGCGAGGAACAATGGGCGGTGCCAGGGTCAGCACCACGAGGAGGGCGGCGAGGCCGCGTTTCACGCCGGCCTTTATATCCGAGACACTCCCGGAAAGGCAAGCGCAGAAGCGACGGCGCGCGAGCGGAAACGGACCCTAGTCAGGGTGGCACGACGAGGACGGCCGCCCGCCATTCCCCGAAGCTGTACGGCGGCTGCTGCGCTTCCCGTTTTTCTACTTTAGCTCGTTCCTCACGGCCTTGACGCCGGCCACCCCCCGCGCCAGGTCGGCCGCCCGGGCCTTCGTCCGGGCGTCGACTCCGCTGCCCGTCAGGGTCACCAGGCCGTTGTCCGAGCGCACCTTGATGGAGGCATCCTTGAGCCGGTCCTCCTTCGCCAGACGCGCCTTGACCGCGTCCTTGATGTCCGCGTCCTTCGCGTCGACGGCCTTGCGCTGGGCGTCGGGGACGACCTGCAGCACGTTGTGGACGGACTTGACGCCGTCGACCTTCTTGGCGATCTCCTCCGCCGCGTTCTTCTCTTTGTCGCTCTCCACCTTGCCGCGAAGCGTGACCACGCCGGCCTGAGTTTCGACGCTGATCGCCCGGCCCTTCACGCGGCCGTCGGCGAAGAGCTTCGTCTTGGTCTTGGTGGTGAGCCACGAGTCCTTGACCGCGCTGCCTTCGTCGGCCTTGGCCTGCTTTCCATCCTGGGTCGCTGACTGCGCCGGGGCAGGTGCCGACGCGGCAACGAGGACGGCGATGCTCAACCAGAGAAGGAATCGTTTCATGGGTGCTCCTCCCTTGGATGTAACGGCCTGATTCGGACGTTCAAGGGGTGTGCCACGCCCGCCGGTCAATCTTTCTCGATGGTTATGCTCAGCGGACGGCGGCTCCGGCGAGTCGCGATGGCTCGCCCGGGCGGGCAGACTGACACGCTCAGGGGGTCGCATTGTTTCCTTTCTGCGCGGAACGGTAGAAGGCCGCGACGCGCTCGAGCTCCAGCGCGAACGATTCGATCAGCTGCGTCGCCGCCTTCAACTGCCGCGCATCGGCCAGGCCTTCGACCTGGCGGGCGAGGGCTCGGCCTTCGGCGGCCCCGAGCATGGTCAGGGCCCCCTTGAGGCTATGGGCGATGCGACGACTCTCCTCCGTGTCCCCCCGGCTCACGGCGTGCCGGACGGCGTCGAGCCTCCGCGGCAACTCTTCCAGGAAGATCTTGACGAGCTCTCCGAGGAGCTCCTCGTTGCCGCCGACCGACTTGAGGGCGGCCGAGAGGTCCACCGGTGGGATCTCGCCAGCCATCCTAGACATTGGACCACACTCATCGCCGGGAGCGCGCACTCAAATCGGAGGGCGGCCGCGGCGCGCAGCCCGGCCTCCGACCTCCGCCTTGGAAGGCTGCGCGGCCGTCAACGATTCCCGCCGTTTCTGCAACGCTGCCGCCCCGTGCTGGCGTCGAGACTCCGTGGGAGCGGGTCTGGCCCTGCCTTCTTGCTGCGACGGCGCTGACTGGCGCCTGCCACGGAGCCCATACGATGGACGAACAGGTTCTCAGAGAGAAGATCCGGCGTCTGCTCGAGGAGGGGCAGTTTCCTCACCGGCAGCCCGACAGGACGTGGGGTAGCCCGGGGGTCGACGCTCCCTGCGCCGTCTGCGGCACCCCGATAAGGCGCGAGAGTGGTGGGCGGAACAGGGCTCGAACCTGTGACCTCAGCCTTGTAAGGGCTGCGCTCTTCCAGCTGAGCTATCCGCCCCGTCTGATACTAGCGCACTACGGAGTCAGCCAGTCGCGGACCTTGCGGAAGACATTCCGGACGTCCTCGGCGGCGGCCCTGGGATGATGGCCGGCAGGGCCACGTGGGCAAGCGGATGCATACCTGTCCTCCACGCCCCTGCAGATCCGGCGTACCCGATGCCGAGCTCGCGCCGGCGCGGAGGGCCCGGCGCGAATCAGAGATCGAGCGCGGCGAGTCGGGCGCGCGTGGGAACGCCGTCGGCGTCCCAACCGCGCAGGCGGTAGTACTCGTCGAGCATGGTGGAGAGCTCGCCGGGCGGGCAGTACATGCCGGCCGACGGGCCCTCGGGGATCGGCTCGTGCATGACCTTCCAGGGCAGCGCGTCATCCGCGCGGCGCACGCCCTCGCGCACGTTGAAGAGCCGCTCGAGATTGATGATGCGCTCGCCGATGCGCTCCAGCTCCTCCACGGTGACGTCCCAGCCGGTGACGGCGCCCACCATGGCCGCGTACGGCTCGCCGACAAACATCCCGAACCCGCGCTCGGAGGTGAAGCGGCACAGCACGAGCGAGTCGCCGACAGCGGTGAAGTGCTGGCTGCGGATCGCGAAGGCCGGCTTGCCTACCGTCCCGCGCCGGTCGAACCCCTGCGCGTACTGCGGTGTCGGGCGGGTGTCGTGGTGGCTGCCGCCGCGCGTGGCCGTGGCGTAGCCGATCGACATCCCCTTCAGCGCCCGCGCCGAGTGCGCTGGCAATTCCAGCCGCTTGACGGCATACACGAGCCGGGTCGCCTCGGGATGGATCGACTCGGCCAGCCGCCAGGCGCCCTCGGCGAGGCGATCCCCGAAGCCCTCGCGGCGCGCGGTCATCTCGACGAGCGCCAGCATGCCGCGCCAGTCGCCCCAGCCGAAGGGGATGCCGATCTCCGCCGGCTTGAGCCATCCGCGCTCGAGCGCCTCGCCCACGAAGGCCAGCGTCACGCCGAGCGTGATCGTGTCCATGCCCAGCAGGTCGCAGAGGTCGTTGGCCAGGATGAGCGATTCCGGATTGGCGTTGCCCAGCATCGGGCCGAAGGCGAAGATCGTCTCGTACTCGGGCATCTTGGCGCGCGTGCCGGCGAACTCGCCGTCGGGAATCGCGTACTGCTTGCCACACGCCACCGGACACTTCAGGCACGTCGTGTCCCGATCGTGATAGCGCGCCTTCATGGCCTCGCCGTTCACGGCGCCCGCGTCGGCGAAGACCTCCGACCTGAGATTGAACGCGCCGAGCGCCCCCAGGGCGTTGATGGGGCCCACCAGGAAGGGCGTCCCGAAGGCGGACAGCGCGTGGGTGCCGGTCTTGAGGGGCTCGCGGGTCTCCTCCAGGAGCGCTTTGAGGGCCGCCGGATCGGCGATCTCCGTTTTACGGGCGCCGCGGACGACCACCCCCTTGAGGTTCTTCGCGCCGAGGACGGCGCCAATGCCGCCCCGTCCCGACACGCCCTCGCGGTTCTTCCAGTAGTGCGCCATCGCCGCGAAGCGCACACGCCGCTCGCCCGCCGGCCCGATGGCGATCGCATCGGCGTCACTCCCCTCCGCGGCGACCAGCGCGGTGACGGCATCGCGGGTCGTCCGACCCCAGAACGGGGCCGCCGACTTCAGCTCCGCGCCCGTTTCCGTCACGAGCAGGTACGCCGGCTCTGCCGCCCGCCCGGTGATCACCACCGCGTCGAAGCCCGTCCGCTTCAGCGTCGCCGGAAAGCGACCGCCGAAGGTGGAATCGAAGAACAGGTGGGTGAGCGGCGACTTGGAGGCCACGCAGGCGCGGCTGTTGCCCGGCACGGTCGTATCGGTGATGGGCCCAACGCTGAAGACGACGGCGTTGGCGGGGTCGAAGGGGTCGATGCCGGCCGGCACGTGGTCGTAGAGCAGCCGCGCGGCCAGGCCGTTGCCGCCCAGGAAGCGCCGGGCCATGCGCTCGTCGAGCGGCTCGACGCGCGACGTGCCCCGGGTGAGATCGACGAAGAGAATCCGGCCGCCGTAGCCCTTCATCGGGCGGCTATCTTACTCCGGCCGGCGGCCGTCAGCGCCGAAGCTCGGCGAGTCCCCGGCGGGCCGCGTCGGCCACATCGGCGGGTACGTCCGACTGGGCGAGCAGCTTGCGATAGACGATGGTCGCAGCCTCGGGATCCTTGGCGGCCGCGAAGCTGCGCCCCGCCGCCAGCAGCGCACGCCGCCCGGAGGGAGATTCCGGCGCCAGGTACGCCGCGGTCATGAAGTACTCGGCGGCGGCCAGATGATCGCCTTGAGCCTCCCACGTCTCTCCGAACGCGAGGGCCGCCTCGCCGGCGGTGGCGCCGTCGGCGCTGCGCAGCAGCCGCTCCAGCACGCCGCGCGCCTCGTCCCATCGCCGCTCGGCGGCCAGCAGGCGCGCGTGCGCGAGCATCGCGTCCCGGTTGAAGGCGGGGCTCCCGCCGCTCCGCGCCGCGCGCGCAAAGGCTTCCAGCGCGCCAGCGCGATCGCCGGTCGCCTCGCGCGCCCGTCCCAGGGCCATCCATGCCTGCCCCGCCCGCGGATCGCCGGGCGCCGCGGCGACGAACTCCTCGAGCGCGCGCTTGGCCTCGTCGATCCGCCCGGTCTCGATCTGCGTCTGGGCGAACGTCACGCGCGCGGCCTCCACGAACGGGCTCTGGGGATACTGCTGTCGGAGGAGCCCGTACGCCTCGTGGGCGACCGGCCAAGCCGACGCCTTCACCGCGGCGGCGCCGATGCGCTCGAACGCGTCGTCCGCCGCCTCGTCCTGGGGAAATTCGGCGGCCAGGCGCTTGGCCAGCGCCAGCGCCTCCGGCCATTCCTTCTCCTCGGCGGCGAGCCCCACCAGGACGTAGAGCAGGCGCGGCGCCGCCAGCCCGCGCGGCGCGGCGGTGAGGGCCGCTCGAGCGGCCTGCTTGAAATCACGCGGGTTACCCCGATGGAGCCCGACCGCGGCCAGCCCGTACTCTGCGGCGGCGGCGATGGCGGGAGTGCCGGTGTCCCGCGCTTCCGTGAAGGCTTTGGTGGCGTCGTCCAGGCGCTCGTCCACCAGCGCCGCCGCGCCCAGCCCCAGCCGGGCAAAGTCGCTGAAGCCCTCGGCGTCGGCGCGCGCGAACTCCTTGGTGGCGTCCGCCGGCCGCCCCGCCGCCAGCAGCGCCGCGCCGAGCGCCCCGTGGGCCCGACCAGCCAGGGGCGGAAACGACCCCCGCGTGATCCAGTCGCGCAGCTCCCGCTGGGCGACGGGGATCTGGCCCGTGCGGAGCATGAGCAGGGCCCGATTGAGGCGCGCAAAGTCCGCCCGTGGCTGGCTGGGGTACGTGGCGATGATGCGCTCGAGCAGCGCGCGGGCGCCATCGAGGTTGCCGACGGCCAGGGTCAGCTCGGAGGCGAGAAGCAGCGCGTCCAGCGTATGGGCATCCGTCGGATGGAGCCGGGCGAACTCCAGGAACTGTTCCCGCGCCGTGTCCCTCTGGCCCTGCCGGAGCACCGCCCAGGGCAGAGCCAGGCGCGCGGCCGCCGTCTGCGGGTGAGTCGGGAACTCGACGAGCATGCGGCGATAGGCGGCGGCAGCGGCCGGGTAGTTGCCGGCGTGATAGGCTGCCTCGCCCTGCAGCAGGAGCGCGGCCGCGCGCAGGTCCAGCGCCACCGCCCCGGCCAGCAGCGGTCCCAGATCGCTCGCCGCCTGGGCGAACTCCCGCAGCTCGAAGTTCGTCTGGGCCAGGCGGAACGTCGCGTACCGGCCTGTGGCGCTTGCGGGATTGGCCGAGCGCGCCAGATCGTACTGCGTCCGTGCCTCGTCGCGATTGCCCTCGGCGCGATGCGCCTCGCCCTTGACCAGAAGGACCCAGGCCCGCACCGTTGGTGTGAGGTTGGTGCCGAGGAGCTCCTGCACGAGGGCCTCGGCCTCGGCGGCCTGCCCGCGCTCGACGGCGCGCTGGGCGAGGCGGAGGCGGATCGGCAGCGCCAGCGCGGAGCGGCGGGCATCGAGCGCCTTGAGCGCGTTGCGCGCGCCCGCCGAGTCGTCGGACGCGATCAACGCCGCCGCGAGCCCGGCCTCGGCCCAGTCGCGTTCCTGGCCCGGATCCGCGGCGGCGCCCGGGGGGCCGGCGAGGAAGGCGCGGAACGCGGCGGCGCTGTCCCGGGGGCGGCCGACGGCCAGGCTCCACCAGCCGAGCCTCACGTAGCAGACCCCGAGGAGCGGATGGGCGCCGCCCCGCGTGAACGCGGCCAGCTTCTCGGCCGCGCGCTCGTACTGACCGATCCGTCCCAGCGCCTCACCGTGCCAGAAGGCGATGTCGCGCTCCAGCGGCGCCGGCACGCCCCGGGCGCTCAGCTCGGCCCACGTCTTCTCCGCCTCCTCGTAGCGGCCGAGCGCGTAGAGCGCGAGAGCAAGCCCGTGGCGGCCCCAGACGTCGAGCGGCGCCGGCGTGGCCGCGCGCAGCAGCGCCGCGAACGCGCCGTGAGCGCGCGTGGCGTCCCCGAGGCGCAGCGCCGTCCAGCCGCTCGAATGGAGGGCCCAGGGGCCGAACTCGGAGCGCGCGCCGTCCTTCACGACCTGGCGGAAGAGCCAGTCGGCCTGCTCGAAGCGGCCCAGCCGGTACAGCACCTCGCCGTACCAGTACCGGCCTTCCAGGAGCACGTCGGCCTCGGCCTCGGCCCCGGCCCGCACCGCCTGCTCGAGGGCGCGCGCGGCTTCCTCGTCCTCGCCCTTGCCGAACCGCGCGCGCCCGCACTCGAGCGATTCAGACGCGATGCGCAGCCAGGCGCCGACACAGGGCAACGCGCGGGGCGAGGGCAGCGGCGCCGACGGCTTCGGCCCCGGCGGCGCGACCACCCGTGCCGGCGCCACCGGCGGCACTTCGACGGGCGGCAGCGGCAGAGCCAGCTTCGGCACTTCCACCGGCGGCTTGTCGAGCGGCGCCGACGCCCAGGGCACCAGGCCCGTCAGGTCGGGTGGCGGCGGCTTGAGCGGCAGCGGCGTGGCGCCGGTGACGGCCAGCCAGACGAGCCCGAGGACCACCAGGCGGCGGATCACGACCCGCTCTTCGGCTTCTTCTCGGCCGGTGTATCGCTCATCCGCCCCTTCACGGCAGTGGCCCGCTCGCGGGCCCAGTCGCGGAGGGCGGGATCGGGGCTCTTGCCGGCGACGGATTCGTAGGCCGCCAGGGCCGCCTTCCACTTCTCCTGCTCCTCGTGCGCGAGCCCCAGGCCCGCCAGCGCGCGATACCGCACCGCCACTTCCGCGTTCTTCACGGCGGCGGCCGCCTCGAAGGCCTTCTCGGCCGCCTGGAAGCGCTTGAGCTTCAGCTCGGCCTCGCCGGCCAGCAGCCAGGCCTCGGCCCGTACGGCCTCCTCGTCGCTCTTCGCCGCCGCCTGCGCATGGGCCGCGGCTTCCTTCCACTCCTTGCGCTTGAAGGCCGCCGTTGCGAGGTCGAGCGCCGCCCGCCGGGCGAGCGCATGGTCCGGGAACTCGGTGCGGAGCTTGCGCCAGGCCGCTTCCTGATCCCGCGACCGCCCGAGCCGGCCACCGATGGTGGCGGCGTCATAGAGCCCCTCGGGCGTGGGCGGCGACTGGGCCATCAGCTCCTTGTAGGTCTCCTGCAGCTCGTTCCGGTCGCCGTGGCGCGCAAGCGTCTCGGTGATGAGCCGCCGCGCCGCCTGCGCTTGATCGTGCGCCGGGTTCGCTTCGACGAAGGCGCGCAGGTCGGCGAGCCCGCCCCGGGGGTCGCCGCTCTGGATACGGGTCCAGCCGAGCAGATACTGGGCGTCGGGGGCCAGCGTGTGCGTCGGATACTTCGCCCGGAAGGACTCCAGCAGCGGCACCGCCTCCTTGAACCGCTTGAGGTCGGTGAGCGCGCGGGCCAGCTGGAAGCTTGCCGACGGTGCCAGCGCGTGGTCGGGCCAGGTCTGGAGGAAGTCGCGGAACGCCTTCGTCGCCACCTCGGGCCGCCGCAGCTCCAGCTCGCTCCAGGCGTAACCGTAGAGAGCGTCGGGCGCCAGCGGAGAGGCGGCGTCAGTGCGGACGACCGTGTCGTAGGCGGTGCGGGCCTCGGCGAAGCGCCGCAGCCGGAAGAGCGCCTCGGCCTCCCAGAACTTGGGCTCCAGCGGGCGCCCCGGCGGGGGCTGGAAGAGCTGAGCGCGTCGAAACGCGTCGAGCGCCGTGTCCGCGTCGCCCGTGGTGAGCCGCGCCCGGCCCAGCAGGAGCACGGCGTCGCCGAGGCGCCTGTCTTGAGGATAGCGTTCGACGAAGCGCTCGAGGGTCCGGCGCGCCAGCGCGGGCAGGCCGTCGGCCAACGCGCGCTCGCCGACCAGCCACAGGCGATCGGCCTCGTCGAGGGCGTGCGCGGGCGGAGCCAGGACCATCGCGAGGAGGAGCGAAGCGACCGCCGTGATGCACCGCGAGCGACGCTTCATGATGACTCGAATATCGTAGCACGGTATCCTACCGGCACCGGTGCGTCTCTGCGTCTTCGACCTCGATCACACCCTGGTCCGCTCGCCCCTGGATCTGGCGGCGATGGCCCTCGACATGCGCGCGCTGCTGGAGGCGCGTCACGGCCCGCTGCCGCCCCGCGACGAGCGCTACCGCGTCGGCGAGTTGATCGCGCACTGCCGCCGCCAGGCGCCGGCGCTGGAGGCCACGCTGTGGACGATCGCGCTCGACCACGAGCGCCGCGCGCTCGCCGAGGCCACGCTCGAGCCGGGCGCCCTCGACGCCGTGGCCGGCGCCCGCGCCGCCGGCTTCGGCACGGCCCTGTGGACCAACAACGCCCGCGAGATCACCCTGCCCGTGCTCGAGCGCTTGGGGCTCCGGCCCCACCTCGACCTGGTCGTCACGCGCGACGAGATGCGCGCCCTCAAGCCCGATCCCGACGGCTGGCGCGTGATCGCGGAGCACTTCGGGGCGTGCCAAGCGGTGGTCATCGGCGATTCCTGGGTCGACGGCCTGGCCGCCGCGGCCGCCGGCGTGCCCTTCGTCGCCTACCGTCCGAATCCCGCCGACCTGGCGCGCTGGAAGGTCACACCGCTGGCGGCGCTCACCGACCTGGCCCGCCTGCCGGCGTGGCTGGCGGTGCAGTGGCCCCCACTCTGGGGGAGCGTCTAGCCGTGGGCCTGTTCGACCCTCGGGGCCCCGAGCCTCGCTCGCCCGGGAGCCGGTCGCCGGCGGCGCCGCTCGCCGATCGCCTGCGCCCGCGCACGCTCGACGAGGTGGTCGGCCAGGAGCACCTGCTCGGCCCCGGGCACGTGCTGCGGAGCGCGCTCGAGCGCGGGGAGCTGCACTCGATGATCCTCTGGGGGCCGCCGGGCTCCGGCAAGACCACGCTGGCGTCGCTGATGGCGCAGGTCACCGGCGCTCGCTTCGTGGCCTTTTCCGCGGTGCTGTCGGGCGTGAAGGAGATCCGCCAGGTGATCGCCGAAGGGGAGGCCGAACGCGCGCGGCGCGGCGGGCGCACGATCCTCTTCGTCGACGAGATCCACCGCTTCAATCGCGCCCAGCAGGACGCGTTCCTGCCCCACGTGGAGAAGGGCACGATCGTGCTGGTGGGCGCCACCACCGAGAACCCGTCTTTCGAGGTCAACGCCGCTCTCCTCTCGCGATGCCGCGTCTACGTGCTGAACGCGCTCGGTGAGGACCACCTGCTGGCGATCCTCAAGCGGGCGCTCGACGATGCCGAGCGCGGGCTGGCCGGAGCCGCGCCCGCCGTCGACGACGACGCTCTGCGGCTGATCGCCCGGCTGGCCAACGGCGACGCGCGGGTGGCGCTCAACATCCTGGAGGTGGCGGTGACGCTGGCCTCTCGCGAGGGCGGACGGCCGCGCGTCACCGAGCGCGCCATCCAGGAGGCGGCGCAGAAGAAGACGCTCCTCTACGACAAGGCGGGCGAGGAGCACTTCAACCTCATCTCCGCGCTCCACAAGTCGCTGCGGGACTCCGACCCCGACGCCGCCCTCTATTGGATGACCCGCATGCTGGAGTCCGGGGAGGAGCCGCTCTACATCGCGCGGCGGCTGGTGCGCTTCGCCTCCGAGGACGTGGGCAACGCCGACCCCGCGGCACTGACGCTGGCGCTCGCCGCCAAGGACGCCTACGCCTTCCTGGGCTCCCCCGAGGGGGAGCTCGCGCTGGCTCAGGCGACCCTGTACCTGGCGCTGGCGCCCAAGTCCAACGCCGTTTACACCGCCTTCGACGCCGCCAAGGAAGATGTCAGCGAGCGCCCCGCGGAGCCCGTGCCGCTGCACATCCGCAACGCGCCGACCGGGCTCATGAGGGATCTTGGTTACGGTCACGGTTATCAGTACGCTCATGACGCGCCGGATGCCCGGGTCGAGCAAGAGCACCTTCCCCCGGCGCTGAGGGGGCGCGAATACTACCGGCCGAGCGGCCGCGGGCTGGAGGCGGAGCTGGCGCGCCGGCTCGCCGAGTGGCGACGCTGGCGCGCGCAGCGGCGAGGCGAGGGCGCGTAGCCCGGAAGGGAGGCGACCGGTGCGTGACGTGATGTCCTGGCGGTGGCCCCAGTGGCTCCTCTTCGTGCTCGCAGTGCTGGTCCTGGTCTCGTACTTCGGCCTGATCTCGATGGGGCGCGTCGAGCGGGAGCTGGATCGCCTGGCCGCTCGGTCCGGCGGTGAGCTCGTCACGGAGGATACGGGGCGCCGGGAGGCCCTGTTCATCGTCTTCGCGTTCCTGCTCCTCACCCCCGTCGCCGTCGGCGTGGCGGCCGGCATCCCCATGCTCGCGTCGGCCACGGCGGGCGCCTTGCTCGACAGGCTGATCCGGCTGCCGGAGGTGGTCGGCGCGCTGCTGTTCTGGATCGGCTTCGCCTTCCTGGCCTACCTCACGGTGAACGCGTGGCTGCCGTGGATCCAGCAGGTGGCCAGCCTGGTCGCCCGCGCGGTCCTGATCGCGCTCCCCATGAGCTGATCGCCGAGGAATCCTCGGCTCCTGCTAGAATCGCTGCATGTCCCCGATGCGCATCGGCGTGGTCTTCGGCGGCCGCTCGGGCGAGCACGAAGTGTCGCTGGCCTCGGCGGCGTCCGTGATCGCGGCGGTCGAGCGCGGCGGTCACACCGTCGTGCCCATCGGGATCGCGCGCGACGGGCGCTGGGTCGTCGGCGGCGACCCGCTGCGGACGCTGGCCGCGGAGGCGCGCATCGCGCTGCCGGCCGGCGATGCCACCGGCGACGTCAAGAAAGCGCTGGCCGATCGCGCGGAGGCGCGCGTGGGCACGAGCGAGACGGCGGTGGCGCGCGTGGAGCCGCCCGGTGGGTTGCCGGCCGAGCTGCGTGAGGCGCTCGACGTAGTCATCATCATGCTCCACGGCCCCTACGGCGAGGACGGCACCATCCAGGGCCTCTTCGAGCTGGCCGACCTGCCGTACGCCGGCGCCGGCGTGCTGGCCTCGGCGGTCGGCATGGACAAGGCGATGATGAAGGCCGTCTTCCGCGCCCACGGTCTGCCCGGCGTCGAATACCTGGTCGCGCTCCGCCGCGAATGGCACGAGGACCCGGCCGGCGTCGCCCGCCGGATCGCCGAGACCATCGGCTTTCCCTGCTTCGTCAAGCCGTCCAACCTCGGCTCCAGCGTGGGCATCACGAAAGTCGCTGACGCCGCCGCGCTCGCGCCGGCGCTGGACGAGGCGGCGCGCCACGACCGGAAGATCCTGGTCGAGCGCGCCGTGCACGGGCGCGAGATCGAGGTCAGCGTGCTGGGCAACGAGGCCCCCGTCGCCTCGCTGCCCGGGGAGGTCCGTTACGACGGTGAGTGGTACGACTACGCCACCAAGTACGCCGAGGGTCAGGCGCGGCTCATCGTCCCCGCGCCCGTGTCGACGGAGCTGACCCGGCGCATCCAGGAGCTGGCCATCGCGGCCTTCCGGGCGATCGACTGCGCCGGCATGGCCCGGGTCGACTTCTTCCTGGAGGGCGACCGCGTCCTCGTCAACGAGATCAACACGATCCCCGGATTCACCGCGACCAGCGCGTACGCGCGGATGTGGGAGGCCTCGGGACTCGACTACGTCAGCCTGATCAATCGCCTGATCGAGCTCGCCCTCGAACGCCACCGGGACAAGGGCGGACATTCCCCTTGATCGTCATCGCCGGGGGCGGCACCGGCGGCCACACGAGCCCGGGCCTCGCCGTGGCCGCGCTGCTCCGGGAACGGGCGATTACGTGCGCGTGGATCGGCAGCCGCGGGGGCGTCGAGGCCCGGCTGGTACCGGAGCGCGGCCTTGTCTACCACGCCATCCCGACCGGCAAGCTCCGGCGCTACTGGGCGTGGCAGAACGTCATCGATCTCGGGTTCCACGTGCCGGCCGGGGTCGTCGCCGCCTGGCGCCTGCTCAAGCGCCTCCGACCGCAGGTGGTCTTCGCCACCGGGGGCTTCGTCGCCCTGCCCGTCGTGCTGGCGGCGGCGCTCAGCCGGGTACCGATCGTCGTGCACGAGCAGACGGCGGTGCCGGGGTTGGCGAACCGGATCGCCGCCCGCTTCGCGCGCCGCATCGCGGTGACGTTCTCCGGGATCACCGACGGCTTCCCCGCCTCCAAGGTGGCGCACACCGGCAACCCACTCCGGCCGGAGCTACGCGGAGGCTCGCGCGCCGACGCGATCGCGAGATTCGGGCTCGATCCCGCGCTGCCGCTGGTGTACGTCACCGGGGGTGCCCAGGGCGCCCAGCGCATCAACCGGACCGTCGGACAGGTCCTCGCTCCCCTGCTCCATCGGGCCCAGGTGATCCATCAGTGCGGGGACAACCCGACGACCGGTGACCGGCAATGGCTCGAGGAGCGACGCGCCGCCCTGCCGGCGACGCTGGCGCGCCGTTACACGGTGATCCCGTACGTGCGGACGGAGCTCGCCGGGATCTACGCCGCGACATCGCTTCTACTCGGACGGGCCGGGGCCGGCACCGTCAACGAGTGCTGCCAGCTCGGCGTGCCGGCGCTCTACATCCCGCTGCCCGGCGCCAGCGGCGACGAGCAGATGGCGAACGCGCGCCATGTCGAGCGCGCCGGCGGGTGCGCGGTCGTGCCGCAGGCGTTGCTCACCCCAGAGCGCCTGCTCGAGCGCGTCGAGGCCCTGCTCGCCGACCCGGCGGCGCTCAAGGAGATGGGCGAGCGCGCCCGCACCGTCGCCGTCCCCGATGCCGCCGAGCGCATCGTGAAGCTGCTGCTGGAGACGCGCTAACGCCGGTGCCGCGCTGCGAGCCCCGCCCGCAGACGTCCGATCTCGGCGGTTTCCGCCGGTGCTGTGGCGGCTCACGGGCGGGGTGCGGGGCGCTCCTGTGAGACCCTGTTTCAGGGCGATGTGGCAGATGGTGGGGAATGGAACGCACGAAACGCACTGTTGCCAGCGTGGTCGAACAGGAGCGCCCCGCACCCCGCCCGGCGCCCGCTACGCCGCCGGCGGCCGACCGCGGAGGTCGAATTTCAGCGGGCAGCTCTCGCAGCGCGGCACCGCGCGACAGTATCTCTTGCCGACCGCGACGAGCAGCGCGTGAAACTCGTTGAAGAGGATCGGGTCGGACGGCAGGTGCGTCTCCAGGAACGCGCGCGCCTGCTCGTAGCCCGCGCGCCCGGTCAGCAGCCGGTGGCGCGCGAGCACGCGGCGCGCGTAGGCGTCGGCCACGAACACAGGCCGATCCGCCGCATAGAGGAGGATCGCGTCGGCCGTCTCGGGCCCGAGCCCCGGCACCGCCAGGACATCCCGCCGCAGCGGAACCAGGGGCGCCCTCCGCAGCCGGTCCCATCGCCCGCCGAACCGCCCCAACAACCAGCGGGTGAACGCTCGCAGGCGCCGCGCCTTGAGCCGGTAGGTGCCGGCGGAGCGGATGAGCCGCGCCAGCGCCGGTTCGGAGAGGGCCGCGACGCGGTCCGGCCGCAGGAGCCTCCGAGCGCGCAGGGCGGCCACGGCCCGCGCCGCATTGGTCCAGGCGGTGTGCTGCGTGAGCACGGCGCCGACGGCGATCTCGTACGGCGTGCGTCCAGGCCACCAGTGCTGGGGACCGAAGCGCCCGCGGAGCGCCCGGTAGAGGCGCAGGAGCCGCGCCTTCACGGGATCAGCCGGCGGGCCGGGAATCCTCCGATGCCTCAGCCGGTCGCGAGGCGCTGACGTCGTGCTGGGGCTCATTCTCCTGCTCCAGACGCTGACCATCGCCGTGGGCGGTCCCCCCACGTCATCCGAATACCTCCCCTTGCGGGTGGCGGACGCCGAGGGCTACTTCGCGCGCGAGGGTTTGGCGGTCACGCTGAGGACCACGCGCGCCGAGGTTGGGGCGGCGGAGGCCCTGGCCCAGGGTCAGGCGGACCTCGCCGCGACGTCGCTGGAGGCGCTGCTGCGCTTCGGCCCCCGGCTGGAGCACCAGCGGCCGCGCTTGATCTTCGGCCTTACCGCCGCCCCACCGGTCGCCCTGCTCGCGGGCACGACTCTGGAGGGCACCGTCCGAACTCTGGGCGACCTGGCCGGTCTGCGGGTCGGCGTCGCCGCGCCCGGCGCGCCCGAGCACGCGTGGTTCAGCGCGCTGCTGGTCCGCGCCGGCCTGCGGGTGGCGCAGGTGGATCTCGTGAGCCTGGGCGTCCGCGGGCTGGTGAGCGCGATCGAGCGCGGCGACGTCCAGGCCGGTCTCGTCCAGGAGCCGTTCGCGACCCGGCTCATCAGCGAGGGTCGGGCCGCCGTGCTCGCCGACCTGCGCGGGCCCGACGCCGTCCGCCGCACTCTCGGCGTCAGCACGGTGAACGCCGCCGTCTTCGTCCGCGCCGACCGGCGGCCGCGGGACCGTGACCTGACCGCCTTCGCGCGGGCAGTGCTCGCTGCCGAGCACTTGCTGGCCACGGCCAGCCCGGACAGGCTCGCGGCCCGGCTGCCTCGAAACGTGGTCGGCGCTCCGGACGAGTTCGAGCGCCGCCTGGAGACGATCCGCGGGGTCTACCTGCCCGACGGCTCGGTGTCGGCCGATCAGCTCAGGGAGAGCATCTCCCTCATCCGCGCTCACACGCCGCTGCCGGCCACGGTCCACCTCCCCCGCGCGGAGGACATGCTTCACATCGGACCCCTCAGGCGCGCGACGGAGTCGCCCCGGGACTGAAGGCCACGCCGAACTCGGCCAGCAACCGGCGCGTGGCCTCGAGTGGGAGGCCGACGATGTTGCTGTAGGAGCCCACCCAGCCCGCCACCAGCTGGGCGCCCGCCTCCTGAATGGCGTAGCCCCCCGCCTTGTCGAAGGGCTCGCCGCTGACCACGTAGGCGTCAACGACGCTGTCGGGATAGGAGCGCATCAACACCTCGCTCACCACCGCCGTGGAGGCGGCCCGGCGGCTCCGCGCGTCCACGACGGCGACGCCGGTGATCACCTGGTGCGCTCGGCCCCGGAGGCGCCGGAGCATGGCGCCGGCCTGCTCGGCGCCGGCCGGCTTGCCGAGGGCCTCCCCATCGATCACGACCACGGTGTCCGCTCCCAGCACGATCCCCTCGGCCAGGCCGGCGGCGACGGCGCCCGCCTTCCTCAGGGCGAGGGCAGCGACGGCGCCGGGCCCCACCTCGCCCTCGAGCCCCTCGTCGATCTCGCTCGGGACGACCCGGAAGTCGGGATGGATCCGCTGCAGCAACTCGCGCCGCCGCGGCGACGCCGACGCCAGCACCACCCTCGGGCTCCCCGGGCTCGTCATCCCCGCCTCCCGGTACGCCTGCCCAGCGGGCCCACGGGTGCGGGGGCAGCGGGCGCTGCGAGACCCGTTCCCTCCACGCATACAGCCCTCGCGCTCGAGGTGGCCTCGCCAGTGACCAAATCCCGTCACCAGCCTCGTGGTCGAGCAGTGCCCGCTGCCCCCGCACCCGCGGGCAGGGTTAGAGCCGGCGGAGAGTGAGGGCTGAGATGACGATCCCGAGGACCCCGACCAGGTTCACCTTGAAGGCGAACCCCAGGGTGAGCGAGACCAGGCGCAGATCGAGCGTGGAGGGAGGTGTGAGGCCGATCGTCGGCCCCTTGGTCAGGACGTCCTGCAGCCACCCTGAGGGAAGCAGGTGGCCGAGCAGATCGCCCAGGAGGGAGCCGACGACGAGGCCGGCGACGACCACCAGGACGACGAGTCCGAGGCCTCGCGGCGCGGCCACGCGCCCCGGGTCAGGCGACGATCAACGGACGCGCGTCGGTCACGACGCGAGTCTCCGCGTCGATCGCCTTGCGGATGTGCCGGGGCAGCGCGAACGCGTGCTGATGGGTGAGCCCGTCCCAGTAATCGAGGCTGCCCTTGACACGCTCGTTGATGAGCCGGTCGATGGTGGCCGCATCCTGCCGCCGTGGGTCGATCTTCTTCGAGGCGAGAATGAAGCCCCAGGGCGTGCCGAAGCAGGAGATGAAGCTCTGGTAGCCCGCGACGACGGGGAAGACCTCCCGCAGCGTCCGGTGCATGGCGGTGAAGAACGCCAGATCGGCCACCTTGGTCATGCCGGCCTGCATGGTGAACGTCCCGGTCGGCGTCAGGCGGTCGTGGACGATCTTGTAGAACTCTTTGCTGTAGAGCAGGCAGGCGGGCCCCTCCTCGAGCGGCTCGACCAGGTCGCTGATGATCAGGTCGAACCGGTCGCTGGTCCGCTCCAGGTAACCCCGGGCGTCCTCGTGCCGCACCGCGGTCCGCGGGTCGTCGAACGCACCGCGGTGCATCTCCGGCAGGTGGCGGCGGCACAACTCGACCACCTCGGCGTCGATGTCGACCATGACGGCGCGCCTGATGGAGGGGTATTTCAGGATCTCGCGCAGTGTGGCGCCCTCCCCGCCGCCGATCACCAGGGCGGTCTCGGGGGGTCCCCCGGCGGCTAGCAGGCCGGGGTGGACCAGGGCCTCGTGGTAGATGAACTCATCCGCCTGGCTGGACTGCATCCGCCCGTCGAGGACCAGGGTCTTGCCGTAGGAGGCTGTTTCGAGAATTTCCACGGACTGGAACTTGGTCTGGGCCTGCACCACCGTGCGCACGATGGCGTGCATGTGGCCCTCGACGGGCGTCGTGGCCTCGAAAAACCACTTGTAGGACTGGGGGGTGATCAACTGACGGCGACGGCGCTCTTGTTGACGATGGGGACCGAGGCGTGGAGGAACATGCCCCGCTGCATCTCCACCACCGACGTGCGTTCGGCGCCGAACTGCTCGACGAGGTAGTTGGCGGCGATCTCCGGCTGGAGGGTGTCGCCGCAGGAGAAGATATCCACGGCGGCGTACCGGTATTCCGGCCAGGTGTGGATCGAAAGGTGGGATTCGGCGATGACGACGACGCCGCTGATCCCGAAGGGGTTGAACTCATGGAAGACGACATCGACGATCGTGGCCTGTGCCCGCTTCGCCGCTTCGATGAGGGCGCCCTTGACGGCTTCGAGGTTGTTGATGGCGTCCGAGTCGCAATCGAACAACTCGAGAAGCAGGTGTCGTCCCAACGCGTTCAATCCAGCGGCCCTCCTTTCTCCAGTCCGATCATCTACCGCACGTCTCCTGCGACGGACTCTCGAACCGTCGCTGTTTCGCGGCGAAAAATCTCATCACCGCCAGAATTTGATTCACTGTAGGGTCCGGTTTTGGCGATTGCAAGAAAAAAACGCTGTCGGCGGGGCTCCGACGACCGGTTGGGGACGCTCGCCGAGGGCCGTCGAGCGCCTCCGAGGGGCTCCGAGCGCCTCACCGAGCGCCCGCCGGAGCCGCTCGAGCCGCCTCCGGGGCAACTTTTCTCTTGCATTCGCTCACCACGCCCGTAGAGTGACGATGATGCGCGGCGCGAGCGCGCCGACACGGAGGTGGCGCGACACGAACGCGATGGGAGGAGCGAGCGGATGAGGAAGACGGTCATGATGGCGGCGGCGACCGCGGGTCACGCGGAAGGCGGCACCCCCCTCAACGCCTTCGACAACGCGCTTCTCGCGGCCGGCATCGGCAACATCAACCTCGTCAAGATCTCCAGCATCCTTCCGCCCGACATCCCGGTGGTCGACCTGCCCAAGATCAAGCCGGGCGCCCTCGTCCCCACGGCCTATGCCGCCATGACGAGCGAGGTGCCCGGAGAGACGATCGCGGCGGCGGTCGGCTACGCCGTGCCCGACGATGCCGCCAAGAACGGCGTGATCATGGAGTTCCACGGCCCGACGACCCGCGAAGAGGCCGAGCGGACCATCCGCGCCATGCTGGACGAGGCGTTCCGGGTCCGGGGTGAGCCGATCCGAGAGATGAAGGTCTTCGCCGTCGAGCACACGGTCGAGCGTGCCGGCTGCGCGCTCGCCGCCATCACACTGCTCGCCGAAGAGGACCTGGTTTAGCGCGCCTCGCGGCGGTCGCGGCACCCATGCGGCTCGTTTCGCCGCGCTTCATCGCCTGCCACCGGCCTCTGTCCGAGGCCCGGATCGTCCTTTACGGCATCCCCTTCGAGGGGCGCGTGAACCTCCGCAAGGGTGCCGACGGCGGGCCCCGCGACCTCCGCCTGGCCTCGGACTCCATCGAGACCTACTCCCCCGTCCTCCGTCGCGACATGGAGGACCTCGCGCTGGCGGACATCGGCGACTGCGAGCTGCCTGGGAGCGCGTCCCCGCGCGAGCAGCTTGACGCGGCGCGGGCCGAGATCGCCGCCTGGTGGCGGCCGGGGCTCCGCCCCTTCATGCTGGGCGGCGACCACACGGCGAGCGTTCCGGTGATCGAGGCCCTCGCTCCGGCTTTCCCCGACCTCCGCGTGCTCCAGCTCGATGCCCATCCCGACACCCGCGAGGAGTTCCTGGGCGAGCGCTACAACTACGCGTCCGCCATGGCGCGGGTGATGGACGCAGTGCCCCCGGAGCACGTGTACCAGGTTGGGATGCGGACGGGCTGCCGCGAGGAGCTCGAGAAGCCGCGCCCCCACTTCTACCCGGCGTACGAGGCCCATCCGGTGGACGTGGTGCGCCGGCTGTTGCCGGAGCTGCGCGGCCACCCGCTCTACGTCACGATCGACGTGGACGTGCTCGACCCCTCCGAGGCGCCAGGGACCGGATCGCCCGAGCCCTGCGGCCTCCGGGTCGCCGATCTGATCGACATCGTCCGATTGCTTGGCGCCTGCCGCGTCATCGGCGGGGACCTGGTGGAGGTGGCGCACGCCTGGGATCCCACTGGACGCACGGGGATCGCCGCCTCCTGGGTGATCCGCGAGGCCCTGCTCACCTGGTGGGCTGACTTCCGCTGACGATGTACGGCGCGCCCCGGTTCTACGAGATCGCCTTCGACCTCAACCGCAAGGCCGAGGTCGATTTCCTCGTCCATTGCTTCAAGCGGTATGCCCGCCGTCCGGTGCGCCGGGTGATCGACATGGCCTGTGGCACCGGCCCCCACCTGATCCGCCTGGCCGAGCGCGGGTACCGCATGGTCGGCCTGGATCTCTCGCCCAAGAACATCGAGTTCCTGCGCGAGCGCGTCCAGGCCCGGGGCCACCCGACCGAGCTGATGGTCGGCGACATGACCGACTTCCGTCTGGCCCGCCCGGTGGACGCCGCCATCTGCATGCAGGACTCGCAGGGCCATCTGCTGACGAACGAGCAGCTCATCGCCCACCTGCGGTGCGTGGCGCGGGCCCTCAAGGGGGGCGGCGTCTACGTCTTCGACCGTTACATAGCGTCGTCGTGGACCAACCCCGCCCGGAGCTGGTCGTGGTCGCGGCGCCGGGGTCGGCTCATCGTCCGCGCCGCCTTCTCGGCCCTCCACGACGTCGATCCGGTGACACAGATCTTCCGCGAGCGCATGACGCTGGAGGCGATCGAGAACGGGACCCGGCGGGTGTACCGGCAGACGCACCTCTCCCGCATGGTCTTCCCGCAGGAGCTCCGGGCAGTGGTCGCGCTGGCCGGTGGCTTCGAGTTCGTCCAGTGGTTCTTCGGCTTCAAGCACCATCAGGTGCTCGAGCGTTCGAAGCACCCTCTGCTGATGGTCGTCGTCCTCCGGAAGAAGTAACCCGGCCGGGCGGTGCGGACGCCCATCCTCCGGCTCAAGCGGGGGCGCGAGGCGCGCGCCCGCGCCCACCCGTGGATCTTCAAGGGCGACGTCGCCGACGTCAGCGGCGGCGCGCCCGGTGCCGCCGTGACCGTGGTGGACGCCGGGAACCGCTTCGTGGGACGCGGGCTCTACAACCCCCGCCCGGCCCTCTGCTGTCGCCTGCTGACCTGGCGGGACGAGCCCCTCGACCCTGCCTTCTTCCGCCGGCAGATCGCGACGGCGCTCGCTCTCCCGGGCCGCGGCCCCGCGCTCTCCGGGGCGGGGAGGCTCGTCTGGAGCGAGGCCGACGGTCTGGCGGGCTTCGTCGCCGACCGGTACGGGCCGATCCTGGTCATTCAATGCCTGACGCTGGGGATGGCCGCGTGCCGGCACGAGCTGGTGCCGGCGCTTCGTGCCGGGGCCGGTGACCTTCCCGTCTTCTCCGCCGACGAGGCCGCGCCGGCGCGCCTGGAGGGCTTCGAGCCCGCCCGCGGCTGGTTCGACCGATCCGGGCCGGCGCGGGTCATCGTCGAAGAGGCGACGGTCCGGCTGGGCGTCACCTTCGGCGAGGGCCACAAGACCGGCCTCTACCTCGATCAGCGGGACAACCATATCCGCCTCGGCGCCCTCGCCCATGGCCGCGACGTGCTCGACGCCTTTTGCTACACCGCAGCCTTCGCCTGCCACGCCCTCGTGGGCGGCGCGCGCCGCGCCCTCTGCATCGAGTCCTCGCCGGAGGCGATCGCCGCCGCCCGCGACAACTTAACGCTCAACGGCGTCGCCGAGCGCGCGGAGATCGTCGCCGCCAACGCCTTCGACGAGCTCCGCCGGCTGGAGCGGGTGGGCGCTCGCTTCGGCGTCATCGTGCTCGACCCGCCGCCCTTCGCGCGGGGGCGCCAGGCGCTGGAGGCCGCCGCCCGCGGCTACAAGGAGATCAACCTGCGCGCCATGCGGCTGCTGGAGCCGGGTGGGCTCCTGGCGACCTTCTCCTGCTCCCATCACATCTCGGCGGCGCTCTTCGAGGAGATCTGCCGCGACGCGGCGTTGGACGCCGGCGTGAGGGCGCGAGTCGTGGAAACGCTGACCCAGAGCCCCGACCACCCCGTGCTCCTGACCGTCCCCGAGACCCGCTACCTGAACGGCCTCCTGCTCGAAGTGGTGCAGCCGGGCCCAGGCGGGTAGGGCTTGCGCGACCCGTTCCCGCCGCGCGTCAGCGGCGCCGCCCGTGAGGTGGCCTCTCCGCCACGGGACCGACGCCGCCGGGCTCGTGGTCGAGCAAGCCCTACCCGCCTGGGCCCGGCTCACCACCTCCGAGTCTCGCCGTGCTTGAGGACCCAGACCCGGTCGGGTCCGAGCCCTCGGCGACGCGCCTCGCCCTCCAGGCGCCGGGGCGGCTCGTCGAGCGGTTCGTCGGCCAGATCGAACGTCCCCCAGTGAATTGGGATCAGCTGGCGGGCGCGGACGTCCTCGAACACCTGGACGGCCTCCTCGGGCGTCGTGTGACCGGACTTCATGATGGCCGCGGGCAGGTAGGCGCCGATGGGGACCGCCGCCAGGTCGAAGGGGCCCAGGCGCGCGCCGATCTCCTTGAAGACACCGTAATACGCAGTGTCGCCGGCGAAGAAGAACCGCTTGCCCCGCCCCTGCACCGCCCAGCCGCTCCAGAGGCGTCGGTTGCGGTCCCAGAGCGTGCGTCCCGAGAAATGCTGCGCCGGCAGGCACGTCAGCGTGAGTCCCCGCTCCCGCCGACTCTGCCACCAGTCCAGCTCCTCGACATCGGTGATACCGCGGTCCGCGAACCAGGCCTTGAGGCCGAGCGGCACGACGAAGCGCGGCCGGTGGACGGCCGCCAGCCGCGTGACGGTCGCCACGTCGAGGTGGTCGTAGTGATCGTGGGAGATCAGGACGAGGTGGATCGGGGGCAGGTCCTCGAAGCGGAGCCCGGGCGGCGTGACGCGCCGAGGGCCCCCGAACCGGACCGGGCTCGCCCGCGCCGACCACTGGGGGTCGGTCAGGAGATTCACGCCGTCGAGCTGCACGAGCAGCGTGGAGTGGCCCACCCAGGTCACCAGCGCCTGCTCGCGGTTGTCGCGCAGCGCAGCGCCGTCGTTGGGCACGCGGGGCAGGTTCGCCGTGCGCGGGCTGAAGGTCGTGGACCAGATGCGGGCCAGGAAGAAGCGGGTCCGGAGCCAGCCCCGCGCGGACGCAGAGGCCGGGCTCGTGTTGGCGAAGCCGCGCTCGCGGTGATGGGGCGGCGCGCCCGGCACCGGCCCGCCGACGTCGGCGCATCCGCCGCAGACGAGGACGGCCAGGACGAGGCCACGGGCCCGTCGGAGCACGATGGCGAGGGTCAGTCGGCGGGCGTGCCGAACGGCAGCTCGATCGTGAACGCGGCGCCCCCGCCGGGGCGATTTTCGGCCCGCAGTCGGCCGCCGTGCTCGCTCATGATCCCGTAGGAGACCGACAGGCCGAGCCCGCTGCCGTCGCCGGGCGGCTTGGTGGTGAAGAAGGGGTCGAAGATCCGCGGAAGCACCTCCGACGCCATGCCCGGGCCGGTGTCCAGGACCTCGATCACGGCGCGATCTCCCGCCGGACGCACGCGCACCGTCAGCTGCCGGTCGCGCGGGTGTCTGGCCATGGCCTGGTGCGCGTTCTGCACGAGGTTGAGGAGCACCTGTTGCAGCTGGTTCTCGTCGGCGTAAACCGGGGGACACGGGGCCAGGTCCGTCTCGACGCGGATCGCGTCTTGCTGGAGCTGGAAGGCCTTGAGCTCCAGCACCCGCCGCACCAGATCGGCCAGCGAGCACGGCCGGCGCTCCGGCGGGTAGTGGCGGGCGAACATCAGGAGATTCTGGACGATGCGGGCGGCCCGCGACGTCTCTGCCGCGATGATCTGCAGCCGCTCGCGCAGGGCCGGCTTGAGCTCGGCGTCGGCCAGCACCAGATGCGCCTGGCCCAGGATCGTCGTCAGCGGGTTGTTGATCTCGTGGGCGACGCCGGAGGCCAGCTCGCCCACCGCCGAAAGCTTCTCGGCATGGATGAGCTGGGTCTGGGTGCGCCGGAGCTCCTCGAGCTGGCGCCGGGTCTCCGAGTACAGGCGGGCGTTGTCGAGCGCGATGCCGATCTGGTCGGCGGTGGCCTGGACGAGCGCGACCTCCCGGTCGTCGAAGCCCTCCGTCGTCTGCCGCCCGAGCGACAGCGTGCCGAGGATGCGCCCGCGGCTCCGAATAGGCACGCACACGAAGCCCCGGATCTGATCCATGCGCACGGCGGCCCGGGCCGGAGGGAAGAGGTCGGGCTCGCCGGCCACGTTTTCCAGCCGCAACGTCTCGCCGGTGGCGGCGACGCGGCCGATCAGCCCTTCGCCCATCGGCAGGCGGCGGTTGACCTCGCGCAGCCGCGGCGACAGCCCGCGATCGCCTTGCAGCAGGAGGCGCAGGCCGTCCTCGGAGACGAGGTGGAGGCTCGAGATCTCGTGGCCGGTGACGTGCGTGAGCGCATCCAGCGCCGTGCGCAGCACCTCGTCCACGTCCAGGCTGCGGCTGACCGTCTCGGCGACCGTGTGGAGGATGGTGAGGTAGGGATCGACGGCGCGCTTCAACTCTGGGCGACGCTCTTGTGGGCCACGCCCAGCGCCGCTTCGATCGACGATCGGGCAGCGTGCGGCAGGTCGCCCAGGTCCGCCGCGACGCTGGCCAGCAGCGCGATCTCGCCGAGGTGCTGGACGGCGGCCGCTCCGCGCCCGGCCCGCGCCTCGCCAGCGGCCGCCAGGGCTGCCGTCTCCAGGCGGTCGCCGGTGGAGGCGCGGCTCGCGGGAGACATCCCGCGGACGGCGTGGAAGACCGCCAGGATCAGCTCCTTCCAGGCGTCGTCGGAAGCCTCGTCGGGCGCCCCGTCCAGGCTTCCCGCCTGGAGCAGCCCGGCCGCGACGGCCCGATCGAGGTAACCGAAGTCGAACGGCTTGGCCACGTAGTCGAACGCCCCGATCTTCAGCGTTTCCCGCGCCAGCGCGACATCCTCATTGGCGGTGACCATGATCACCACGAGGCTCTCGTCGGCGGCGCGCAGCCGCCGGAGCACCTCGACGCCGTCCATTCCCGGCATGCGCACGTCGAGCAGAACCAGATCCGGCCGCGCGCGCCGCACGATCGCCAGCGCATCGACGCCGTTGGAGGCGGTCTCCACGGCGTAACCCTGGGTGGCGAAGTACTCGCTGAGCACGTCGAGCACCGGCTGCTCGTCGTCGACGATCAGGATCCGGCCGAGGGAGTCCGTCATGGCGCGGTCAGTCTCGCGCCGGCAGGGTGAGGACGAACTCGGCGCCGGCCGCGCTGGCGGCGGCCAGGCGCACCGTCCCCCCGTGAGACTCGGCGATCGTCTGAGCGACACAGAGCCCGAGACCCGCGGCGGCTGGTTTGGTGGAGAAGAACGGATCGAAGATCCGCGGCGCATCGTGGGACGCGACCCCCCCGCCCGTGTCGGCGACGGCGATGTCGATCGTGCCGTCGGCGCGGCGCGCCCGGATCTCGAGCCGGCCTCCCGACGGCATCGCTTCCAGCGCGTTGACCACGAGCTGGGTGAGGGCCGTCGTCAGCTGGTCACGGTCGGCCAGCAGCGTCCGGGCCTCGGGGGGAATCACGACATTGGTGAGGAGGGCGGCACCCTGGGGCATCCGCGTCCGGAGCGATGCCAGGACGTGGCCGACGGTCTCCCCGAGGTCGATGGGATTGATTTCCGGTACCCGGGGACGCGCGAAGACGGAGAGGCTCTCGATGATCTTGGAGGCCCGGAACGCCTGCTCCTCGATGGTGCGGAGCGCCCGCTCCAGCCGCTCCGGCTCCGGGGCCTTGCCGTTCTTGAGCCCCAGCTCCAGCAGCTGCGCACGGGCGAGGATGACGGCGAGAGGGTTGCGGAGCTCGTGAGCGATGCCCG
>MNEF01000016.1 GCA_001917535.1 Candidatus Rokubacteria bacterium 13_1_40CM_69_27
CTCGGCGTCCTCAAGCGCGGCGACGCGGCGTGACGGCCCGCCGCCCGCGCCGCCGGCGTGTCACGAACCTCATCGGCCAGGATAAGCGCGACGTGGTATTAATTCGCCCCAATGGTCCTCCAGTTCGGCTGTCCGTTCACGCGCCCGCTCCGAATTCTGGCTCAGCTCGGACTCCTGGTCGCCACGTCAATGGCCGAGGCGCAGGCACCGCCGTCCGAGGCGGGTGAGTCGGAGAAGACGGTCCTGCCCCCGGTGGTGGTCACGGCGCCGCCACCGGTGGCGGCGTCGTCCGAGCTCCTCGTTCCCGGGCGCGACTTCGAGCTCCGGCCCCAGGGCCGGCCGGCGGACGTTCTGCGTCTGGCCCCCGGGCTGGTGATCTCGCAACATGCGGGGGGCGGGAAGGCGGAGCAGTACTTCCTGCGTGGGTTCGATGCCGATCACGGCACGGATCTCGCGATCTTCGTCGACGGCGTCCCGGTCAATCTGCGCAGCCACGCCCACGGGCAGGGGTATGCGGACTTGCACTTTCTGATCCCGGAAACCGTCAAGCAGCTCGAGGTGCTCAAGGGCCCCTATCACGTCGAGTTTGGTGACTTCGCCACGGCCGGCGCGTTCACCTTTGTCACCCGGGACGTCGTCGACGAGAACACCGTCGAGGCGTCCGGCGGGATGTTCGGCACCCAGCGCTACCTGACCCTGCTGTCGCCGACGCGGGATGCGCTCAAGACCCTCGTCGCCGTCGAGGGGTTCGTCACCGACGGGCCCTTCGAACGGGGGCAGAACTTCCAGCGGTTCAACGGCTTCGCCAAGGCCAGCGCCACGCTCGCCGAGGGGACCGATCTGTCCTTCTCGGCGTCACACTATCGAAGCGCCTGGCACGCCTCGGGGCAGATTCCCGAGCGGGGGGTGCGGGCCGGGCTGATCGACCGGTTCGGCGCGATCGACAACAGCGAAGGGGGCCAGACTCAGCGGACGAACGTGCAGGCCGAGCTCCGCTGGCGACCGTCCGAGGGTGAGCTCGTCACCGTGCGTCCATACCTCACCTACTACGCGCTCGACCTCTTTTCGGACTTCACGTTCTTCCTGAACGACCCCGTCAACGGCGATGGCATCGAACAAGTCGATCGCCGCGTCCTGGCGGGCCTGGACGCGCAGTATCAGCACCGCGCCGCCCCCCTGGGGCTGCCCCTGACGAGCACCACCGGGTTCCAGTATCGGATCGACGCGGTCCACGTCGTGCTCCTGAGCCAGACCGACCGGCATCGGCTCGGCCGCCGCCAGGACGTCGATGTCCGTGAACAGTCCTACTCGCCGTTCGTGAAGCTCGATCTCATCCCGTTCCCGTGGCTCCGCGTCATCACGGGCGCGCGCGGCGACATCTTCCACTACGACGTCGCCGACAACCTCCACGGAGAAGGCGGCCGGCTCACCGGCAACGCGACGCGGGCGGTGCCGAGCGTGAAGGCCAACGTCGTTCTCGGTCCCTGGTACCGCACGGAGTTCTTCGCCAACTTCGGCACGGGCTTCCACAGCAACGATGCCCGCGCCGTCATTCTCGATCCCCGCCTGCCGGCCCTGCCGACCGCCCGCGGCTATGAGTTCGGCGTCAAGACGCAGGTGATTCCCCGCGTGGAGGTCTCGGCCACCTACTGGGTGCTCGATCTCCAGAGCGAGCTCGTCTTCAACGGAGACGACGGCACGACTGAGCCCCGGGGCCCCAGCCACCGTGTCGGCGGCGAGCTGGCGACGCGGGTCAAGCTTCTCGACTGGCTGACCTTCTCGGGGGACGTGACGGTCAGTCGCGCACAGTTCGACACCGGGAAGGCCGTCCCGCTGGCGCCCCGCTTGACTGCCCGAGCGGACCTCACCGCGCGTCTCCCCGGGGGGCTCGCCACCAGCCTCGGGGTGCGCTATCTCGGGGATCGCTTCGCCGATGAAGACCGTCAGCGGACCGCCCACGGCTACACCCTCGTCGATTTCACGGCCCGCTACCGCTACAAGGCGGTCGAGGCATTCCTGAGCGTCGAGAACGTGCTCGACGCGGCGTATCGCGAAGCGCAATTCTTCTTCACGTCCCGGCTGCGGGGAGAGCCCGCCGAGGGGGTGGCGGATATCCACTTTACGCCCGGCAACCCGCGAACGATCCTCGGGGGGCTGGCGGTTCACTTTTAGCCGAGGGCGCCCCGACGGGGCGGGCGCGGCTATAATGGCCGGGCATGTTCCAGAGCGAGCGGTTCTTCCGGGAGTCGTGGCCCGCCATCTCCCAGGCGGTGGAGTCGCCGGCCGACGCCGCCCGGGCCGTGCAGTGGATTGTGGGCCGGGCCGGACTCAAGCCGGGGGCCCGGGTGCTCGACGCGCCCTGCGGCTTCGGCCGTCACTCCGTGGAGTTCGCCGGCAAGGGCTACAAGGTCACCGGCGTCGATTTCAACGAGACCGAGCTCGGGCGGGCGCGGGAGAGCGCGGGGGCCGCCGGGGTGTCGCTCAACCTCATCTGCCAGGACATGCGCGACATGGATTTCTCCGGCGAGTTCGACCTCGCCGTGAACCTCTTCAGTAGCATCGGCTACTTCTCCGACGACGAGGACCGCCTCCTGCTCGACCGCTTCTGGCGGGCGCTGAGCCCGGGGGGCGTCTTCGTCCTCGACACGCGCAACCGCGACCAGTGCGTGCGGTCCATGCCGCGTGAGGAGCGGCAGCGCTTCGAGCACTGGACGCTGCGCATCGAGAACTCGTTCGATCCCATCACGAGCCGTTGGCTGGCCCGCTGGTGGCGCCTGGCCGCCGGCGCCGACGACCAGCCCGGGGACCTGATCGGCGAGAGCGAGATCCGGCTGTACTCCGCGCACGAGATGCGCGCGATGCTGCGGCCCGAGCGCTGGAGTCGCGTCGACCTCTACGGCGCCCTCGACGGCACGCCGTTCTCCCTCGACACGCCCCGCCTCGTCCTGGTCGCCCGGAAGTAGGAGCGTTCCCTCGGCCCCTCTCGGAAAGGAGAATCGTCGATGGCCAGTGACAACCGGCCGCTCATCGTCGTCAGCGGCCTCCTCCATCCTGATGGCAAGGCGCTGCTCGAGAGCCAGTCCCGCGTGGTGGTGACCGACGACCCGACCGAGGAGGCGATGATGAAGACCGCGGCGGAGGCGGACGGTATCCTGTTCCGCATCCGGCCGCGCTGCACGGCCGCCCTCCTGGCGGCCTGCAAGAAGCTGAAGGTGATCGGCCGTCACGGCGTCGGCCTGGACACGGTGGACATCCCGGCGGCCACCCGGCTGGGAATCGCCGTGGTCCACGCCCCCGGATCGAACTCCCAGGCCGTGGCCGAGCACGCGCTCATGCTGATGCTGGCCTGCGTCAAGCGAACGCTCCCGGTCGACCGCCTGACCCGGGCGGGCGACTGGAGCGCCAAGCAGCGGGCGGTCGGTAACACCGAGCTCAGCGGCAAGACGCTCGGCATCGTGGGCGTCGGCAACATCGGCCGGCGGGTGGCGAAGTTCGCGGGGGCAGTGGGCATGCGGGTGCTGGCCTACGACAAGTACGTGCCGGCCGACGAGGTGCGGCGGCGTGGCGCCGAGCCGGTGGGGAGCCTGGACGAGCTGCTGCGGCAGGTCGACGTGCTCACCTGCCACACCCCGCTCACTGAGGAGACGCGCCAGATGATCAACGCGCGCACGCTGGCCCTCATGAAGGAGGGCGCCATCTACATCAACACCTCACGGGGCGGCGTCCAGGACGAGCGCGCGCTCTTCGAGGCGCTCACCCGCGGCAAGCTGGGGGCGGCGGGCATCGACGTCTTCGAGGAAGAGCCCACCCCCGTCGACAATCCGCTGCTCAATCTCGAGAACGTCGTCGTGTCGTCCCACGTCGCCGGCGTCACCAAGGAGGCCAACCGCCAGATGGGCGTGCAGGTGGCCGGCGAGATGTTGCGCGTGCTGCGCGGCGAGAAGCCGCAGGTGCTGGTGAATCCCGAGGTCTGGCCGCGCCTCGGAGTCCGGTAGTAGAATCCCGGTATGCCGATCGACTCGCGCCACCCCCGCGAGATCCGCGCCGACATCCGGCAGGGCAAGCTGGCGGGCGTCACCGCCGGCCTCGGCCAGGGTTACGTCCAGGCGAACCTCGCGGTGCTCCCCCGGGACGGGGCCTACGACTTCCTGCTCTTCTGCCAGCGCAATCCACGACCGTGCCCGCTGCTGGAAGTCACCGACGTCGGCTCGCCGGAGCCGGTGGGCGTGGCGCCGGGCGCGGACCTCCGCACCGACCTGCCGCGCTACCGGATCTACAAGGACGGCGTGCTCGCCGACGAGGTCACCGACGCCACGCCGTACTGGAGCGATGACCTCGTCGCCTTCCTCCTGGGCTGCTCGTTCACGTTCGAGTGGGCGCTGCTGGAGGCGGGGATCCGGCTCTGGCACGTCGAGCACGGCAAGAACGTCGCGATGTGGCGGACGTCGATCGCCTGCCGGCCGGCCGGCGCCTTCCACGGGCCGATGGTGGTCTCCATGCGCCCGATTCCGGCCGCGCTGCTCTCGAAGGCCGTCACCGCCAGCGCGCGGTTCCCCAACGCCCACGGCGCGCCCGTCCACATCGGCGATCCGGCGGCCATCGGCATCCGGGATATCACGAAGCCGGAGTGGGGCGACCCTCAGGAGTTCCGGCCGGGTGACGTGCCGGTGTTCTGGGCGTGTGGGGTGACGCCCCAGGCGGTGGCGCTGGCCTCCCGGCCGCCGTTCATGATCACTCACAGCCCGGGGCACATGTTCATCACCGACGTGCCCAACTCCATGCTGGCGGTCCTGTAGGCCGCTCGGTCAGCGAGGCGCCTCTGAAATTCCTCCCCGCGGGAGACCTCGCCGTCTCCGTCGTGCTCGGCGAGGAGATCAGCGTCGAGCTCAACACGAGGGTGCGCGCTCTCGAGTTCCTGATCCAGCAGAAGGGGCTCACCGGCGTCGTGGAGACGGTGCCCGCCTTCGGCACGCTGCTCGTCTACTACGATCCGCTGGCCGTCGAGTACGACGCGCTCTGCGCCGCCATCAGCGAGCTGGCTCCCCGGGCCGATACCGCGGTGCTGCCGCCGGCGCGCAGCGTGGAGCTGCCCTGCTGCTACGATCCGGACTTCGGCTTCGACCTGGCCGCCGCCGCCGAGCGCCTCGGCCTGGCCGTGGAAGAACTGGTGAGGCTCCAGGCCGGGGCGTCGTATCTCGTCTATTTCATCGGCTTCACGCCCGGGCTGCCGTACATGGGTGGGATGCCCGACCGCCTGCGGCTGCCGCGCCTGGAGACGCCGCGCACGCGGGTGCCGGCGGGGAGCGTCGGCATCGGCGGCATCCAGTGCTGCATTTACTCGGTCGACAGCCCCGGCGGGTACTGGATCCTCGGTCGCACGCCCTTGCGCCTCTACGATCCGGGCGCGCCTGACCCGATCCTGCTGCGGCCGGGCGATCGCGTTCGCTTCCGTCGCATCGACCGCCCGGAGTTCGACGCAGTCTCATCGGAGGGGGCCTCGACGGCCCCCTCCGAGACCTCCCCCAGGAAAGGTTGCGCGGGCGAAGCCCGCGCTCTGATCCGCATCCTCGAGCCGGGGCCCCAGACGACCGTCCAGGATCTCGGCCGCTCCGCCTACCTGCGCTACGGGATCCCGCCCTCGGGTCCGATGGACCGCGCGGCGTTCGTCCTCGCGAACCGGCTGGTCGGCAACCCGGATGGCGCCGCCGGACTCGAGTGCACCGTGCTCGGTCCCCGCTGCGAGGTCGCGGCGCCGTGCGCGATCGCCGTCACCGGCGCCGCCATGCCGCTCACACTCAACGGGCAGGAGGCGCCCGCCTGGACGACGCTGGCGCTCGAGACGGGTGACGTGATCAAGCTCGGCCCCGCGCGCGCCGGCGTCCGCGCGTATGTCGCCTTCTCGGGGGGAATCGACGTTCCGGTCGTCCTGGGCTCTCGCTCGACCTACCTGCGGGGCGGGCTCGGCGGTCTGGAGGGACGGGCGCTCCGCAAGGGCGACGCCCTCCGGCTCTTCCCGGCGGCGCTGCCGCCCCTGCGGCGGGTGCCGCCCTCGGGGATCCCCGACCTCGCCGCCGGGCCCGAGATCCGCGTCGTCCTCGGACCGCAGGCGGACCGGTTCGCCGCCGAGGGCCTGCAGGCCTTTCTGGCCGGACCGTACGAGATGCTGCCGCAGTCCGACCGGATGGGAGCGCGGCTGCGCGGTCCCCGGATCACGCACACGCGCGGGCACGATATCGTCTCCGACGGCATTGCGCTCGGCAGCATCCAGGTGCCCGGCGACGGCCAGCCCATCGCGCTCCTGGTCGACCGCCAATCCACCGGGGGCTACACGAAGGTGGCCACGGTGTGCTCGTTCGACATCGGTCGCCTCGGGCAGGTCAAACCGGGTCAGCACCTGCGCTTTCGCGCCCTCACGCTGGCCGAGGCCCATCGCGCGCTCCAAGCGTGGCAGGCGTCTCTCGAGGAGGTCCTGTGATGGCCATCGACAAAGAGCTGAACGAGTACCTGGCGAAGACGAGCCGGTCGCGGGCGCTCCACGAGGAGGCGACGGCGGTGATGCCGGGCGGCAACAGCCGCACCACCACGTTCTTCGATCCCTATCCCTTCTACGTCCAGCGCGGTCAGGGCGCGTACGTCTGGGACGCCGACGGCGTGGCCCGGCTCGACTTCAACGGCAACTACACAAGCCTCATCCTCGGTCACGCGCCGCCCGACGTGGTGAAGGCGGCCCAGGAGGCGGCCGCCCTCGGCATGTCGTTCCCGGGGCCGACCGAGCAGGAGATCCGGCTGGCGGAGATCCTCACCCGCCGCATTCCGTCGCTCCAGACGATGCGCTTCACCAACTCCGGCACCGAGGCGACCATGAACGCCGTGCGCGCGGCCCGCGCCTTCACCGGACGGCCGAAGATCGCGAAGTTCGAGGGCGCCTATCACGGCACCCACGACTGGGTGATGGTGAGCGTGTCGCCCGACCCCAGGGCCGCCGGGGGTCGGCGCCACCCCAAGCCGGTCGCGTGGTCGGCCGGGCTGCCGCCCACCGTCCTCAAGCACACCGTCGTGCTGCCATGGAACGACGCCGAGGCGTGCACACAGATCATCGAGAAGGAGGCGGCCAACCTGGCTGCCGTCCTCGTCGATCCGCTGCTGGGGATCGGCGGCATCCTGCCGCCCGCCGACGGCTTTCTCGAGCAGCTCCGCGCCGTCACCGAGCAGCACGGCATCGTTCTGATCTTCGACGAGGTGATCTCGCTCCGGATCGCCTGGGGCGGCGCCCAGGAGCGCTTCGGGATCCGCCCCGATCTCACGACGCTCGGCAAGATCGTGGGCGGCGGATTGCCCGTGGGCGCCTTCGGCGGCCGCGCCGACATCATGGCGGCGTACGATCCGCGGCGCGGCGGCGCCCGGATCAGCCACGGCGGCACGTTCAACGCGAACCCCCTCACGATGGCGGCCGGCGCCGCCACGCTCAACGCGCTCACGCCCGAGGCCTACACGCGTCTGGACGCGCTGGGCGAGCGCCTGCGCGGCGGCGTGACGCGCCTCCTCATGGCGACGCGCCGGCGCGGCCAGGTGACCGGCGTCGGCTCGCTCTTCTGCCTGCACTGGACGTCGGCCCCCCTGACCGACTATCGCTCGAGTCGCCCCAAGGATCCGGAGGCGCCGACCCGGGTCTTCCTCGGGCTCCTGAACGAGGGCATACTGCTGACTCAGCGGGGCCTGGGGGCCTGCTCGCTGGCGATGACCGACGAGGATATCGACCGCTTCATCAACGCACTGGCCCGAGTACTGGCGAGGGAGTGACCATCATGGCGACTCGGAAATTCATCGACCTCAACTGTGACATGGGCGAGAGCTACGGCCGGTGGACGCTGGGCAACGACGCCGAGATCATGCCCTTCATCACCTCGGCCAACGTGGCCTGCGGCTTCCACGCTGCTGACCCCCACGTGATGCGCAAGACCGTGGAGCTGGCCCTCAAGCACCGCGTGGCCATCGGTTCGCATCCGGGGCTGCCCGACCTCATGGGCTTCGGCCGTCGCGTGATGGACGTGTCGCCCAGGGAGGTCAAGGACTACATCTGCTACCAGACCGGCGCGCTGCGCGAGTTCGTCCGGGTGGCCGGCGGCGACTTGCAGCACGTCAAGCCGCACGGCATCCTCTACAACATGATGGAAAAGGACGAGGGGCTGGCCGCGGCCGCCGGTGAGGCGGTGCTGGAGTCCGGCGGCAGCGGGCTCATCCTGATGGCGCTGGCGGCCGGCAAGTACGATGGGACGTGTCGCAAGATGGGCGTGCGCGTGGCCTCCGAGGGCTTCGCCGACCGCGCCTACAACGTGGATCTCACGCTCGTCTCCCGCAAGATCCCCGGCTCGCTCATCACCGACCCCCAGCAGGCGGCGGCCCAGGCGGTGAAGATGGCGATGGAGGGCAAGGTCCGCACGATCGACGGCGTCGAGATCGACATCGCGGTGCAGACGATCTGCTGCCACGGCGACACGCCCGGCTCCGATCGCATCGTCCGGACCGTGCGCGAGGCGCTCGAGAAGGCCGGCTGTCAGGTGAAGCCGCTGCGCGACTGGCTGCCGGCGGTCTGATCGGGGTTTCGACCCGATGGAGACGCTCCTCAGGCGGACACCTCTCTACGACATCCACGTCGAGGCCGGCGCCCGCATGGTGCCCTTCGGCGGGTGGGAGATGCCCGTGCAGTACACGTCGATCGTCGGGGAGCACCGGGCCGTCCGCGCCGCGGTCGGCCTCTTCGACGTGAGCCACATGGGCGAGTTCGAGGTCGAGGGGCCGGAGGCGCTGGCGGCGCTCCAGGATGCGACGACCAACGACGTCGGCGCGCTCGAGGTCGGGCAGGTCCAGTACTCGCTGCTCTGCTATCCCGACGGCGGGGTCGTCGACGACCTCACGCTCTACCGGCTGGGCCCCGAGCGCTTCATGATGACCGTCAACGCCGCCAACATCGACAAGGACTGGGCCTGGGTGACCGAGAAGTCCGCCACGCGCCGGGGCGCGCGGTGGCGGAACGTCTCGGCCCAGACGGCGCTGATCGCCGTGCAGGGGCCGCGGGCCGAGGCCCTGGTCGGCCGCCTGGCCGACCGCGGCGTCGCCGCGATCGGGTATTACCGCTTTGCGGCCGGCGCCGTGGCCGGAGCGCGGGGGCTGATCTCCCGCACCGGCTACACCGGCGAGGACGGTTTCGAGCTGTACGTGGCGGCGGCTGACGCGACGCGGCTCTGGCAGGCGCTGCTCGACGCCGGAGCTCACGACGGCGCCCGGCCGATCGGGCTCGGCGCGCGCGACACCCTGCGTCTCGAGATGCGCTACGCGCTCTACGGCAACGACATCGACCAGACCACCAACCCCCTCGAGGCGGGGCTGGGCTGGGTGGTGAAGCTCGCCAAGGGCGAGTTCGTCGGCCGGAAAGCCATCGAGCGGGTGAAGGCCGAGGGGCCGCGCCGCCGGCTGGTCGGCCTGGAGATGGCCGATCGCGCCGTGGCCCGCCACGGCTACACCGTCCTCAAGGACGGCCAGGCGATCGGGATCGTGACGTCGGGCTCCTACGGGCCCTCGGTCGACAAGTCGATCGCGCTCGCCTACGTGGCCACTGCGCACGCCGCCGTCGGCACCGAGCTGGGCGTCGACATCCGCGGGCAGGCGCGGCCCGCCCGCGTCGTCAAGACGCCGTTCCAGCCGCCGCGCGTGAAGAGGGCGCCGTGACATCCCCGGCCGGCGGCGGCCCGAGGCGCCGGCGGTCTCTATAATAATGAGGTGACGATGTCCAACATTCCGACGGATCTCAGGTACACGCGCGACCACGAGTGGGCGAAGCGGGAGGGCGGCAACGTCCGCGTCGGCATCACCCACTACGCCCAGGAGCAGCTCGGCGACGTGGTGTTCGTTGAGCTTCCCAAAGCCGGCGCCCCGGCGGCCCAGCGCCAGTCCTTCGGCGTGGTGGAGTCGGTGAAGGCCGTGTCCGACCTCTACGCGCCCGTGTCGGGGAAGGTCGTCGAGGTGAACGCGGAGCTCGGCAAGACGCCGGAGCTGGTCAACCAGGACCCCTATGGCCGTGGCTGGATGATCGTCATCAAGCCCTCGAACGCCGCCGAGTGGGACCAGCTGCTGACCGCCAAGCAGTACGAGGAGTTTCTCGCCCAGGGCGGGCACTGATGCGATATCTGCCTAACACGCCGCAGAACCAGCGCGCGATGCTCGACGTCATCGGCGCCCGGGCGATCGAAGATCTGCTGGTCAAGATTCCGGCCAAGGCCCGCCTGTCGCGGCCGCTCGGGCTGCCGCCGGCCCTGGCCGAGACCGATCTGATCCGCCATCTGCGGGCGCTGGCGGCCGAGAACGCCGACGCCGACTCCTACACGTGCTTCGCGGGCGGCGGCGCCTACGACCACTACGTCCCCAGCCCCATCAACCACCTGATCTCGCGCGGCGAGTTCTTCACGGCCTACACGCCCTATCAACCCGAGGCCAGCCAGGGCACGCTCCGGACGATCTACGAGTACCAGACGATGCTTGCCGAGCTGACCGGCATGGACGTGGCCAACGCGTCCATCTACGACGGCGCCTCGTCGCTGGCCGAGGCGGCCTTGATGGCCCAGGCGGTGACCGGGCGCACCGAGATCGTGCTCGGCACCGGGGTGAATCCGCTCTACCGCCGGGTGGTCGCCGCCTACTGCGAGGGACCGGGGCTGCGCCTGCGCGACGTCCCCGCGCCCGAGGGCGTCCTCGACGGGGCGGCCCTCCGGAAGCTGGTGGGGGCGAAGACGGCGGCACTGGTGGTGCAGTCGCCGAACTTCTACGGATGCCTGGAGGACATCGCGGCAGCCGCCGAGACGGCCCATGCGGCAGGAGCCCTCCTGGTCGTCGTCTCCGATCCGGTGAATCTCGGAGTCCTCGAAGCGCCCGGACGCCTGGGCGCCGATATCGTGGTCGGCGAGGGCCAGGGGCTCGGCGTGCCGCTCTCGTACGGCGGGCCGTACCTCGGCGTCTTCGCGGCGAAGCAGGAGTTCGTTCGTCGCATGCCCGGGCGCCTCGTCGGCGCCACCGTCGACCTCGATGGCCGCCGGGGCTTCGTGCTCACGCTGCAGACGCGCGAGCAGCACATCCGCCGCGCCAAGGCCACCTCGAACATCTGCACCAACGTGGCCCTCTGCGCGCTGATGGCCACGATCTATCTCGCGATCCTCGGCCGGCGCGGGCTGGCCCGGGTGGGGGAGCTCAGCCTGGCCAAGGCCCACTACGCCGCGGAACGGCTCGGACAGGTTCCGGGAGTCTCGCTCCGCTTCAGCGCGCCCTTCTTCAAGGAGTTCACGCTCAAGCTCCCAAAGTCGCCCGAGCGGGTGGTGGCCAGGCTCGCCCGGGGCCGCATCCTGGCCGGCGTGCCGCTCAAGCCCTTCGACCGCCGCCTGGGCGATTGCCTTGTCGTCGCCGTGACCGAGAAGCGGACCAAGGAAGAGATCGACGCCTTCGCCGAGGCGCTCGCCCGGATGGTGGCCTGATGCCCTACGACAACGCGAAGACCTACGACAAGCTGATCTTCGAGCTGTCCTCGCCCGGGCGCGTCGGCTACTCGCTGCCCGCGCCGGACGTGCCCGTCGAGCCGGCGCGGGCGCAAGTGCCGGCGGCGTATCTCCGGCGCGAGCCGGTCGAGCTGCCCGAGGTCTCCGAGCTCGACGTGGTCCGCCACTACTCGCGCCTCAGCCAGATGAACTACGGGCTCGACACGCACTTCTACCCGCTGGGCTCCTGCACGATGAAGTACAACCCGAAGATCAACGAGGACATGGCGCGCCTGGCCGGCTTCGGGCGGCTGCATCCGCTGGCGCCGGACGCGCTGGCCCAGGGGGCGCTGCGGCTGATGCACGAGCTGGCGGGGATGCTGGCGGAGATCTCAGGAATGGATACGGTGTCGCTCCAGCCGGCGGCGGGCGCGCAGGGTGAGCTGGCGGGCGTGCTCATGATCAAGGCCTATCACGAAGCCAACCGCGAGAAGCGCACGAAGGTGCTGGTGCCCGACTCCGCCCACGGTACCAACCCGGCCTCGACGGCCGTCGCCGGCTATGAGGTCATCGAGGTGAAGTCCGACGCCAACGGCGAGGTGGACCTCGGCGACCTCGCGCGCCATCTCGGGCCCGACGTGGCCGCCTTCATGATCACCGTGCCCAACACGCTCGGCAACTTCGAGCCGCGCATCGTCGAGATCATCGAGATGTGCCACGCCAGGGGCGTGCAGGTCTACATGGACGGCGCCAACCTCAACGCCGTGCTGGGCATCACCCGCCCCGGCGACCTCGGCTTCGACGTGTGCCACTTCAACCTCCACAAGACCTTCACCACACCCCACGGGGGCGGCGGCCCCGGGGCCGGTCCGGTGGGCATCAAGGCCCACCTCGAGCCCTTCCTGCCGGCGCCGGTCGTCGTGAAGGACGGCGACCGCTACGCGCTCGACTGGAAGCGGCCGAAGTCGATCGGCAAGCTCCAGGCGTTCTGGGGCAACTTCGGCATGCACGTGCGCGCCTACACCTACATCCGCACCATGGGCCCCGACGGGCTGCGCGCCGTCTCCGAGAACGCGGTGCTCAACGCCAACTACATCATGAAGCGCCTGGAGTCTCATTTCGATGTCGCGGCCCCGGGGCCCTGCATGCACGAGTGCGTGCTTTCGGCGCGCCGCCAGAAGAGGCTCGGCGTCACCGCCATGGACATCGCCAAGCGGCTTCTCGATTTGGGCTTCTACGCCCCCTCGACCTACTTTCCGCTGATCGTCGAGGAGGCGCTCATGATCGAGCCTACCGAGACGGAGTCCAAGGAGACGCTCGACGCCTTCTGCGACGCCATGATCCAGATCGCCAAGGAAGCGGAGACCAACCCCGAGGTGATCCGCAGCGCGCCGGTGACGACGCCCGTCCGCCGCCTGGACCAGACCAGGGCGGCGCGCGAGCCGAACTTGAGGTGGAGGCCGGGGGCGTAGGGCCTGGTCCGGGAGCCTCGCCAGCGTCTACGGCTTGCAGTCAGCGGCGCGCGGTGAGTCAGGGAGGCGTGGTCTTGTCGGCTGCGCGGTCGCGAAGCGCCTCCTCCGCAAGTGCATCGAGCATGCGGGACGAGGCGGGGATGCGCTATTTCTTCCTCGGGTCGTCGGCCGGATTGACGTAGTTAATGCCCCAAGGCCCCACGCCGTGGACTTGGACAATGGTCTCCACTTTCGTCCAAGCAAAGTGATTGGTCTTGGGCTGCATGATGGCGACACCGCTGGCGGACAGCGCCTTTGTCTTGGATCGGTCCAGCTTTTCTCCGGTGCCCAGATTGAACGTACCGGCGATCACCGTGACATGCTCGATCGCCGGATGCCAGTGGGCGGGTATCTGGTAGTTCGGCGGGAATTTCAGGCGAAAGGTAAACGGGACTGCTTCGTTGAGCGGGCCTTCGATCACGGCAATCTTCGCTCCTGCGGGTAACGAAGGCACGTCCGTCCATTTGAGCTCACCTGGCGTGACCGTCATGTGGGTGCCCGATTGAGCCCAAGCTGCGGGCGCTCCCAGGCAGGCCAGAACGAGGGTCGCGGACAGTGCGGCAAGCCTGTTTCTCATAGCGCTCTCCTCCGGATGTTTTTGGGAGCCTGTAAAAGATGGCGGGGCGGGCATCGGCTCCATCACGCCCGCCTGACTCGAATTAGACCGAGACCCGTTCGACCAGTTGCTCACGCTAGGCGGCGAGGTCGCCGCCCCCTTTCGTTCCCGGCGCGCTGACTATAGCCGGGGCGTTTGCCGCCGGCAAGACATCGACTCCACCGTATTCGGTCTGTTCCGGGGCCGGTGGGGTTCCAGCGCTGGCGTGTTCAGTGCTACCTTGGGAGCAATCATGATGCCCACCTGGCGCCTGCTCGTCACCGAGGCCACCGACGGCGCCACCAACATGGCGATCGACGAGGCGCTGTGGCGGGGCCGCCAGGCGGGAACGTCGCCGCCCACGGTCCGCTTCTTCGCCTGGGAGCCGCCGACCGTCTCCCTCGGCTACGGCCAGCGGCTCGACGCCGCCGTCGACGTCGCCGCCTGCCAGCGCCTGGGTGTCGGACTCGTCCGGCGCCCGACGGGTGGCAGCGCGATCTACCACGACGGCCCCGAGCGCGAGCTGACCTACAGTGTCGTCGCCTCCAACGACGACCTGGGCGTCGCCGCAGACCTCCTGGAGACCTACCGGTGGATCGCCGTGGCGCTCCTGCGCGGCCTGCGCGCGCTCGGCGCCCCGGCGGAGATCGTGGCCGTGCCGGACTCCGAGGGCCCGGCGCCGGCGTTCTGCTTCGCGCGCACGGGCCGCTACGAGATCGAGATCGGCGGCAAGAAGGTCGTCGGGAGTGCCCAGCGGTGGCGGCGGCGATGTTTTCTCCAGCACGGCTCGGTCCTCCTGGGCGTCGACGAGCCGCGGCTTCGCGCGGTCTTCCCCACGACGCGCGACCCGCTGGCGACGATGACGACGCTGGAAGCGGCGCTGGGTCAGCGGCCGAAGTTCGACGACGTCGCCGCGGCGCTGACGACTGCGTTCGAGGAGGAGCACGGGCTCACGCTCCGCCCGGGCGGACTTACTCCCGAAGAGACGGCGCGGGTCGAAGCGCTGGTCAAGGACAAGTACGCCGCCGAGGCGTGGCTCGCCGGCGCCGCGTGAGCCGGGCTCGATGAGCCGCCCCGCGTGAGCCGCGAGTATCCCGATCAGCCCCGGGTCGGCGTCGGCGCCGTCGTGCTCCACAAGGGGCGCGTCCTGCTCGTCCGGCGCGGCGGCCAGCCGTCGGCGGGGAAGTGGAGCCTGCCCGGCGGTCTGGTCGAGCTGGGCGAGACCACGACCGACGCGGTCCGGCGCGAGCTGGCCGAGGAGTGCGGCGTCGCGATCCGCGTCGTCGGCGTCGCCGGCGTGGTGGATCGCATCGTGCGCGACGCCGGCGGCCGCGTTCGGTACCATTACGTCCTCGTGGACTACCTCGCCTTCGTCGACTCCGATCGCGCCACCGCCGGCAGCGACGCCGCCGAGTGCCGCTGGGTGGAGGTGGACCAGATGGAAGAGCTGAACGTGACCGAAGGGCTCGCCGACATGATCCTACGCGCCGTCGACCTCGCGGGGAGAACGGCGCCGTGACGATATCCGCGTGAAGGTCCAGGTGCTGGCCAGGCCGCTGGTGGAGGCCGAGGCCGACGCGCTGGTCGTCGGCCTTCACGCGGAGGCCAAAGCCTTGCCGACCGGCCTGGCCGCGCTCGACCGCCGCGCCGAGGGCCAGCTCAAGGCGGTGCTCGACGCCGAGAAGTTCCAGGCCAAGGTGGGACAGGTGACCCACGTGCACACCGCCGGCCGTTCAGGCGCGGCCCGCGTGATCCCAGCACCGCTCGTCATAATAGTCGGCCTCGGCGAAGGCAAGGACGTGACGCTCGAGATCGTGCGCCGGGCGGCGGCGTCCGGATTGCGGCGGGCGCGAGACCTGGGAGCGCGGACGGTCGCGGTGGACCTGCTGGGAGAGCGGCTGCCGGCCCGCCAGCGGGCGCACGCCGTCGTCGAGGGGGCGATCCTCGGCACCTACACCTTCGACCGCTACAAGCGCGAGAAAACCGACAAGGCCGTCGAGGAGCTGCGCGTCCTGGCACCGGATAGCCGCGTTGCGCGCGACGTCGCCGAGGGCGCGCGTAGCGGGGAGGTCTTCGCGCGGGCGACATGGTTCGCGCGCGATCTGGTCAACGCGCCCGCCAACGAGGCGCATCCGGCCGAGCTGGCCCGGGTCGCCGCCGAGGTCGCCAAGGAGGGGCGGCTCCGGCTTCGCGTCTACGAGCGTGCCGAGTGTCAGAAGATGGGCATGGGCGCCTTCCTCGGCGTCGCCGCCGGTAGCCAGCAGCCTCCGAAGTTCATCCACCTCGCCTACACGCCGGCCGGCCGGACCCGCAAGCGCGTCGCCGTCATCGGCAAGGGCATCACCTTCGACGCCGGCGGGCTCGACCTCAAGACGGCCGAGAGCATGCTGCGGATGAAAGACGACATGTCGGGCGCCGCCGCGGTGCTGGGGATCATGCGGGCCCTCCCGCAGCTCCAGGCGCCCGTCGAGGTGCACGGGATCATCGCCGCCACCGAGAACATGCCGTCGGGCTCGGCGATCCGGCCCGGCGACGTCCTGCGCGCGATGAACGGCACGACCATCGAGGTGGGCAACACGGACGCGGAGGGACGCCTGACCCTCGCCGACGCGCTGTGCTACGCGAACACCCGCGTCAAGCCCGAGGAGATCATCGACCTGGCCACGCTCACGGGCGCCTGCGTGGTGGCGCTGGGGCCGCTCTGCTCCGGGCTCTTCGCCAGCGACCAGGACCTCGCCGATCGCCTGCTGGCGGCCGCCGCGCAGGCGGGTGAGCGCGTGTGGCAGCTACCGCTCATCGACGAGTATCGCGAGCACCTCAAGAGCGAGGTGGCCGATCTCAACAACGTCGGTCCGCGGGGGGGCGGCGCGATCACCGCCGGGCTCTTCCTCAAGGAGTTCGCGGGATCGACGCCGTGGGCGCACCTGGACATCGCGGGCCCGGCCTTCAGCGAAAAGGACCTGGCCCTGGCTCCCAAAGGCGGCACCGGAGTGGCGGTGAGGACCATCCTGACCTACCTCACGACATGACGACCGGGCGCGTCGATCTCCACACGCACACGACCGCCTCCGACGGAACGCTGACGCCGCGCGAGCTGGTGCTGAAGGCGGTGGAGCACGGCGTCCAGGTGCTGGCCATCACCGACCACGACTCCACCGAGGCGCTGGCCGAGGCGCTGGCCGAGGCCGCCCAGCACCCGCCGCTCACCATCGTGCCAGGCCTGGAGATCAACTGCGACGTCGAGGGCGCCGAGATCCACATCCTCGGCTACTTCGTCGAGCACGAGGCGCCGTGGTTCCAGGACTTCCTGCGCGAGCAGCGCGCCGAGCGGGTGGCGCGCGTCCATCGCATCGCCGAGCGCCTGGCCGAACTGGGCGTGCCGATCGATCCCGCCGACGTGTTCGCCCTCGTGAAGGAGGGCTCGGCGGGTCGGCCCCACGTGGCGCAGGTGATGGTCAAGCGCGGCTACGTGAAGTCCGTGCGCGAGGCCTTCGACAGATATCTGAAATCCAACGGGCCCGCCAACGTGCCGCGGCGGCGCCTGACTCCGGCCGCCGCGGTGGCGGTGCTCCGGAAGGCCCGCGGCGTCCCCGTGCTCGCCCATCCCGGGCTCGCCGACCGTGACGCGCTCATCCCCGACCTGGTGAGGGCCGGGCTCATGGGCATCGAGGCCTATTACGCCGAGCACTCGGCCGCACAGACGTCGGCCTATCTCGAGATGTGCCGCCGGCTCGATCTGGTGGCCACCGGCGGCTCCGACTATCACGGACCCCAGAGCGGCCGCACGAATCCCCTGGGGACGCCGGCCGTGCCCTGGCCGGCGTGGGAACGATTGCGGGAGCGCGCCGAGCGGGCCAGGCGGAGCCCGTGAGCGTCCAGGTCTTCGGCTTCCAGGGCTGCCAGGACAGCCGCAAGGCGCTGCGCTTCTTCTCCGAGCGGCGGATCGCCGTGCACTTCGTCGATCTCGAAGAGCGGCCGGCCACGCGGGGTGAGCTGCGCCGCTTTCAGGAGAAGTTCGGGGCGGCCGCGCTGATCAACCGCGACAGCCCCCGGTTCCGCGCGCTCGGCCTGCACGTGAGCGGCG
>MNEF01000015.1 GCA_001917535.1 Candidatus Rokubacteria bacterium 13_1_40CM_69_27
CAGGCGCGGATGCGGATCGAAAAGAAGACTGGCTCCTGGCAGGCCTCGCTGAGGCCGAAGCCTTCCTCCACGAAGCGCGCGAACGACGGCAGGCTGTTCCGGGGATCGATGAGGGGCACGCTCGACTTCAACGCCGAGGAGTGCGTGCGCTCCTGGAGGATGCTGGCGCCTTCTCCGTAATCCTCGCCGATGACGATGAGGGCGCCGCCGATGACGCCCGCGGAGGCGACGTGCGAGAGCGCGTCCGACGCCACGTTGGTCCCCACCACCGACTTCCAGGTGACGGCGCCGCGCATCGGGTAGTTGATGGACGCCCCCAGCAGCGCCGCGGCGGCAGCCTCGCTCCCCGACTGCTCGAAGTAGATCCCCATCGGCGTGAGCAGCGGCGCGTTGGCGTCGGCCATGACGTCCAGCAGATGAGAGATGGGCGCCCCTGGATAGCCGCCGACGTAGCTGACGCCCGACTGGAGCAGGGCCTTGGTGATGGCCAGGATGCCCTCGCCGCGCAGGATCTGCCCGGCGCCGTACCCGAGCTGCGTGACGTCCTCGGCGAAGGTCCGCTCACCCATTCCTGCACCCCGTGACAGCGGCCGCCGGGAGGGCCCGGCGATTCTGAGGCGATTATACCGGGCGGGCTGGACGCGTGCGCGACACTGATCCTCAGGAGGCCCCGGCGGCGATGGCGAACGTCGCGCTCGAGCGGTACCGGACCAAGCGGCGCTTCGAGAAGACGCCTGAGCCCGCGCCGCGGCGGCGGAGGTCGACGTCCGGCCAACTCTTCGTCGTTCAGAAGCATCGGGCCCGCCAGCTCCACTACGACTTCCGGCTCGAGGCCGGCGGCGTCCTGAAATCCTGGTCGGTCCCCAAGGGGCCCTCGCTGGACCCCGCCGTCAAGAGGTTCGCGGTGGCGGTGGAGGACCACCCCGTCGACTATGCGGGGTTCGAGGGCATCATCCCGGAGGGCGAGTACGGGGGCGGCACGGTGATGGTGTGGGATCGCGGCACCTACCGGCCGGTCGACGGAACGGATGTCGCCGCCGCCCTCCGGAAGGACCAGCTCACGTTCACGCTGCAGGGCCGGAAGCTCAAGGGAGGCTGGACCCTCCTCCGCCTCCGCGGTCGCCACTGGCTCCTGATCAAGCGCCGCGACCGCTACGCCTCCACCAGGGACATCGCCGTGTCCGCGCCCACGTCCATGCTGACCGGGCGCACCCTCGCGCAGATCGCCGCCGACGAGGGAGGCGACGTCGCCAAGGCGGCATCCGGCGATCCCCCGAAGAGTGCGCGCCGACGATGAGGGAGCCGATTCCCCCGATGCTGGCGACGCTGGTGCCGCAACCCTTCGACCGGCCGGGCTGGGTCTACGAGGAGAAGTACGACGGCGTCCGCACCCTCGCCTACCGCCGCCGACGGCGGGTGCGCCTGTACTCGCGCAACCTCAGGGACATCACCGCGGAGCACCCCGAGATCGGGGCGGCCCTGGAGGGGCTCCCGGACGGCGACTTCGTGCTCGACGGCGAGATCGTGGCCTTCGATCGCCACGGCGTCTCGCGCTTCCAGCTCCTCCAGCGGCGGGCACTGGGCGAACGGATCCGGCCTGCCTTCCCGATCTTCGACTGCCTCGAGCGCGACGGCGTGGAGCTGCTGGGGCGACCGCTCGCCGAACGCCGCCGCGCCCTCGAGACGATCGTCCCCCCGCGCCGCGGCGTCCTGCTGCGCGCGCGCCGGCTGCCGCCCAACGGGCTCACCGCCTACCGCGTCGCCCAGAAGCGCGGCTGGGAGGGCATCATCGCCAAGGACGACGCCTCTCCTTACGAGCCGGGACGGCGCTCGCGGAGCTGGCTCAAGGTGAAGTGCCGCAAGGAGGCGGAGTTCGTCATCGGCGGTGTCCGGCCCTCCGGTACGTCGGCAAGGTCGGCACCGGATTTTCCGAAAAGACGCTGGCGGATCTGTCCGCCCGGATGCGCGCCCTTCAGACCGACGAGCCTCCTTTCCGCCCGGCGCCCCGGGAGGCAGGCGCCACCTGGGTCCGCCCGGAGCTCGTGGCCCAAATCGCCTTCGCCGAGTGGACGGCGGACGGCAAGCTCCGCCAGCCGGCCTTTCTCGGTCTTCGTCACGACAAGAAACCCTCGGAGTGCACTTGGAACGCGCGTGAGCTCTAGGCGCCGCTCCATGCCGCTCGACTGGGACGAGGTCGACTCGAAGCTCGATCCCGCGCAGTACAATCTGCGAACGCTCGATCGCCGCCTGGCGGGGCGCGATCCGTGGGCGGGGTTCTGGAGAGATCGGCAGGCGCTGCCAGCGCTCCGGTAACAGCAATCTGCAGTGCTGTGCGTCGAGGGTGTCAGCGACGTCAGACATTGACGGATGACGAGCCTGACGTGATGCTCCGCATGGATGCACCCGTCGTAACGTGCCGATCGAGCCGGAGACGCTGCGGGGGCTGTATGTCGACGAGCGCTTGACGATGGATCAGATCGCGGCGCGGCTCGGATGCAGAGCAATCACGATTGGGCGGCGGCTTCGGCAGTTCGGTATACCAGTCCGTACAAGAGGGCGTGCCTCGAAATACCTCGCGCCGGCCTGGCCCTGGTCGGCCGGTGGTAATATAAGTCGGCGCCGAAGCGGCAAGTGCCGGGGTGGCGGAACTGGCTATACGCGGGGGCCTCAAAAGCCCCTGCCCGCAAGGGCGTAGGGGTTCGACTCCCCTCCCCGGTACCACTCTTAGAGCCGTTCGGTGTTTTCTTGACAGTTTTTTTGCTGACCTGTAACGTGATCCGGCGCGTGGGGCTGTAGCTCAGTTGGGAGAGCACAAGGCTGGCAGTCTTGGGGTCAGGGGTTCGAATCCCCTCAGCTCCACCAAATCCTACTCCGTCGTCTTTTCGGCCCTGATTTCCTCGGTAAGTCCCGCCATCAACGGCCCCCCCGAGCTTACACGGCGTATGTGAAGGTGCAGGCGATGGCGCTGACGGCTCGCGGGCCACCACCGGGGACCGTGATGACTTTGGTAGCGCTGCTGTGGTCGGTGAGCGTCCTGCCCCCATCGCGGTCATCGGTGATGACTCCTGAGACAGCTCGGAAAAGAACCGCGGGACCAGGCGGGGCCAGCGGCAGCGGAATCGAGAAATCCGGCCCCAGGAATGGGAGATTCGAGCTCGTACACGTCCTCGTGATCGTGAAGGTGTACGCGCCACCCGCGCTTGGGTTGCCCTGAGCGTCCGCGATGGTCGCCGCACCCGGACCGCCAACGGAAACCGCGACGCAAAACATCAACGCGAATAGAGTGAGGCGCAGCGTAGCCGGCATAGCGTCTTCCTTCCTCCAGCCGTTGCGAAAGTTGGCGGACTCTACGTTGGAGTTGGCTCGAATGTCAAGAGGACAACTCATCATTCATTCGGGGACGCAGACCCCAGGTGTCAGAAACGTCATAACTAGAGGTTTGGCTCAGCGTGAAGCCCCTGCGGGACTCCGGGGCGGACCGCGCGGCGCGTCCGGCATCGCCCGCCGTTCGCATGTGCGACGCTCCACGCTGGGGAGATGTGGCGCTGTCGTCGCTCATTGCAGGTGCGATCCCGAATCGCCTCAACTCCCGCTCGCCTGCGAACGCTCGCTTCGGATGCTCATGACGCTGAGCGTGCCTCCGCTCAGCGCAACGCCCGGTTGATTGGCCCCACGGATCAGGCCGGTCGCAAACCTGTTGTCAAAGGGAAGAACCAATCAAGACGCGGACTTGCGAAACGCGTGAAGCGCCCCATCCGTACCAGCGCTCGCGCCACCCTCTCCGATGCCAAGCGTCGCGCGCGCCCTAACTGCGGGGCGGGCGAGATGAGCCGGGTTGCCGAAGACGAAGACGGCCCGCGTCGATCTGCTAGAATTGCCCTCCTTTGGAGGCGTCACGCCGAGCACCGAAGGGAGCAGGTGGCAAGGGCAGTGCCCTCGTCCACCAACGACTCGCCCGAGAGTCTCGCCACCCGACGGCGCCACCGGTGAGCCCATGATCTACCGAGTCTCCTACTTTGCGGGGGCAGCGGTGGCACGCCTGGTCGCCCGACTACCCGACAACTACCACCGGGTCACGCTGGGCGAGGCGACCGACGCTGTCAATACCCCCGCGGTGATTCTCGTCGACGCCGTGATCGACCAGCTCGAACGGGCGCTCGTCCTCAAGCGGCGACACGCGGCGCTCGAGATCGTCGTGCTCGGCGACGCCAGCAGCCTGCCGGCGACTCCGTCGGAGCACGTCTACGCCTACCTCGTGAACACGCTGCCCGCCGGCATCATCGCGCAGGCGCTCGCCAACGCCTTCCTGCACGCGCAGCTCCGCGAGGAGCAGGAGCGTACGAAGGCGCACCTGGAGCGGTTGACCGCGGAGTCCCAGAAGCTGAATGCCATCGGCATCGCGCTTTCGGCCGAGCGGGACACGACGGCCCTGCTCGGGCTGATCCTCTCGAAGGCGCGAGAGATCACGCAGGCCGACGCCGGGTCCCTGTACCTGGTGGAGGAGGAGCCGGAGGGGTCTCGGCAACTCCGCTTCATCGTCGTCCAGAACGATAGCTTCCCGGCGCCCTTCGAGGGGAGCACCCTGCCGGTGGACTCCCAGAGCGTGGCCGGCCATGTCGCGCTCACGGGAGAGGTGCTGAACCTTCAGGACGCCTACGCCGCACTCCCGGGGACGCCCTTCGAGATCGATCGCAAGTACGACGGGCAGACCAGCTACCGTACGAAGTCCATGCTCGTGGTGCCGATGAAGACCCCCGATGGCCGCACCATCGGCGTGCTCCAGCTCATCAACTGCAAGCTGGATCCGGGGCGGCGCTTCGGCACCCGGGAAGAGATCGAGCGGGAGGCACGCCCCTTCCCCGCCCGCTTCGAGGATCTCGCGTGCTCGGTCGCCTCGCAGGCAGCCGTCGCCCTCGAGAACAACCGGCTCTACGCGGAGCTGCGGGCCGCGCTGGCCAAGGTCGAAGCCTCGCAGCGACGCATCGTGCAGGCCGAGCGGCTTCGGGCCCTGGGCGAAATGGCGGGCGGGCTCGCCCACGACTTCAACAACACGCTGGCCGTCGTCCTGGGCCGGGCCCAGCTCCTCCTCAACCAGACCGACGATCCCGAGCTGCGCCGCCAGCTGCGCGTCATCGAGGAGGCGGCGACGGAGGGCGCGCGGACCATCCGGCGGATCATGGAGTTTGCGCGCAAGCGGCGCGACCGGCCGTTCCAGTCGGTCGAGCTGAATCAGCTCATTCGCGAGGTGGTGGAGCTGACCCGACCCCGCTGGAAGGACGACGCCGAGGCGAGGGGCATCTCGTACGAGGTGCGCGTGGAGACCGCGCCGGTGCCGCCGGTGGCCGGCGATCCCTACGAGCTGCGCGAGGCGCTGACCAACGTCGTGCTCAACGCGCTGGACGCCATGCCCAGAGGCGGCCAGATCACGCTGGCGACGAGCGGCGAGGGCGACCACGTGCGCTGCGTGGTCGCGGACACCGGTGTCGGAATGACCGAGGAGGTCCGTCAGCGGATGTTCGAGCCGTTCTTCACCACCAAGGGGGAGAAGGGCAGCGGGCTCGGGCTGAGCGTGATGTACGGGATCATCGTCCGGCACGGCGGCGAGGTGGACGTCGAGAGCCGCCCGGGCCAGGGCACCGCGTTCACCATCCGGCTGCCGGTGGCGCGGGAACCCGTCGCACCGCCGGCGCCGCTGGCCCCGGCGCCGCCACGGCCCGGCGCCCGGGTGCTGGTCATCGACGACGAGCCGCACGTCCGCGCCATCCTCATGGAGACGCTTACGCGCGATGGGTACCGGGTGACCGTGTCCGGGGACGGGCGCGAGGGCATCACCCGATTCGACGCGGAGACGTTCGACCTCGTGATCACCGATCTGGGGATGCCGGGCCTCACCGGCTGGGACGTGGCGCATCACGTAAAGCGCCAGCGCCCGCGGACGCCGGTCGTCCTGGTGACGGGCTGGGGGGACCGGCTGTCTCTCGAGGAGATCCAGGAGCGCGGGGTCGACTTCCTCGTGTCCAAGCCCTTCGCCCTCGACCAGGTCCGCGCGGTCGTGCGACGGGCCCTGGTCCCCCGCTAGCCAGGTCGGAGGGGGCCTCGGCGGCCCCCTCCGAGACCTCCCCCAGGAAGGATGGCGCGGGCTTCGCCCGCGCTCGAACCGTGTTACTCCGACACACCCCTAGCTGTGACGACGCACGACGTGCGCGCGGATCCAGTCGCCCAGGCGCTTGCCCACCGGGCGGACGTCGCACGGCAGCCGGTGGCCCCACTTCCGGACGAACCGCTGCAGCGCCGCTTCGCGCTGGGCCAGGTCGGCCCGCTCGCGGTCGGGCCGCTCCGCAAAGTCCCGTGTGCGCGTTCCGCCGCCACGGTGATGAAAGGGCGCGTGCACGACGACGCACTGGTGTCCCGTCTCCCTGACCGCCATGGACAGGTCGCGGTCGATGCCGTGGAAGAAACCATAACCCTCATCGAGGCCGCCGACCGCCTCCATCAGGTCGCGGCGCAGGCTGAGGCACACGGCGTCGACGACGGCGACCTCCTCCCACGGCGCCTTCACCGTCGGGCCCCCGGCGAGGCTGTGGACGATCGTCCGCCCCGCGAAGCGCCCGTTTTTCCGGATCCGCTTGGCGCCGTACAGCCCGGCCAGGCCGATCTCCGGCTTGGCCAGCGCAGCCAGCAGGCGCCCGAGCCAGGCCGGCTCCACCAGCTCGGTGTCGTTGTGCAGCAGACAGACGAACTCGGTCCGGGCCAGCCGCCATCCGCGGTTCAGCGCGGCGATGACGGAGGCGTTGCTCCCCGACGCGTCGTAGCGGAGCGGGAACGGGTAGCCGAACCGCTGGAAGAACTCGCGGGTGCCGTCCGTCGAGCCGTTGTCGATCACGATGAGGTCGAAAGGCTCGGGCGTCGCCCGCAGGCTCTCCAGGCAGGCGCGGGTGAAGGCGAGCTGGTTGTACACGCAGAGCACGAGCGTGACGCGGCTCATCCGCCCAGGTACAGTCGCTTGACGTCGGGATCGGCCAGCAGCCGCTGGCCCGGACCCTCGAACCGGTTCCGCCCCAGCTCGAGGACGTAGCCGCGGTCGGCGATGGCCAGGGCCCGGGCGGCGTTCTGCTCGACCAGCATCAGGGTGTAGCCGGCCCGCTTCATCTCCACGAGCTTTTCGAAGATGAGGGTCACGAACTTGGGCGCCAGCCCGAGCGACGGCTCGTCGAGCAGGATGAGCTTCGGCACCGTCATCAGCGCGCGGCCGATGGCCACCATCTGCTGCTCGCCGCCCGACATGGTGCCGGCCTTCTGCTTCCGGCGCTCGGCCAGCACCGGGAACAGCGCGTACACGCGCTCAAGCGCGGCGGTGACGCGCGCGGTCTCGGTCACGATGTAGGCGCCCATCTCGAGGTTCTCGAGTACCGTCATCTGGGGGAAGACGATGCGCCCCTGGGGGACGTAGGCGAGGCCCCGCCGCAGCACGAGGTCGGGCCGCAGCCCCGTGATGTCCTCGCCGTTGAAATTGATGGTGCCGGTCCGCGGGCGGAGCAACCCCACGATCGTCTTGAACGCGGTCGACTTCCCGGCGCCGTTCGGCCCGATGATGCTGACGATCTCGCCCGGCCGCACGGACAGCGACACATCGTGCAGGATGTCGATCTTGCCGTAGCCTCCGGTGATCTTCTCGGCTGTCAGCAGGGCTCCATCCTTCATGGACGGGCCTCGCAGATATAAAGGATGTGGGGGTAGGGCAGCACGTCGACCATGAGGTGGCGATGGACGGTGAAGCCGCTCGATTCGAGGATTCCGCTCAATGCCTCCGCGCTCCAGTAGTGGACGGGGCTGCCGGGCGCCATCGCCTTGTCGAGTGCCCACGTGAACCAGCGCTTGGGCGCCGGGCGCGTGTCGACGTCCTTGAGGAGCAGGAGCCCGCGCGGCGGCAGGCTTCGGTGGAGCTGGGCGAGCAGCGGCGCCACCGCCGGGGGCGGGATGTGGTGCACGATGTCGAGCATGTAGGCGGCCAGCACCTCGCCGTCGCCCTTGAAGTCGCGGGCGTCCCCTTCCTCGTAGCTCACGTTGTCGAGCCCCAGGCGGGCGGCGGCGCGCCGCGCCAGCGCGATCCGGCGCCCGTTGATGTCGAGCCCTCGGATGAAGCGGCGCGGGCCGGTGGCGGCGTAATAGAGCGAGAAGAGACCGAAGCCGCAGCCGATGTCGAGCACCGCCCCCGCCGGGGGCAGGTACTGACCGATCTCGTCGAGGAACCGCTGGCGCAGGATCCAGAAGCGAGCCCAGCAGTAGGCGCGGACGATGGGGTCGTCGTAGGCCCGGATGATGCTACGAATCGTCTCGCTTCGCATAGACGATGTACCCGTCGCCCTGCGCGTGGAGCCGGTAGGCCGCCGCCAGGTGGTGATGGAGCTCGGGGAACGCCTCGACGCGCTCGGCGCCGCCGCCCGGCCAGCCCCGCCGGAAGAGCACGATGAACCGCGGCGGGCGGCGCCCCAGATCGCGCATGAACTCGGCGCGCAGCCGCTGGATCACCGGGGCGCTGAAGTCGTGGAAGAGAGGAAAGTCGTAGAGAAACCGCGTGGGCTGCACCGCCCGGAGCCGGAGCAGCGCGTGCACGCCCCCTTCGGTGGTGTCGAGCACCTGGACCAGGTCGCCGGGCCCCAGGCGCCCGTCGAGCTCGCGGACGACGGCGCTCACGCGCCGCTCCTTGTCGCGGATCCACTCCGCGTCACCGGCCTCGACCCCCTTGGCGCCGAACAGGAGCCCGAGAGCGGCGAGACTGCCGCCCAGCAGCGACCCCGCCACCCATCGGCGTGAGCGGAGCATCGGCTCCAGCTCCGAGAACAGCAGGGCGGCGGCGAAGGCCGCCAGCGGGTACACGTGGTACTCCCAGCCCTTGCCCTGTCCGACGTAGTGCACGACCCCGTAGGCGAGGCCGAGCGCGGCGACGCTGTGGCGGGGCGTGAACCGGCGACGGGCGGCGGCGCTGACGAGGCTGAGCGCTACGGCGACGCCGACGGGAATCCACGCCTGCCACCGGTGGAACCCCCAGTGGGCGGGACGACCCAGGCGCGAGTAGAGCGGCACCAGGTAGTCGAGGACGACGGTGCGCCACTCCGTCAGCGCGCCCAGGGCCGCCACCCAGCCGACGACTGCCAGCAGAGGCAGCGCGACGCCGGTGACGAAGATCGTCGCCGGCAGGGCGGCGCCCGCGCGCCAGCCACCGACCAGCACGACGACTCCCAGCGTCGCGGCGAAGAGCGCGGCGTGAGGTTTGATGGCGATCGATGCACCCAGGGCCAGTCCGCCCCATGCGAGAGAGGTCGCCTGGCGTGGGCACTCGAGCCACCTGGCCACGCCGAGGGCCCCCAGGAGGAGCAGCGGGCATAGCAGGAAGTCGCGCTGGCCCGCCTGCCAGGCGCCGCCCGCCAAATGGTGCACGACGAAGAACAGCCCGCCCCCCGCCGCCGCGACCAGCCCCCAGGGCGCGGCGAGCGCCCCCACCGCCAGCGCGCCGACCGCGAGCCACGCGAGATCGAACGCGCGCCAGGCGAAGTCGCCGGGACCGCCGAGGCGCAGCACCGCCAGGTGCAGCAGGTACACGCCGGGGCCGTTCATGTCGAAGAGGTCGCGATAGGGCGCCGCGCCCTCGGCGATGCGCCACGCGATGTAGTGCATGATGGGCGCATCGTGGATCAGCGGCCAGGCACGCGACCGCCAGCCGAGCCCGACCGCCAGCACCGCGAAGAGAGCGAGCAGCGCCCCGCCCACCCACATGGCGGTCTTTCGACCGCCGTCCTCCCGAAGGCTGTCTTTTCGAGCGCCGGCTTCGCCGGCGCCATCCTCTCGAGCGCGGGCTCCGCCCGCGCAATCCGTCCTGGGGGAGGTTTCGGAGGGGGCCGTAACGTCCGCCCCCTCCGATGCCTTAGCGACCGAAGTAGGCTTCAATGACACGCTCGTCCATCTGGATCGCGCCCGGCGACCCCTCGGCGATCTTCTCGCCGTGGTCCAGCACGAAGACGGTCTCACAGAGCCCCATGACGACCTTCATGTCGTGCTCGACGAGCAGCACGGTCTTGCCCTGGTCTCTGAGCCGGCGCACGGCGTCGAGCAGGTCGTTGAGGAGCGTGCGGTTCACGCCGGCCGCCGGCTCGTCGAGCAGGATCAGCGAGGGATCCCGCATGAGCATGCGAACGAACTCCACCAGCTTCTGCTGGCCATAGGACAGGTTTCCGGCGAACTCGCCCTTGAGCCCCTCGAGTTTGACGAAGCGCAGCAGCTCGAGGGCCCGCTCCATGGCCGCCGCTCGGTCGCCCTGGGTCACCACCAATAGATTTTCGAGCGCCGTCAGCTCGGGGAAGACACGGATCACCTGGAAGGTGCGACCGATGCCCTGGCGGGCGATCTGGTAGGGTTTGAGCCCGTCGATCGGCTGACCGTTGAAGAACACGCGCCCCTCGTCGCGCCGCTCGAGGCCGGTGATGCAGTTGAAGAGCGTCGTCTTGCCCGAGCCGTTGGGGCCGATGAGGCCGTAGATGCGGCCGGGCTCGAGACGCAGCGAGACGCCGTTGACGGCCAGGACGCCGCCGAAGCTCTTGCGCAGCCCCTCGATCTCCAGCGCCGCCGTCGCCATCAGATGGTCCTGGGCAACCGGTACTTCATCTGCAAGATGCCCAGCACGCCCCGGGGCATGAGGAGCACGACCGCGACGATGATCGCGCCGAAGAGGAGTTGGTGGAGGTAGGGGAATCGGGCCCACACGAACTCCTGGGAGACGAAGAGCACGACGGCGCCCAGCACCGGGCCCCACACGGTCCCCTTGCCGCCGAAGAGGACCATGACGATCATCGTGATCGTCATGGCCAGCGGAAAGACGCTGATCGGCTCGATGTAGCCCTGGTCGCGGGCGGTGAGCGCGCCGGCGATGCCCGGCCCGGCCGCCGAGAGCAGGAAGGCGTAGAGCTTGTGGCGCGCGGTGTCGATCCCCAGCGCCTCGGCCGCTACCTCGTCCTCGCGGATCGTCATGAGGCGCAGGCCGAATCGCGAGGTGATGATCAGGTAGGTGAGGAGGGTCACCGCCGCGGCCAGGACCCCCATCACGTAGTAGATGGGGATCGTCGCGTCGAGGGTCGGCAGCGACAGCCCCGACCCGCCCCCGGTGAGACCCTCGAAGTACGACACCAGCGCCCGCAGCACCTCGTTGAGGCCGAGCATGGCGATGGCGAAGTAGGGCCCCTTCAGGCGCAGACAGGGATAGCCGATCACCAGCGCCAGCACGCAGGCGGCGACCCCGCCCACCAGGGACGCCGCCGGCCAGGACCACCCGACCTTGGCGACGAGGATGGCGCCCGCGTAGGCGCCCGCGCCGAAGAAGGCGACGTGGCCGAAGGACACGTAGCCGGTGAGCCCCGAGATGAGGTTCCAGGAACCCGCCAGCGCGATCCACATGAAGATCTGGAGCGTCGCCCGCACGCCGTAGCCCGTGCCGAAGAACGGGTAGAGGGCCAGCGCGGCCAGGGCGACGCCCAAGGCACCCAGGAACGCGCGCGTCACGTCTGTCGCCCGCCGAACAGGCCGGTCGGCCGCACGAGGAGGACCAACACCAGCAGCAGGTAGGCGACCACTTCGCTGAGCTGCGTCGTCAGGAAGAGCGAGGCGAGCTGCTCCACCAGGCCCAGGAGCATCCCGCCCAGCAGCGCCCCCGGATAGTTCCCGGCGCCGCCGAGAACGATCACGAGGAAGGACTTGAACGTCCAGACCCCCCCCATCTCCGGCTGGATGGCGACGATCACGGCGATCAGCGCGCCGCCCGCGGCCGCTAGCGCCGTGGCCAGGCCGAAGGTGAACAGGTGGATGCGGTCGACGTCGATGCCGCAGACCATCGCGACCTCGCGGCTCTGGGAGGTGGCGCGAATGGCCTTGCCGAGCTTCGTCCTCTGCAAGAACAGGAAGGCCAGGCCGCTGACGGCGGCCGCGAACACGAAGGCGATGAGCCGCGACTTGGAGAAGGCGAAGGGGCCGACGATGTAAGAGCCGGTCAGATACTCGACCGCCCGGAGGTCGGAGGTGAAGGCGAGCTGGGCGAGGTTCACCAGCGCGATCGAGATGCCGAAGGTCAGCAGGAGCGACGCCAGCTCCGGCGCCCCGACGACTCGGAAGACGAGCGTCCGCTGGAGCACCACGCCGACCACGAACAGCAGGAGCATCGTGATCGGCACCGTCAGATACGGATTCAGCCCGAAGGCCGAGTAGAGGAAGTAGGTGGCGTAGGCGCCTAGCATCAGCAGCGGCCCGTGGGCCACGTTGATGACGCGCATGACGCCGAAGATCAGCGCCAGCCCCAGGGCGACCATCGAGTAGAGCGTGCCGACGAGGATCCCGGAGATGATCACTTGCCCGATCATCACCGGCGTGATGACGACGTTCATGGATGCAAGACGCGCCGGCCGACCTGGCGGCGGCCCACCGCGCCCCCGCCGCCGCCCGGAATCAGAGCGCCCGCCGAGTTACGCAGGCAGGGGGACGAGGCTCCACGGCGAGTGGCCTTTCGAAGCCGTGAGCCCCGTCCCCCTGCCTGCGTCAGACGATCGGTCAGCGTTGGTTCCAGGCCGGCATCGGGAAGCGCGGCTTGGCTTGCGCCAGGTCGTCCGGCCACACGATGACCTTCTTCCCCCCCTGCCACTGGGTCATCACCATCTTGTGGGCGACCTGGAACCCGTCCTGATCAACGTTGAAATCTCCGAACGCCGTCTTCGTCTCCAGCCTGAGCAGCACCTCCCGGACCCTGTCGGCGTCGAGGGTGCCGGCCCGCTTGACGGCGTCCAGGTAGATGACGCAGCCGGCGTAGCCCGCGGCCGAGTGATACACCGGCTCCCGCCCGAACTCCTTCGTGTAGGCCTCGGCGAACTCCTTGTTGCCGGGATAGGGCAGCGTCGCCTCCCACTGGGTGGCGCCGTAGATGTACTCGGCGTTCTGCTTGAGAAGGTCGTAGAACTCGGGCAGGTCGCCGCCCACGGTGATCCCGTACATCTTGGGATTGAGGTTCAGTTCCTTCATTTGCCGGGTGATGGCGACGGCGTCGTCGAAGTAGGTGGAGGCGGCCAGCACGTCCGGGTTCGCCGCCCGGATCTTCGTGAGCAGGGCCGAGAAGTCCTGGTTCCCCTTCGGGTAGCCCTCCTGGAAGACGACCTGCATGCCCTTCTTCTTCGCCAGGTCGGCGGCCCCGGAGGCGGCGGCCTTGGAGAAGAGCGTATCCTCGTTGACGATGGCCACCGTCTTGAGCCCGCGCTTGGCCGCCATGTCGATCAGCCCTTCCAGATAGACCTCAGCGGGCGAGATCACCATGAAGATGTAGTGGCGCTTTTTGTCGGGCGGGCGCTTGAAGATGGAGGTGGTGGCGGCGAGCGGCGTCACCATCACCTTCTTGTACTTCTCCGTCACGTTCGCTACGGCCTCAGTGATCGGCGACGAATACGGCCCGACCACCGCGTCCACCTTGTCCTCGGTGATGAGCTTCTCGTACAGGCGCACGCCGGTCGCCGGAGTGGACTGGTCGTCGTAGACGACGAACTCGACCTTCCGGCCGAGCAGCCCGCCCTTGTCGTTCACCTGCTTGGCGCAGAGCTTGTAACCCTCGTGCTGGTAGTTCCCGAGCTTCGCGTACGTGCCTGTCAGCGACAGTGACGCCCCGATCCGGATCGGTCCCGGCGCCTGCGCATCGACGGGGAGACTCGCCCCGAAGACTGCGGCGGCCCAGACAAGAGCCACGAGCCCTCTGAGTCGCATGGGAATCCCTCCAGGAGCGATAAGTGCGCATCACAGATAGCATCCGACTTCCGACGTGTCAAGGCGACGAGAGCGCCTCGCCGAGTGCGGTACACTCGACCCAGATGCGTCCCGGCGCCCTCGACGGCCTGTGCGTGCTCGACCTCACCAACCAGCTGGCCGGCCCCTACTGCGCGATGCTGCTGGGCGACCTCGGCGCCGACGTGATCAAGGTGGAGCGCCCCGGAGTGGGCGACGAGGCCCGCGCCGGAGGCCCGCACATCGCCGGCGAGTCGGCGCCGTTCATGATCGTCAATCGCAACAAGCGCAGCATCACGATCGACCTCAAGACTGCCGAGGGGCGCACGCTGGCCGAGCGCCTCGTCCAGCGCGCCGACGTGATCGTCGAGAACTGGCGCCCGGGGACGGCGGCCCGCCTGGGTCTCGGCTACGAGGACGTCCGGGCCCTCAATCCGCGCGTCATCTACTGCTCGATCTCGGGCTTCGGGCAGACCGGACCCTACGCCCCGCGCGGAGGCTTTGACCGCATCGCGCAGGGCATGGCGGGGCTGATGTCGATCAACGGCGAGGAGGACGGCCCGCCGCTGCCGGTGCCCGTTCCGGTCGCCGACATCGGCACCGGAATGTTCGCGGCCCTCGCCATCCTGGCCGCGCTGCAGGCGCGCGCCCGCACGGGCCAGGGCCAGCACATCGACGCCTCGCTCCTCGAGACGCCGATCGCCTGGGCGGTGTACGAGGCGGCCGCGCACTTCGCGACGGGCGAGGTGCCTCCGCGTCTGGGCCAGGGGCATCGCACCAACGCGCCGTATCAGGCGTTCCGCACCGCCGATGGCTGGATCAATCTGGGCGGCGGCTCCCCGACCTTCTGGCCGCGGATCTGCGGACTGCTCGGCCTGGAGACGCTCGTCGACGACCCTCGTTTCGCCACGCCGGCCCTCCGCGTCCAGAATCGCATGGCGCTGGCCGCGCTCCTCGAGGAACGATTTACCAAAGCGCCGACCTCGGTCTGGCTCGAACGCCTCGAGGCGGCCGGAGTGCCCGCCGGTCCCATCCTGACCTACGATCGCGTTTTTGCGGACCCCCACGTACGCCAGCGTCAAATGGTGGTCGAGGTCGACCACCCGCGCGCGGGGCGGACGCGCATCCTTGGCATTCCTTACAAGCTTTCCGGCACGCCCGGCGCGATCCGGCGGCCCGCGCCCACGTTGGGGGAGCATACCGACGAGGTGCTCCGCGGGCTGGGCTACGACGCGGCAGCGATCAGGAGCCTTCGCGAGCGGAAGATCGTCTGACCCGCGTCGGCGCGGGCTGCGGTCCTAGCCCCGGAACTCCTCGTCCAGGATCTCCCGGATGAACCGGTCGACCGAGACGGGATAGAACCGCGCGTCGGGAGACACGATCACGCCGGTGTTGATGACCTCCCGTTGGGCCAGCTCCTCCAGCACGCGCTCGAGCTGGCCCTCGGGGTCCCGCACCTGGCGGCGGATCGAGAGCTCCTCGCTCTCGAGCGCGACCCGCGAGGCGTAACGGAAGCTGAAGACGCGCGCGACCAGGGCCTGGTGCATCAGCTCGCGCTCTCCGAACAGCTCGCCGTAGGTCGGCCCCTCCCGCCCGGGGGCGATGACCAGGCGGGGCGACACGCGGATCCGCCCCCGCACCTCCACCGACCGACCGGGCTGGTCCCGCTCGACGCCGACGAGGATGTAGGGCAGCACGTGGTAGCCGGTGATGATGCCGCTCAGCGGCCGGCGGATGACCCGCGTCTGCTCGAAGACGTGGCGCAGCAGCTCGGGATCGTCCCAGGAAGCGTCGGGCATGGGAGTCCTAGTGTACGGCATCACAGACTCGTTGACTTCGGAACGCCAGTGATGCAAGGCTGACGTCGATGGACGATCGCGCCATCGACCGCGCCGACGGCCGGATCGAGTGGGTGCACGTCTGCGAGCGGTGCGGGGAGCGGATGGAGGAGCAAAAGTGCAAGATCGTGTGCCAGAACTGTGGAAGTTCGAGGGACTGTAGCGACCCGTGATTCGACCAGTCGACGTCGCGTGGCTTGCGGGACTCCTCGAGGGGGAAGGATACTTCTCCATGTCCGGTCGTTCGATCGCGATCGTCGCCAACATGACCGACCGCGATGTTGTTGAGCGTGCCGCGGTGTTGATGGACGGTCGAACGTATTCTCGTCCGGTCCCTTGTCCCGATCGTCACCGACCTCAGTGGCGAGCTCAGGTCAAGGGTCCAAGCGCTGCTGGCTGGATGATGACGATCTACCCTCTGCTCGGCCACCGGCGCCGGGAACAGGTCAAGCGAACGTTATCGAAGTGGCGCGCCATGCGTTACGTCCGCATCTCGCCGCTCGTCGAGTGGTCCATTCTGGAGGCGTGGGCGGCAGGAGAGGTGACAAAAGTGGCTTTGGCCCGACGCTTCGCCGTCTCACGCGAAACGATCTACAACGTGCTGGACCGCTCCCGCGACCACGCCGTCATGGAGCATGGCTCCTCGGCACTCACCCCGATCGACATCGCATGGCTGGCCGGGCTCGTAGAGGGAGAGGGTAACATCAGCATCAATGGACGATCCTTCACCATTCGCATCAAGATGGCCGACCACGACGTGGTCGAGCGAGCTGCGACTCTCCTTGGAGGGAAGCTCTATCCCGTCAAAGCGCCCCGGTCCGGCTGGAAAGCCATGTGGCTCACCCAGGTCAAGGGCGCTACGGCCGCCGGCTGGGGGATGACGCTCTACTCGTGGCTCGGCCAGCGCCGCCGACATCAAGTGCGCGACGCGCTCGCACACTGGCGCCGACAGGGCAACGGTGCCATCAACGCCGGCCTGGCCGACGCCATCCTCGCCTACCGGACCGCCCGCCTCAGTCAGGCCGAGATCATGGCGCTGCTCAAGGTCGGCAAGAGCACGGTCTACCGCTGCACGCGGAGCCGGCTGCCGCGGATGCGAGTGACCAGGCAGCAGGAGGCCGCCCGCGTCGCGATCAGGGCAAGTGCCGCGCTACCGATGAGCTAGCGAAGCAGCGCACGCCCCCGCGCTGACAGACCTCTCTCCAGTTCGGCGGCACAGGACGTGCAACCCCCGTCGCGCCATGAGCACGTCCGTCCTGCGCCCCGACGCGACCGCCTTCTACGCCGCCGCGCTCACGGCGCTGACGAACGCGCGCGTTCCGTTCCTGGTGGGCGGCGCTTACGCGCTGCAGCGGTACACGGGCATTGCGCGGGACACCAAGGACCTCGACCTCTTCGTCCGGCCCCGCGATTGTGAGGCCGCGCTCGACGTCCTGGCGGCGGCCGGATTCCGGACCGAGCGAACCTTCTCGCACTGGCTCGGCAAGGCGCTCAGCGGCGGCACGCTCGGTGAAGATTCCGACGATCGAGTTCATGCAACGACGTGTATGCGGATGCCGTGCCAGCGCCGGTGGGAGGCACCCGGCTCCCGCGCGAATCAGCTCTTAGCGCGCGTGGGAACCGCCGGCCAGCACGGACTCGGGCACCGAGCGGGCGAGGGTCGTCATCTCATTCACGAGCGCCCGCCGCCGGGCGGCGAGCCGTCGGTGGAAATCGCGATGCAGGAGGAAGTGCAGGAAGCTGCGCGCCTCCCGCCGCAGCCGCTCGAGACGCTCCCGCCAGCCGAGGGCGAAGAAGCCCGCCGGCGCCAGGGCGAGGATGAAGGCTGCGAGCCACACGCCACCCCCGAGCCGCCAGGCCGCCCAGCCTTCCACGGCCCAGCACGCCGGGTACAGCACGGTCGCGGCAGCGATCGCGTAGGTCGCCTGCTCGTCGGGATCGGGGCGCAGCGCGCGGACGGCGCCCGCCGTCGACAGGTACGGCGCCAGGTGCAGCGCCATGCCGAGGAGCGCCAGGGGCAGCCCCAGCAGGAGTGACAGGCCTTCGCGGAGCGCGTAGCGCCAGACGACGCCCCGCGCGTAGGAGCGCGAGAGCTGCTGCGCTCCGACGCCCGCCAGCTCCAGCGCCTTGGCGTAACGCTCCACGCTCCGGCGAAAGCCCGCGGCACGCCGGGGCTGCGCGCGCTGCAGATATCGGTAGGCCCGTATTGCCCGCTGCATCCACTGCGCGCGCGCGGCCGGCTCGCGCGCAGCGTCCGCGAACTCCTGGCGCCACATCGTTCCCAGCAGCTCGAGGAGCTGCAACGTGTCGCGATCGTCCGCCTCCACCATCACGGCTCGGAGCCGCTCGGCCAGGCGGTCGGTGAGGCAGCGGACCGCCGCCGCCGGGTCCGTCGCGTAGAGGGCGACGCAGTCCGCGGTCGGCAGGGGCTCGCCGATGATGACCAGCGCGCGGCCCGTGCGGAACCCGCCCGGCCCGTGGAAGACGAGCCCGGCGGGCACCAAGCACACGCCGAGCGCGCCCCCGCTCGCCGCCTCGGCCGCGAGCAGCATGCGGGCGGCGCCGGAGCGGAGCGGCCGGAGCGCGGGCTCGGGCCGGCTGCCGCCCTCGGGAAAGATCAAGAGCGCGCCACCCGCCTGGAGCCCCTCGATGGCAGACCGCAACATCGCCTGGTTCAGCGCCGGATCCGAGCCGGGGTCCTCGCGCCGGTGGACGGCGATCGCGCCCACGAGGCGCAGGAACGGACCGATGAGCGGATGGCGGAAGAGCGGCGCCTTGGCGAGCGGCACCAGCCGGCGCTCGACCGCCGCCAGTAGCAGCATCGGGTCCACCAGGGCGTTCTGGTGGTTCGCCGCCAGGATCAGCGGACCGCTCGCCGAGACCCGCTCGGCGCCCACCACCTCGAGGCGCCGATAGAAGAGATCGAGCACAAGGCGAGCGAAGCCGCGGACCAGCCGGTAGCCCGGCCCGCCGCGCGCGCTCACACGGGTCCGTCCGCGCCGGGCGATCCCGTCAGATGACGGCGATCGCCTCGACCTCGATCAGCCAGTCCGGCTGGGCCAGCGCCGCCACCTGCACGAGCGTCGAGGCCGGAAGCTTCTTCCCGAAGAACTCCTCGCGAACGGGCAGAAGGTCGGCTCGGTAGCGGATATCGGTCAGGTAGGTGTTGATCTTCACCACGTTGGCCAGCGTCCCCCCCTGAGCCTCGACGAGCGCTTTGATGGCGCGGAAGACCTCGCGCGCCTGGCCCTTGAAGTCGCCCCGGTGGCTGGTGCCACCGTCCTGGGTGTAGGCGACCTGGCCGGCGAGGAACAGGACCGTCTGAGCGCCGTTCACCCTGATCGCCTGACTGTAACCCGGGGGATCGTACACGCCGTTGGCGCAATACCGCTCGATCGTGGCCGCCATGATTGCTCCTCTCTCTATCCCGCTGGGCCGTGGGGTCTGAGGAATGGCCGGAAATGTAGGACCGGCGCCAACGTGTGTCAAGGTGATCGCACGTCTCGATGCACCAGCCACCGTCCGGGCCACCCCGCCACCTCGCCCTCGGCGAGCGCGCTGCCTCGCACCAGGCGCGCCACCGATGCCGCGACCTCGTCGGCCCGCAGGCCGAACAGCCGCGCGAGCGGCCGCTCCTGGGTGAACACCGCGCCTCGGGCGTAGCGCTCCACCAGCCGATCCACCGCGGCCTCCCGGGAGAGCCGCCGTCCTTCCGCCGTGGCCTCGGGCAGCCACACCTCCAGCAGGTCCCAGCGGTAGGAGAAGGTCGGCTCGTAGCGCTCCTCGGTCTTGACCAGCCAGAGCCCCTGCTGCAGCTCGGCCATGGCGCGCTCGAACTCGCGCGTCTTCGCTGGCTCCAGCATGAAGGTGTTGGCGCGGAGGTCGCGCGTGTA